>CAIMUS010000132.1 GCA_903844665.1 uncultured Pseudomonadota bacterium
GATACACGCTTCTTTCAGGCTGGCCTCACGGCTTCCCCCTTGCGTTTCTCTACGGTTGTCGTCACTCTCTCCGGCAACCTCGTTTCAGGTTGCAAGTCTTGGCCCATGCCGGGCACACTAGGGTGCGCACCGCGCACCTTCTTTGGTGCGCATTGCGCACCCTACGGGATGGTGGTACCACCCGCCGGGATGGCTTATTTGCCGGCCGGGAAACATGGCTGTTCCTGCCCATGCGGTGGGTTCTGGCACGGTGAATGGTGCGCGATGCGCACCCTACCATTGGGCTTATCCTTATGCCGAATTATCGCCGCTGCTATGTGCCCGGCGGCTCCTATTTCTTCACAGTGGTGACGGAACGGCGGGCTTCGATTTTGGGAACTGATTTGGCGCGGGATCTGTTACGGGCGGCGTTTCGGGATTGTTTCGACCGCTGGCCGCCATTCCAGGTGGATGCGCTGGTCATGCTACGCGATCACCTGCACGCCATCTGGACCCTACCACCGGGCGACACCGATTATTCCAAACGTTGGGGCGCTATCAAAAAACACTTCACCCAATCCTGGCTGGCGCGCGGCGGTGCGGAAAAACCGCTCACTGCCTCCCGTCAATCCCGACGTCGGCGGGGCGTGTGGCAACGGGGCTTTTGGGAACATACCCTGCGCGACGAACGGGATTATGCGCGCCATTTCGATTACCTCCACTACAACCCGGTCAAACATGGTTTGGTGGAATGCCCCCGAGACTGGCCCTATTCCACTTTTCACCGCTGGGTTAAATTGGGCGCCTATGATTCGCACTGGGGTTGCCCTTCCGGTGGAATACCCGACTTCGCCGATCTGGCGGAAACGGTCGGGGAATGAGGTAAGGTGAATGGTGCGCGATGCGCACTACCAGCTACCAGCTACCAGCTATCTTTCCCTGTATCATGACCTAATGAAGCCAGATAGGTGCGCACCGCGCACCTTCTTCTGGTGCGCTATGCGCACTACAGGAGCTACAGGAACTGGAAGGCGGCTGATTGACACGGGTCTGATGCGGGGCGATGATGTTCTCAGACCGTTGACCGGAGCGGGGCGATGGACTTCGAGTGGGATGACGTCAAGGCGGAGTCGAACGAGCGGAAGCACGGCGTGTCCTTCGCCGAGGCGATGACCGCGTTCGCCGACCCGCTATCGCTCACCGGCTATGACCCGGACCACTCCGAAGACGAGGACCGCTACATCACTATGGGCTTGTCTGCCACCGGGCGGCTGCTGTTGGTGTCGCACACTGACTCTGGCGAGAAAGTGCGGATCATCAGCGCCCGCAAGGCGAACCAGAGTGAGCGGAGAGACTACGAAGATGGCAACTTCCCATGACGAGACCGGGCCGATTGACGACGAGTTGCGGCCCAACTACGACTTCCGTGCACTGCGAGGGGTGGTGCGGGGTAAGTACGCCGCGCGGTACCGCGAACGGCTGCGAGTGGTACGGCTGGCCGACGACGTGGCTGCAGCGTTCGCGGACGAAGCGGCGGTCAACAACGCACTGCGGGAATACCTGCGGGGCCACCCCGCCGAGCTCGTAGCTCGTAGGTTGCCGTGAAAATCACGATTGGCTCTGCACCGGCTGGATTTTCATCCATAGGGGCGCCGAGATAAATCGGCATGACCGTTGGGGTGAACCGGGTAGGGTGCGCACCGCACACCTATTTCGCGTTTCGCGCCGGGTAGCGCGTAGGATGCGGTGAGGTACGAACCGCATCGCTCGCGGGGTACAAGCTTAGGTTTTGCAACAATTCAATAGCTTTTCAAAGGTGGAAATCGAATGGCGGAAATCAATCGGGTCGCCCTGTTCGGCAAACTGAACAGCCTGGGTTACAAGGCGATTGAAAGCGCCACCGTGTTCTGCAAACTACGGGGCAATCCGTATGTGGAACTGGCGCACTGGTTCAACCAGATTCTGCAATTGCAGGACTCCGACCTGCACCGGATTCTCAAGGAATTCGCGGTCAACCCTTCCCGACTGGCCAAGGATTTCACCGAGAGTCTGGACCGGCTGCCACGCGGGTCCACCTCCATTTCCGATCTGTCCTCCCATGTGGAAGAGGCGGTCGAACGGGGCTGGGTGTATGGCACGCTCCTGTTCGGCGACTCCCAGGTCCGCACCGGCCATCTGGTGGTGGGCATCCTTAAAACCCCCGGCCTACGCAACGGCCTGCTCGGTATTTCCAGCGAGTTCGAGAAGGTCAAGCTGGATACCCTGACCGATCGCTTCAACGAGATTGTCGGCGCCTCCCCGGAAGCGGCCCTGCGCGCCACCGACGGCTTTCAGACCGGCGGCGGCGCGGTTCCCGGTGAAGCCAGCGAGGCCATGGCGCCGGCGCCGATGGGCAAGCAGGAAGCCTTGCAGCGGTTCACGGTGGATCTGACCGCCCAGGCCCGGCAGGGCAAGATCGATCCCGTGGTCGGGCGCGACGAGGAAATCCGCCAGATCGTCGATATCCTGATGCGCCGCCGCCAGAACAACCCCATCCTGACCGGCGAGGCGGGCGTGGGTAAAACCGCCGTGGTCGAAGGCTTCGCCCTACGCATCGTGGCCGGCGACGTGCCGCCGCCCTTGCAGAATGTGACCCTGCGGACCTTGGATGTGGGCCTGCTGCAGGCCGGCGCCAGCATGAAAGGTGAGTTTGAAAACCGCCTGCGCTCGGTGATCGATGAAGTGCAGTCCTCCCCCAAACCGATCATTTTATTCATCGACGAGGCCCATACACTGGTGGGGGCGGGCGGCGCCGCCGGCACCGGCGATGCCGCCAACCTGCTCAAGCCCGCCCTGGCGCGCGGCACTCTGCGCACCGTGGCCGCCACCACTTGGTCGGAATATAAGAAATACATCGAAAAAGATCCCGCCCTGACCCGGCGCTTCCAGGTCGTTCAGGTGCTGGAGCCGGGCGAGGAAAAGGCCATTCTGATGATGCGCGGCGTGGCCTCCACCCTGGAGAAGCATCACCGGGTGCAGATCCTGGATGAGGCGCTCGAAGCCGCCGTCAAGCTGTCTCACCGCTATATTCCCGCCCGCCAGTTACCCGACAAGTCCGTGAGCCTGCTCGACACCGCCGGCGCGCGCGTCGCCATCAGCCAGCACGCGGTGCCTCCTGAGGTGGACGACTCCCGCAGGCGCATTCAGGCGCTGAATACCGAGTTGGAAATCATCGGCCGGGAGACCGCGGTCGGCATGGATACCGCCCTGCGCGAGGCCGCCGCGAGGGATAAGCTTGCCGCCGAACAGACCAGACTGGAACAATTGGATGCCCGCTGGCAGGTCGAGAAGGAGTTGGTGGACCAGATTCTCACGCTACGCGGCAAACTGCGCGGCGACCTTGGCAAGGTGGAGGGCACCCAGAGCAAGCTGGAGCAGGCCGCCGACGCCGTCGCGCCGGGCACCGTGGTCGATAAGCCCACCGGCCTGGATACGGCCCAGCCGGACGCCGCCGAACGCGCCGCCTGGCTGGCGGAACTGAAGGAGTTACAGGCGAAGTTGCATGATTACCAGGGCGAAACGCCGCTGATCCTGCCGACGGTGGATCATCAGGCGGTCGCCTCCGTGGTCGAGGACTGGACCGGCATCCCGGTCGGGCGCATGGTCAGGAACGAGATCGACACCATTCTCAAGCTGCCCGATCTCCTGGAACAGCGCATCATCGGCCAGCGGCATGCGCTGGAGATGATCGCGCGCCGCATCCAGACCTCGCGGGCGGGGCTGGACAATCCCAACAAGCCCATCGGCGTGTTTCTGCTGGCCGGTTCCTCCGGCGTCGGCAAGACGGAAACGGCGCTCGCCCTGGCCGAGGCCCTTTATGGTGGCGAGCAGAACGTCATCACCATCAACATGAGCGAGTTCCAGGAGGCGCATACGGTCTCGACGCTGAAAGGCGCGCCTCCCGGCTATGTGGGCTACGGCGAGGGCGGCGTGCTCACCGAGGCGGTGCGGCGGCGGCCTTACAGCGTGGTGCTGCTGGACGAGGTGGAAAAGGCCCATCCGGATGTGCACGAAATCTTCTTTCAGGTGTTCGACAAGGGCTGGATGGAAGACGGCGAGGGCCGGCTGATCGATTTCAAGCACACGCTGATTCTGCTGACCACTAACGTCGGCACCGATCTGATCATGAATCTGTGCAAGGACCCTGACTTGATGCCCGAACCCGAGGGCATCGCCAAGGCCCTGCGCGAACCGCTGCTGAAAGCCTTTCCCGCCGCCCTGCTGGGCCGGCTGGTGGTGATTCCGTATTACCCGTTGAACGACGAGATTATCGGCGCCATCGCCCGGCTGCAACTCGGTCGCATCGAGAAGCGCATCCGCGAGCAGCACCGAGTGCCGTTCAGCTATGACGACGCGGTGGTCAAGCTGATCGTCAGCCGCTGCACCGAACTGGAAAGCGGCGGGCGGATGATCGATGCGATTTTAACCAATACCGTTTTACCGAGGATCAGTCAGGAATTTTTGACCCGGATAATGGAAGGCAAGCCGGTGGAGCGGGTGCAGATCAAGGTCGAGAATGGAGAGTTTGGGTATGGGTTTGAGTGAACCCTGTTAATGCATGCGGCGAAATACGCTGCGCTATTCCGCCCTATGCGGGCTGTAAGCGTTTATTAGTTTTAAATGCGATAACTGAGAGATAATACCATGCCACTCACTGCGGCTGAGATTTTAAGAGAAATGCGCGCGAATCCGCTGACTTTCTTTCGTCATTATTGGTTGACTATAGCCGGAGGCCAAGTAGGGGTCCCTTCCGATGTGGCCACTTTTTCATTTTTGGATCAAGCCGCTAATACCCATGGATTCACCACTGGTATTAGCGGCTTACTCGGCAGAACGAAAGACCGTCCGGCGATACGCTTTACCAAACAGCAGGGAGTCGCGCTGCCCAATCCTGATATAAATAATGGATTTTTCAATGCCTATTATGTTGCGATGATGCAGGATGAGAATGACCTCATTAATGCGCATTATGCATTACCACGTAATGGGCCCACTTCGGATGCCAATCCGGATATTATGTTGACCTCACAGTTATCGGGTTGCACGTTTGGCATTGGTACTCAAGCCGAAGGCGCGCAATTGGTGACGCATATACAGCCAAACCCAGGGCTTGGTGCTGTAAGAGAACACCTTGGTGTTACTGTGCGGAACCAATTGGCGGATGGTATTGATTCTGTTTTCGAGAGAGAGGCACAGAATGAAGACACTGGATATGGAAACCAAGGCAACAGAGCGACGATTATTGGAATTCGAATAGATAATCGTTGGAATTTTTATGTTCAGTGTTATGCCGGCGGTGGTATGGGTCCGTTGTTGGAAGCCAGGAAGTTGTGATGTTTTACGGAATAGCCGGGTAGAGTCCGCGTAGGATGCGGTGAGGCACGAACCGCATCGCTCGCGTTCGCGTAGGGCGAAGTAGCGCAGCGTATTCCGCCGCATGGAAACGTGGGATGACAGGACATGTGGACAAGGGCAGTAAAATCCGGATGCTGGAAGACAAATCCATCGGGCGGGTGCATGTGACTGTACAGGCAGGGGATTTTGGTTATGGGTTTGAGCAAGCGAATGATTCAGAAAAACCAGAGCAGAGAAGACTGCCTCCAAACGGCTCTGATTCTGCATTGGCCGGGATCGCTGCGTTTGAGCGATAACCAGTTTTATGAATTTTGCAGAGCTAACGAGGCATGGCGGATTGAACGGACAACCCAGGGAGATTGCGTGATTATGGCGCTAACCGGGGGTGAGACCAGTTGGAGAAATTCCAGGCTGATTACCTTGTTATCCCTATGGGCCGATGGTGAGGGTAGCGGCGTGGTTTTCGACTCCTCGGGTGGATTTATTCTGCCGGATGGAGCGGTGCTCTCGCCGGATGTCTCCTGGGTGAGACGATCGCGGCTGGCGGCTTTGACGGCCGAACAGAAAGCGCAGTTTATTCCGCTGTGTCCGGACTTCGTCATCGAATTACGTTCTCCCAGCGACCGGTTGAGTGACTTGCAGGACAAAATGCGGCAGTACCTGAATAATGGAGCGCGCCTGGGCTGGCTGATCGATTCCGAAATCCGGCAAGTTTATGTGTATACGCCGGGTCATCCGGCTGAGTGTCGGGATAATCCGGAACGCTTGTCGGGTGAACCGGTTTTGCAAGGGTTTGTGCTGGATTTAAAGGGAGTTTGGGAAGTTGGGTTTTGAGCAAGCGTAGAATGCGGTGAGGCACGAACCGCATCGCTCGCGGGGAGATTGCGCGACCGATGCGGTTGGCGCCGCATCCTACAAGCCCCCGTGGCCCGCGTAGCAAGCGTAGGATGCGGTGAGGTACGAACCGCGTCCGGAGGAAAGGGGTCACGGAGGAAAGGGGTCAAGTTTAGCATTATAGCAATGTTGTCTTGAGAGCATAGCGGATGGTAGGATGAGTAGGCCCTGCTATGTTGAGAGTGCAGGTAGGGGCTTGGAAGGGCATTCTTCCTAACGAGTCTGTCTGCCCTAACCGAACGCTCCAGCCGACCGATTGACGCCGGTTGGCTGAGCTTCGATTGTTAGGTGTGGCAACAGTTGAAATAGGTATAAACCCATGTCATATAGCGATTTCACTCTAAAAAGAGCAAAAGATGAGTTTGGATTAAATGTGATTGAAGACAAAGACTTGTTTTCAAAAATACCAGAAACACAAATCAGTGAATATTTATCAATTACACTAAGCTACAATGTTCCTCTTGCGATGGCCGTTGGAACCGAGAAGGCCCGCTCAGAATTTATAATTGCAAATGTTTTGCTGGAAGTCAGGAAAATATTAGATAATAAAATTAGTTTGTTCTCTGGCATTATTATGGATGTTGACAAAGAAAAAGGGTTGACAGGGTTCTGTGATTTTATTATTAGCAAATCACAAGAACAATTTTATGTGAGCGCTCCTATTATTGCTATTGTTGAAGCAAAAAATGAAAATATTGTCGGTGGCTTAGGGCAGTGCATAGCAGAAATGTATGCATCAAGGATATTCAATGACAGAGAAGGCTTACAGTTGCCAGCAATATACGGGGCAGTGACAACTGGGAATACATGGAAATTCCTGAAGCAGGAGGGCAACAATGTGTACGTTGATCTTCAGGAATATCATATTGCAAATGCGAATAAGATTGTTGCGATTTTGGTGGGAATGGTAAACCAAAACGCCTAACTTGGTGCTCCAGCGGATTCCGCTAACACTCCGCCACTGAGCTTTCATATTATCGCGCCGGGAAAAGCTCGGCGTTTCTTGCGGGGTGAAAGTCCCCTTCGGGTAAGGGCTAGCCACCCACCCGTATCGAGCCAGGTAGCCAGCGGCAATTGGTGCGCAATGCGCACCTTACTATTACTTTTTCCGAACCCTGGTTTGAAAGGTGAGCCGTGCCCACCCTACAAGACTGGCATCATTACAATGCCGCACTGGGGTGCGGCGCTCCCAGGGCGCCAGCGGCAATGAATGTCTGGATAACCATTATCGGGACCATCTGGCCCAACCGATGATCATGGCCCTGATGACGCTTGGTTTGAGTTTGCTCTGGCCGATGCAGGGCCTGGCTTCCTTGGGGAGATCAAGCGTGTCGGTATGTCGATTGATAACGATCGCGAAGCGATTGAGTGGTGCATCCAACCAGGGAACTCGACTAAGAAACGACTCCCTCAATCCGATTGGGCGCAGAGGATGCCTGCCGATATTACAAATAATCCTTTGAAAGGTATAGAGAAAACCACCTTAGCCGGAGAGGATAATCACCACCAGGGATTGGGGTTGGATAAGCTGATCCAGTTGGTCAAGACGTTCGCGGGGATGCTATGGCTGGCGTCAGGTGACCAAGCTTTAATAATGGAACATAACGGTCAAAGCGGGTATATTGATTTAGAGATACCTTGGAAAGGCGTCGCTTTGGCCTGCCGGTTCAGGTTGTCGCTGGTCAATAATCTACCTACTCAAACTACCCCTAACCAGCGGATCGAGCAGATTAAACAATCTTTGAGGAGGGCATGATGGGTAACGTCACGCTGAAGCTACCAGGCTCCGACCTCGCATCGCGCCGTACGGCCGCTGTCAAACGCTACCAACTGGTTAGCCAGGTACAACAGGGCAACCAGGTAACGCTCGACCTGAGCGAGGTGCAGTCTATCTCTGAGTCCTATGCTGATGAACTTTTCGGTGTCTTGGTTGCACAGCAAGGCTTCGAGTGGGTACAGCAGCATGTAAGCATCATCGATGTCGCCGAACACGTACTTGATGTGATAGCGACCGCTATTCAGCAGCGCCTTGACGAAGCCAGCCATGAAACTGTCAAGAGCGCTTGATTATCTTCATGGCTCTTCATGCGTTTCGGACAGTTGGATAAAGTTCCTTAGGTTTGGAGTATAGGGTAAGCTATCGCGCCTTTACTATGCCGTGGACCAAGGTCCCGATATGTCGCGCGAGCACGAACACGAGCATGAACATGAGCACAAACACCTGTTGTGTGGTCGCCGGATGAGGTCGGCCGGTATCACCGGATGGCCCGAGCGTTCCGCCAAACAGCTTAGAAAGGTCGCCAGGTCCCGTCGATAAGCGTCCACCGTGGCGGGGGTGGCCTGCCGCCGCAAACCGGTCTGCCAGGCGGCGACAGCCTCGGCCAAATCCGGAGTGGCGATAGGGAAGGATTCAGCAGATTCGGGGTAGTGGATCGTCTTCGAGCTCATCCAGCAACCGTTCCCCGCCCAGTTCGGTTTCCAGCACGACAGCCGCGGGTCCCGTGGCATCGATGCGACCGATAATCGCGGCCTCATGGCCCTGGGGCAGCCGCTGCCAGCGGGTCAGCGCCTCCGCCGCCTGCTCCGGCGCCACCACGGCCACCACCCTGCCTTCACAGGCCAGATAATAGGGATCGTAGCCCAGCATGTCGCATACCGAGCGGACCGGTTCGTGCACCGGAATCACCGCTTCCCACAGCCGCACGCCCAGACCGGTCACCTGGCTGATCTCATGGGCGACCGTGGCCAGGCCGCCGCGGGTGGGATCGCGCATAAAGCGCAGGCCGGGCAAATCCAACAGCGTGCGGGTCAGGGGAAGCACGCTGGCGCAGTCGGAGTTCAGTTCGCCCTGTAAGCCGAACTCCTCGCGGGCCAGCAATACGCAGATGCCATGATCGCCCACCGGGCCGCTGACCAGGATACTGTCGCCCGCCTGGATGCGATCGAGACCGAGCGGGATAGGGTTCGCTCTGATCCCCACCCCGCTGGTGATAAAGTACAGTCCTCCGCCATGACCGCGTGGAACGACCTTGGTATCGCCGGCCACCACCTGCACCTCCGCCTCCCGGGCGGCGGCGGCCAGACTGGCCACCAGCCGTTCCAACAGCTCGGTTTCCAGTCCTTCCTCGATAATGGCGCTGAGGCTGAGATAGCGGGGAATCGCGCCGGCCACCGCCAGGTCGTTGACCGTGCCGTGTACGGCCAGCATGCCGATATCGCCGCCGGGAAACTCCAGCGGCTGGACGGTGAAGCCGTCGGTGGTGAACAGCGCTTCGCCGTCGAGTTCCAGGGCGACGGCGTCGGCCCGCACATCCAGACCCGGATTGGCCAGATGGCGGGCGAAGATGCCGTCGATGAGTTCCCGCATAAAGCGCCCACCGTTGCCGTGGGCGAGAGTGATCCAGCGTTCTTGGTTCATAACAAATCTTGGTGTTAAGCAGCGCGGCTGGTTGTTCGACGACTGAAGTAACCGCTGTCAGGCCGTTAGCGGAGCGACTTGATACTCGATTTGACCCGGTGATGTAACGCGGCGTGATGCATCCAAGATTTCAACAGATACCAGGTTACCTGAAGCGTCATAGTCTAAAATCACCCCTGGCTTGTCCTCGTCGCTTTCAGCAACCGGGGTATCGGCGAAGATGACCATCAAGGTATCGGTCTCGCGGTCGTAAATGACTTTCATGGGTTCATTCTCCAATAGATGGCGCCATGTTGGCTAAACCGATGTAGGCCTTTTGGTTGAATGACTAAAGGCGAGCCATTCTATGACCTGACCGTAGCTTAAGCCGCCGTCGTTGCAGGGTACTCCGGTCGGCAGATAAACCGCAATTCCCAGAACGGTCAGCCGGTACACCACGGACTCACTCAACCGCCGGTTCTGGAATACACCACCGGTCAGGCCGACGGCATCGAACGGATGCCGCTTGCGTAAAACCTGTACCTGGCGGACGATGGCCTCGGCCATGCTGTTATGGAACAGCGCCGACCGTTGGGGAACCGATAAAGTCGGGTCTTGTAACACAGGCAACAGCGGCGCCCAATCCACCCGCAATACGTCATCCATGATCGTCATGGGCAGCTCCACCACCCGATCGCAGTCCTCAGCCAGGGCTTCCAACAGCATCGGTCCCTGACCTTCGAAGCTGGTGCGGTGAATACCGGCAATCAAGGCCGCCGCCGCGTCCCAGACCCGCCCGGCGGCGGAACTGGTCGGGCTGTTCAAGCGCCGCTCCCAGGCGTGGCGCGCCAACTCCAGACCGGGTAGCGACGGTTCCCGCCAGTCCAAACCTGCCTCCCAGCACAGCGCCGCCGCCGACCGCCAGGGTTCGCGTCCGGCCCTGTCGCCGCCCGGCAGGCGGAACCGCCGCAGGCCAGCCACCCGTTGCCACCCACCGGACCGTCCCCACAAGGTTTCGCCACCCCATAAAGTACCATCGGGGCCGTAGCCCACGCCATCCCAGGTGAACAGCAACCACTGTTGCACTTCAGGATATTCGCCTGCCAGCGCCGAGGCATGGGCATGATGGTGAAAGACTTTCGTTACGGGCAGACTCTGGCGCTCCGCCCAGCGGGCACTGGCATAAGCGGGATGGGCATCGCAGATCAGGCGTTGGGCGGTCACACCATACAGGCGCTGCAAGTCGGCACCTACCTGCTGGAACACCGCCTGCCCGCGTGGCGAGTCCAGATCGCCGATATGAGGAGAGACGACGACCCGGTTTTCCCAGGCCAGGGCGACGGTGGCCTTCATCTGGCCGCCCAACGCCAGCAGCGGTTCCGGCAAGGCTCTGTCCAGCGTCAGTTCCAGCGGCGCGCCGCCGCGTCCCAGCCGGAAAGGCCGGGGCTTACCGCCGATGATCCGGTAAACCGAATCATCGGCGGGGCGCTCGATCGGGCGGTTATGGTGCAGGAAGGCATCGGCCACCTGGCCGAGCCGGGTCTGGGCTCGAGCGTTATCGGTAATGACCGGCTCGCCGCTGAGATTGCCGGAGGTGGCGACCAGCGGCCCGCCGAATTCATCCAGCAGCAGATGGTGCAGCGGGCTGTAAGGCAGGAAGACGCCAAGCTCTTGCAGCCCTGGGGCGAGTTCCGGCGCCAGCGGCGCGGCGGGCCGTTTCCGCGCCAGCACGACCGGCCGCATGGGATCGCGCAGCAGTGGCGCGGCGGTGGAGTCCAGTTCCACACAGGCGCGCAACGCCTCCAGCCCATCCTCGCCGCCTTGCGGAAACATCACCGCCAGCGGCTTGTCGGGCCGGTGCTTGCGCTGCCGCAGGCTTTGCACGGCAACTGAATTGCGCGCATCGCACAGCAGGTGATAGCCACCCACGCCCTTGACCGCGACGATCCGGCCCGACTGCAGGGCGGCTATACAGCTTTTCAAAGCGGCTTCGCCGCTGCTAATAGCCCGGTCGCCTTCATGAAATTCGACCTGGGGACCGCAAACGGGACAGGCCAGGGGCTGGGCATGAAAGCGCCGGTCCAGAGGATCGCGATACTCGGAGTCGCATTCCCCACACAGGGGAAAACCGGCCAGGGTGGTGTTGGGACGGTCGTAGGGCAAGGCCCGGATGATCGTGTAACGCGGACCGCACTGGGTGCAGTTGATAAAGGGGTAGCGATAGCGCCGGGCCTGAGGATCGCGCAGTTCCGCCAGACAGTCGTCGCAGGTAAAGCAGTCCGGCGGCACGTGGATATCGGGACTCCCGTCCGCCGCACTGGCCTGAATGATAAATCCCTGAAAATCCTGTAACGGCATCGACGTGACTGCACCAAGCTGCGGTCGGGCCAGCGGCGGCGCCTGTTGGAGCAGCGCCTGTTGAAAAGCGCACAGCATGGCGGGATCACCCTGAATCTGAATCTCAACCTCGCCGCTGCGGTTCTGCACCCAGCCGGACAGTCCGAACTCATAAGCCAGGCGATAGACAAAGGGCCTGAAGCCGACGCCCTGTACCCGGCCGTGAACGCGCAGGCGAACGGCGGCGATAATTGGAAATACCTCAGGCTGTTGCGGCATGGCGATGGGGCGCACAGCACACCCTACGACTGTGTGTTTAATCAATATCAGGACGAAACCACCGGCTGGGTCCGCGCCGCTTCCCGCACCCCCGAAGACCACCAAATCCGACAGGCGCCCTCGTCGGAAACCATGCACGGGCCGACAGGCGTGCGCGGCGTGCAGGCGTACCCATACAGCACGCATTCGTTGGGGTAAATCTTGCCCAGCACCACTCGGGCGCAGTCGCAACCCGGCGGCATCTGCCCGGCGCGTTTACGGGCGGTATCGTTATAGTCGGGCCACAGCCGGCGGGCATCGTGGGCGGCGAATTCCGCCTTCAGTGCGAAGCCGGATTGTGGAATGATGCCCACACCGCGCCAGTTGGCATCCACGATCTCCATCACCGCCTGCAACTGCCGCCGGGCGCCGGGATTGCCGCCGGGCCGCACTACTTCGGGATAACAGTTATCCAGAAACACCCGGCCTTCGAGTCTCTGCCGCAGGACCGAATAGGTGGCGGCCAGCAGGCTGACCGGAGAGAAACCGGCCACCGCCGCCGGCAGGTGGTGTCGCTCCACCACAAACCGCCATTCTTCCGGCCCCATTACCGTCGCTACATGGCCGGGCGCGATCAGGGCATCGAAACCCGGCGCCTCGGACGCCAGCAACATCGCCACCGCCGGCCAGGTGAGCCGCCCGGCCAGCAGCACGCTGAGATTGAAGGGCAGGCCCTCGGCCAGCATGCCGGCCACCGGCGCAATCGTGGTCTCGAAGCCGGCGGCGAAGAACACCACTGACTTTTCAGGTTGTTCGCGGGCGATTTTCACCGCTTCCCGGGGGGAGGCGATGGGGCGGACATCGGCGCCGGCGGCGCGGGCCTGCTCCAGCGACCGGACCTCTTTTTTAGGCACATTCACCGGTACCCGCAGCATATCGCCGAAAGCGACCAAAATCACCCTTTCATGCAGCGCCAGTTGAATCGCCTGATAGATATCCTCTTCGGGGCAGATACAGACGGGACAGCCCGGCCCCGGAATCAGCTCGATACTGGCGGGCAGGGCGGAGCGCAGGCCGGCCATGCCGATCGCCCGTTCATGGCCGCCGCAGACATTCATTATCCGGGTCTTCGAGGACAGCGGGAGTTCACGGAGGCGTTGCAGCCAGGTTTGGGCGGAAATCGGCATGAGTCATATTCTCCCGTGGCGGCGCCGACGGTGGTGGTTGATGAGTGGCTTGGGTACAGGTTTCCAGTAGACGCATTCTCCTCTGTCTGACACCGGCCTTCATCCAGCAACAGATAATGCAGTCGCGGACGGTAATGTTCCAGTTCGCCCGGCACCGCTTCGATCAACTCGGCAATATCTTCCGCCGCCGTTCAGCGTGGCGTACCATTGTACAGTACCACCGGCAGCACCGGCGGCAAACGGCCCGTCCGGGCCAACTGCTTGGTCTTGATCAAGTCCTGATACAACAAGCCCAGATACACCATCACCCGCACCGCCATGAAGCGGTCGATGGTGGACTGGAATTCCAGCAACAGGTAGACATACAGCCATTCCTCTCCCCCAACGCAGCCGCCAGATCAGATCGTCTTCCCGTTCTCGCAGATCCTCGGTAACGTAACTGCTACTGGCTGTCTGCCATCAAGGCTTCCGTACCTGATCGCGCTCAGCCTGCCGCCGCCGGTACTCATTCACCAGTTCCGATGATGCCTGCCAGGCGTCCCGACACAGCGCCACGAAGGGCGCCAGTGCTTGGCTTTCCGGTAACAGCGCGCTACCGGTTATCGGTCTGCCAACGCGCAATTCCCAGACAGCCAGTGTCTGCAAGTAATCCTGCCGTCGTTCGCGAGGAATCACCAGCGGTGGAAATCCTGCCTCCAGCACCGGGATATTTGCCAACAGGCGGGCCATCCGCCCATTGCCATCGGCGAACGGGTGAATCCGGACAAAGGCGGCATGCAATTCCGTATAAGCGGATAGCGCTGCTTCCTGGGACAAACCGCCACTACGATGACCGGCTAACAGCGCCAGCCAGTCTGCCATCAGCGCCGGCACGTCATCGGGGTAGGCGTAAGCGTCGTTGAAAATCAGTCTTCCGTCCACCACGATCTGGGCGCCATTCGGTTCCTGCTTCCACGCTCCCACGGGTTGATAGATGTCGATGACCACCTCGGTTTGAATGGCCCGGTGTAGCAGGAATAAATCATCCTCGGTCAAACTGCGCCCCTGGCTCAGCCAAGCTGTCAAAAAATCGATCGCGCGGGCATGCCCCACCACCTGCTGATGATCTTTAAGCGGCTTGCCCGCCACGGTTAGCCCTTCGCCCAGGACAAAGTCCGTCTCCCCGAGAGTCAGGCTGTTGCCTTCGATAGCCGTCGAGTGATGGGTCCAGAGCACCCGCAGTTGCGCTTGAAGACCTGCCCGCAGGTCGGCGTCGAGACCCTGGAGAAAAGCGAGGAATGGTTTCATGCGTCTTTCAGAGCAAGATAATCGATCGGGTCGGCAAACCGGAATAAGCGCAGCGTTTCCGGCGCTTGAGCGGTTGTCGAGAACGTACACAGGCTTGCAGTCCGGTAACCCTTGCTTTAGATTTTAGCCAATAATCCAGCTAACCGGTTTTACCATGAGCGAACGATTACTCCAACCCGGCGCCTTATGGGCACGGTTACTCGCCCGGACCGAGCATGCGCTCCGCTGCGGCGCGCTCCAGCCGATCCCCACGGCCGATGAACGGATCGAGCAAAACGGCATTCATTTTATCTTGCGCATTCTGGCCAATCTGGTGCGCAAGGATCAAGGCCGGCAACGCGCAGTCCCGCCAAGCCGCCGGCGCCGGGTTCAATCCCTTCCTGCCTTACGAAGAAGACCTGTTCGTCGCCGATGTCTCCGCCACTCATCTGTACCTGCTGAACAAATTCAACGTGCTCGACCATCATCTGCTGATCGTCACCCGCGAGTTCGAAGAACAGGAGAACCGGCTGAATCTGGAGGACTTCGCGGCGCTGTGGACCTGCATGGCCGAATTCGAGGCCCTGGCGTTCTACAACTCCGGTCGGATCGCCGGCGCCAGCCAGCAGCATAAGCATTTGCAGATGGTTCCCCTGCCGCTGGCGCCCGGGGGTCCCGGTATACCCATCGAACCCGTACTCGCCGCCGCCTGCTTCGAGGGTCCCGTGGGAACAGCGCCGCAACTGCCTTTCGTCCATGCCATCGCCCGGCTGGAACCCGGCTGGCTGCAATCCCCCCAGGAAGCCGCCGCCGCGACGCTGGCACTGTATCACCGCCTGCTGCTGGCCACCGGTCTGTCTATCGACCAGCCCCAACCCGCTCCCTATAATCTGCTCGCCACCCGCCACTGGCTGTTGCTCGTACCGCGCTCGCGGGAAAGCTTCGAATCGGTCTCTATCAACGCCCTGGGATATGCCGGGGCCTTACTGGTGCGCAACGAATCCCAAGCCAGGGTGATCAGAGAGCAAGGTCCCCTGACCGTATTGTGGCAGGGGGCCGTGCCACTGCCGGAAACTCAGTTCCCAAAAGTCTTGTAGGGTGGGCACGGCCCACCATCCTAACCAAGGTTCAAAGGAAAACGTGGGCCATGCCCACTCTACCCGGCTACGATGAATACCAACAGTAGACAGCTTTTTGGCAGGCGCGTAGCATCCCTACGTCGACTGCGGCTGATGAGTCAAGAACAGCTTGGCAAGCGTGCCGGCGTTTCACAGAAAACCGTGAGCGCCATTGAGCGCTATGGCCATGGTGATCCACAGGTGGAATTTACGATGGAAAGCGCTGAATGCGTTGCTACAGCGCTTGGCTACGAGGTCTGGCAGCTGCTGCTTCCTGTCGATGATTCGCTTGATCTGCCGGAACCTGATGTTGCCGGGTTCCGGCGCATGATCACGCAGCTTGACCGTCTGATTCGGAATTACTCCCGTGCCAGCCTCGAAGGTCAGCGTTACATTGACAGCATTGCTGAACGGGAGACCCGCTATGCTTCTGAGGCTGAATCTGAGGATAGACGGGAAATTTCAAAGCCAAGCCCGTAGGTTGGGGTGACGCAGGAACCCCAATGTCATTCCCGACGATGAAATGTTGGGGTTCGTTCCTCACCCCAACCTACGCGCTGCCGGGCTGCGTGGCCGGAGTTAAAGGGTAACAGGATAAAGTATAAAGGGTTATAAGTCCCTGGCCAGGCGAAAACCCACGCTCCCGCCCCCGTAGAGCGGGCCGTCCCAGTTGCGCGCAGCCCCGCGCACCCTCCGCGGTTCGTCGTCCCACGAGCCGCCCCGCACCATCCGGGGACCTTTATCATCCTTGTTTACACATTTCAGCTCAGAGCCGTCGTAATCTTTAGAATATCCCGAACAAGTCCATTCGTAGACATTACCTGCCGTGTCATGCAATTTAAATTCATTAGCTTTAAACTGAGCTACTGGCGCAGTTTGTTTGTTATCCCACTGGCTGCCGCAGTCATTACAATTGGCATTGTTACTACTAACCTCATTACCCCACCAATAAGCAGTTTCGGTATTTGCGCGAGCTGCATATTCCCACTCTGCCTCTGTTAGCAACCGGTAACGCTTGTCCGTTATTTGTGACAACCAGTCGGCATACGCTACGGCATCATGCCATGACACATTGATTACTGGTCGCCGACCCCGCCCCCAACCTTCGTCACCCGGTTTCTCCCGTCCCTTTGCTTCACAAAACCGGTCATATTCCTGAAACGTCACCTCGTATTGGCCAATCGCAAATGACTTGATCTTTACCCAGTGCCGGCGCTCATCAGAATTACGCCCTTTTTCGCTTTTCTCCGATCCCATCCAAAACTCTCCTTCCGGAATAACCACCATCTTTGGTCCTTCTGTTTTATCCGATAGTTCATCTCTAAATATTTCCCCTTCTTTACGTATAATTTTGGGTTCACTATCTAGAGCTTCTTTAACACAGTCGTATGCATCGCAGACTGCCACTGCCGCCAACGTTTTACCTATAGAACAATAGTTTATTGAGGGAGGTACGACTTTCAGGACCGTACTCTTATAGAGAGAACCATTAATTTTGATGGTGCAGGGGGGTTCAAATGTGAAAGCACTATCAGATTTAGCTTCCTCCTTAAACACTTCGTTAACCTTTGATTCAAGCTCTTCTTTTGAATTTGTAGCATTTGCCTGAGCCTGTTTATAGGCTTTATCGACCATTTTTATAACAGGATCATCTTGCAAACTAGGATTAGTAGTTCTACTTTCCAACCATTTATTGATAATTATGCGGTCATCATTCGAAAGCTCTGAAAGAGCGGCTTGAAAACTCCTGATCCACTTAGGATTTTTATTAATTCTAACAATAATGTTAATAATATCATCTTTAGCATTGGGTTCTGAGGCATAAAATTCTCTAATTAATTTTTCTAAGTTTACAAAAAAATTACTTAATTGACCCCCGTAAGCAGTGGGCACCGATTCTATCCAAAGGCAAAAAAACAGACTGATCATGACAACTACTATTGATTTTTTCATCATCAAATCTCCATGGTGAGTGTTGTAGACTACGACAGTGATGGTTCTAAATTTGGTTATGATCTGGAACACTGAAAGTGGTTGCAACGAATGCAAGGGCGTTCAGCCAATAGCATTTACTCCATCAGTGGTCTTGCTGGCATTCACCACACGGGGACAGCCGGCGGTAGCCTGGATGGAGCGGAGCTTGCGGAGCGCAATCCAGGTTCCTCCCGACCACTTCCACGCTGCTCCATCCATCCGCCTACAGAATCGATCTCGTCATTTGTATAGTACAACATAGCCGTAATAAAAACCAAGCAGTTCAGTCATACAATCAGCCAGCGTCAGGAGAGCGATTGCTCGCTGCTGCGCCAGCTTCCAGGCCCCAGGACCGCCCTGATCAAACCCGACCGCATCCTCTGCATCCAGTAGGGTGCGCAAACGCACCCTGATCCAGCGCCTTGAGCCGCCGCTCGTACTGGAAAAACAGAAAGGTTACGTAGTGCGTACCCTACCGGGCTACGCGCGGGCTGAGCCGGCGGGCACGCCGGTGCTACGTGCCCACAGGGTGGGCCGTTCAATGATTGGGAGTGATGAGTTGTACCGAGGGAAAATAGTTACTGACCCGCCGTGGGTCACGGGTCAGCAGCGGCATGTTGGTTACGGCGGCATGGGCGCCGATATAGAAGTCGGGTAGCGGGTGCACCCGCAATCCACCGCCCCGGCGATAGGCTAAAAAAGCTTTGCCCGCCAGAAACAAGGCGTCCCAGGGGATCGGTTCACGCCTGAATAAATGCGGCGGCAATGCGGCTTCCACCTCTTCAGGGCGCTCATAACCGATGGATACTTCGGTATAAATGATTGGATTGATGCATAACGCCCCCTGGTTGGCATACTCGCCGAGCATGGCGCTCGACCATGCGAACCAGTGCGGATCGCGCGTGGCGACATCCAGAATGACCGAGCTATCGACCAGGATCGTCGTCATTCATCCCCTCGGGTCAACTGCAATATTTCATCGGTGGAGAGGCGGGCATTGGCGCTGCCAGCCAGAATCGCAAGCACCTGATTGCCGGGAGGGGCTACCTCCCGCTTGCGCAGGTAGACCCGCTTACCTTCCACGACGAATTCAACGTCGCTGTGGGGCGTGATGCCCAACTGTTCCCGAATATCTCTGGGAATGGTGACCTGACCTTTAACGGTAACGCGCATAGTTAAGTTGCTCGATAGAGCGAGAAGTATTACCCGATGAAGTCATACTTAGCATAAGTTCTCAGCGGATCGGATTCAACCCTGAAAGCACCCGGCATCTCCGGCTGTTTGACGCTGCCAGGGTAAAAGAGTCCATAGCCGGCGTAGCCTGGATTGCGCTCCGCAAGCTTCGCTCCATCCAGGCTTCTATGAGGAAATCCGTCCAGCGTGGCCCATTTCGGCCTGGCGACCCGTCCTCGGCGCCACACTCACCGCCAGGCCAGGATGGGCCACCCCCGGTCACTGGAACCCAGCTTCTATCCGGGTCGATCCGGAAACCGACCCCCTTATACCGCATGCTGTCCAGTTATCGCTGGACTTCCTCATGGTATCTACGCTGGCTACGCTGGCTGTCTGCCAAGGCTTCCGTACCTGATCGCGCTCAGCCTGCCGCCGCCGGTACTCATTCACCAGTTCCGATGATGCCTGCCAGGCGTCCCGACACAGCGCCACGAAGGGCGCCAGTGCCTGGCTTTCCGGTAACAGCGCGCTACCGGTTATCGGTCTGGGTCATCTTTGCTGTGGCCAAACTGCACTAAGCCGCCGTCCACGACCTCGTGGTAAGCCGATACCGTGGTGGCATCGCAGCGAATCACCTCGACGGGTAAGTGGTAGACCTGCACGCTGCGCTCGTTCAACTCCTGTTCGATCGGATGCCAATAGGCCGGCTGGCTCAGATACTTCAATAACACTGCCAGCCGATCATCACTAAAATCTAACGGGTCGATGGCCTGACCCGTCACCTGGCTCAGCGTCTGCTTCATCTCCCTCACATAGGCTTCCACCGACACTTTGCGGTGGTCCCCTTCGGTCAGGATATACGCCAGCCAAATCACCGCCGTCCAGCCCCAACTTAAACCCCGTTGCTTCCAGTGCCGGGGCAGGTGGTTATCCAACACCGCCACCATCCCCATCTTAATCATGTGCCCCAGCAGTAACGCCACATCATCCACCCGCTCCGTGGTGATCACCAGTGCAGCCGTGCTCAGCACGGTCTGGGCGGGTTCATCAAGTTCGGTTATCATGACGCTATCCTCATCGTGGGGGTGCCGCTAAGGATAGCAACTCATTGTTTGAAAATACATTCCTCAACAAATCTCAGGGGCCCTTCCGAAAATTCAGTTTTTAAGGTCCTTATTGAGCGAATGAAGAGAAATTGAGGTAAAGATATGAATCACAAGCGTTTGCGACGTGAGGAGGTACTTGAGGTACTGCACCGCTACAAGCAGGAGTTCGAGCGTCGATACGGCGTAACCGCACTGGGTGTTTTTGGCTCGGTTGCCCGCAACGACGCGACGGAAACCAGCGATGTCGATGTGGTAGTGCGGTTGCGTGATCCTGATCTTTTCTCTCTGGTGCATATCAAAGAGACGCTGGAACAAGCATTCGATGGGCCAGTGGATATCATCCATTACCGAGAACGGATGAATGCGTTTCTGAAAAGTCGCATCGACCAGGAGGCCATCTATGTCTAATACCGCGTTGATCCACGAGATCCTATCGCAGATACTCATGGCGGCTCGACGGATTGAACGGCGGTCTACGTCGATCCAAACACCCGATGATTTTTTAAATTCCGAAGAGGGAGTGGACAAACTGGATGGTATCTGCATGATGCTTATCGCTATCGGAGAGAGCCTGAAAAACCTTGATAAGATCACGGCTGGAGCTTTGCTGCAAAAATATCCAGAAATCGATTGGAAGGGTGCTAAAGGAGCACGTGATATTATCAGTCACCACTACTTCGACCTGAATGCCGATGCAGTTTTTGGTATATGCCGGAAACACATTCCAGCTTTAATTCTCACCATCGAGAAGATGATTCAGCACATTGACAATGGCTCTGCTTAGATATCAAGCTTGATCCTGATGATATCTAATCAATTACTAACCGATGGCGCTGATTGAATGCCAATAGCGAATTTAAGCTATCAGGTGCAGCCACGGGCACGCTTCGTTTTGTCCAGCAGCCGGCTAGCCGGCGTAGCCTGGATTACGCTTTGCAAGCTCCGCTCCATCCAGGCTACGCCGGCTTTACAGGACTGTCATAATCACTACCGGTGTCTGCCTGCGATTGCAACAACGCTCAACCCTCTTCCTCCCACAACGCCTCGCCGCGGCTGCGAATCACCCTGGCATAGAACTGCCCACTGGATTTGGGAATCCTTCGCTGCGTCGCGTAATCCACATGGACGATGCCGAAGCGCTTGGAATAGCCGTGACACCATTCGAGATTGTCCAGCAGCGACCAGACGAAATACCCTTGCAAATTGACGCCGCTGGCGATCGCGGTATAGGCGGCCTTCAAGTGCTCGCGCAGATAGGTAAGCCTTAAAGGGTCTTCCACCCGCCCTCCGATGACCTCGGGATCCTCGAAAGCCGCGCCGTTTTCGGTGAGAAACAGCGGCAGATCGCCGTAGCGACGCTTGACCCATTGCAGGGTATCGACCAGCCCCTGGGGATGGACCTCCCAGTCCACCGCCGTATGGAGATTGTGATCCTGCCGGACCCGGCTGGCGCGCACCAGCAGCGCCTGTGGATCGTCGCGAACGACCGAGCGGGTGTAGTAATTGACGCCCAGAAAATCGACAGGCTGGCGGATATGATCCAGATCGGCCTGCATAAAATTCGGCCAGTCGGCGCCGAATAGCTCGCTCAGTACCTTGGGATAAGTCCCGAAAAATACCGGGTCCAGATACCAGCGGTTCATATAGGCATGGGCGCGGACGGTGGCGGCCCGATCTTCCGGAGCCAGCGAGATGGGATACTTGGGCTCCAGATTCACCACCAGTCCGATCCGATGCCGGCCTTCGGCGCGATACGCCTGTACGGCAGTCGCATGCGCCCGCAACAGATTGTGAGCGGCCAACGGCGTTTCGGCGAGGCTGGCGTGACCCGGCGCATGGACGCCATGCAGATAACCGGCATCCACGCTGACCCAGGGTTCGTTCAGAGTGGCCCAGTACTGGACCCGATCATCCAATGCCCGAAACAGAATTTGCGCATAATCGGCGAACCAGGCGGCGCAGTCGCGGTTCAACCAGCCGCCCCGGTCATCGAGCGCCGCCGGCAGATCCCAATGGTAGAGCGTCACGAATGGCTGAATTCCCTGCTCCAACAGGGCATCGATCAGGCGCTGGTAGAAATCCAGACCCGCCGGATTCACCCGACCACGTCCTTCCGGCAACACCCGGCCCCAGGCGATGCTGAAACGATAGGCCTGTAATCCCAATTCCTTCATCAGGCGAACGTCGTCCTCGAAGCGGCGATAATGGTCGCAGGCCATATCCCCGGTATCGTCGTCATGGATGCGCCCCGGCATGCGGGAGAATCGATGCCAGATACTGGGGCCGGCGCCGTCGGCCAACGGCGAGCCTTCGATCTGATAGGCGGAAGTCGCCGCGCCCCACAAAAAATTCTCAGGAAAACAGTGATTATCCTGCATAGCTTTATCTCGTAAACCAGCCCCTACCCTTCAGCCGGAACCGACAATCCCGCCAGATTGGCCCGGCGGTCCAGTTTGCCTGTCGGGGTTTCCAGCAAGCGCGGTCGGAAGTAAAAATAGCGGGGGACCTCATAGTGATGCAGCCATCCCTGCCGCAGCCGGGCGCGAAGCTCGGCTGTAACCGCCGGCGCCATCGGCGGTCCCTCGATAACAGCCACCACGGCCTGCGTCCATTGCGGATGGGACAGCGGACCGACAAAAAATCGTCGGCCGGCAAGGAGCGGATACTGCAACAGTAACTGCTCCAGCACCTTTTCCACCTTCTCCGCCTGTACCTTGAAACCGCCGCTGTTGATGGCGTTATCCAGCCGCCCCAGCCACCGAAACGAGCCATTCGGCCCGAGTTCGATCCGGTCGTTGGTCAGCAGCGGCCGGTCACCGGTCAGGACCGATTTCACCATCAGACAGTCGTGCGGCCCAAGACTGATTTCCACGCCGTCGAGTGGCTGAAACCAGTCGCTGGCCTGGGGACCGTTCAACCGCCGTAGCGCGATATGACTAACCGTTTCCGTCATCCCGTAAGTGTGATAGACCGGCGCTTCCAACGTGGCGATTTGCTGTAACAGGCAGTCATCGACAGGCGTGCCGCCAACCAGAATGGCCCGCATGCAGTCGAGGATAGCTTTCTTCGCGGGCGTGGCGGTGAGGATTTCCTGCAATTGCAAGGGCACGAAAGCAGCGAAATCGAATCGGGTCTCTTCGGTACATGCGGCCAGGGGATTGCGGCTCGGGGTAACCACGGTCAGCTTCAGACCCAGTTCGAAACCTCTGACCAGCATCATCAGGCCGGCGACATGTTCGGTGGAAAGGCAAGCCAGGGCGGTATCGCCGGCCCGCAGACCTAATATTCGCCCCGTCAGCCGGGCGCTGGCGCGCATCCGTTCGCGCTGGAGGGTAATAGCCTTGGGCTTACCGGTGGAACCGGAAGTCGGCACTACGAAGCTTTCCTGTCCCGCCAGCCACTGGCGACAGAATTGCAGGGTGTGCCACTCATAAGGGCTGAAATCGGCTGCGTTGTTCTCGTCGAAGCAGGCCGGCGCAATCCGCCTGCCGTTGAGAGTCAACCAGGGCATCATCGCCGCTAACAGGAAAAATCGATCCCTTGCTGCTTCAGCAAGGCTCGCAAGCGCGCTAGTTCGGCTTCGGCCGCCTCGGCCCGCTGCGCTTCCTGTCCAGCCCGCTGCGCTTCCTGCTCGGCCCGCTGCGCTTCCTGCTCGGCCCGCTGGGCCATCTCCACATAGCTGACAAAGCGCCGGCCATCCGGTCCGGTCAGGCACAGGTCCATTCCATCCAGCTCGAACCGCACCACCAACCGGGGACTGATCCAACCGCGCATCTGGGCGATTTCCACCAACCGCCCGCCCTGCCGCCACCAGCCTTGCAGGCGCCCGAGGTCGGGATCGTACAGGTAGTATTCCTTGACTCCGTAGCGCTCGTAGAACGCCAGTTTTTCGGCCATCTCTTTGCGGGTATTGCCCGGCGACAGCACTTCGAACACGACCTGCGGCGCCAGACCATCTTCTTCCCACTGTTTGTATGAACCTCGGTCGCCCTTAGGACGGCCGAACGCCACCAGCGCATCCGGGGCGATCCGGGTCTTGTTGTCGCCTTCCACCGGATACCAGAGTAAATCGCCAGCGACGAACACATTGGGATCATTGGCAAACAGGGCTTCAAGACCACCGACCAGGGTGAATATCCAGCGAAGTTGTTTGGTGTTATCGGACATCGGCTTACCGTCGCTGTCGGGGTAGATGATGGGTTTGACGGGGGTTTTCAGTGGATTCGTGTGCATGGCCGCTACCCAGGGTGATAAGAGAGTCAAAGCAAAGTATAACGTCACCTTGTCGCTTTCGACAGTAACCCGTAGGTCGGGCACAGGATGTGCCCAACAGACGTTGCCTGAACATCGGCTCCCATGTCGGGTTACAGTGCGCCCCCAAGTAACCCTACAAAGTTGGCGCTTCCGAAAGAGGTTTTCGGCCGGACACTACCTAACAAACCGATCTTGTACTGCTGACTAAAGGTAGTATTTTGCTGCCAGTTATACCGCACCCGGGAGATTACTCATGGGGATGTCAGTCAAGCTGTCCGATGACTTGGTCTTGTCGGCACGGTTGGAAGCCGAGGCGACAGACCGCTCCATCACAGCCCAGATCGAGCACTGGGCCAAGCTGGGCCGTGCTGTCGAAGCAGCGTTGAAACACGCGGATGTTCTGGCGCTGAAGCGCAGCGTGACATTTAAAAGGGAACAACGTCTAATGTTTCACGTGAAACATTGCTCACGCAGTGTTCCACGTGAAACAGTAAATGTCTTATGTTCCACGTGAAACAATGATCCTGCCTATTCTCCCAACGCCTTCAACCGGGCTTCGATGGCGGCTATCCAATCCTGTCTATCCGCTGGCAGCTTGCTCTTTGATTCGAGTTGACGGAGCACGGTCAGCGCCTGTCCATAGTTCAACCGGGCTGCAATCCTGCCTCCATCGCTGCCGGTGTCCGTTGCTTCGGCCAAGTTATAGGAGGCCACCACCAGATCGATCTGCCAGGTGACGTTGTCGGGATTACGCTGCGCCAGCGCTTCGGCGGTTATCAGGCTGGACTGGAAGGCGTTGGAGGCGCCTTTAAGGTCGCCACGCGCCCGCAACGCCTCGCCGACTTTGGTCTGGCTGATAAACAGATCGCGCTGCCAGGCAGCATCGGTGGGAACGCGCTGGCTCAATTTTTCCATCATCTCGCGACTCTTCTGGAAAGCGTCGAGAGCGCCTTGCAGGTCGCCGCGCGCCTGCAACACCTCACCTATTTTTTCATGGCTGTTGGACCAGTGACGCTGCCAGGCGGTATTGCCGGGATCGCGCGGGATGAGCTTATCCAACAGCTGACGGCCGGTCTGGAAGGAAGCGAGGGCGCCATCACGATCGCCTTTGGCCTGCAACGTCTCGCCGATCTTGTTGGAGTCGACGGCCAGCATGCCCTGCCATTCGGTATTGTTGGGGTCGCGCTGGCTGAGTTTCTCCACGATCCGACGACCGCTCTGAAAAGCGGCCAGGGCATTATTGAAATCACCTTTGGCCTGCAGCGCCTCCCCGGATTGGTTATGGCTGCCGGCCAGATTGCGCTGCCACTCGGTATTGTTGGGATCGTTCTTGAGAAGTTGCTCCATGATTCTGCGGCCCGACTGGAAGGCGGCGAAAGCGCCGTTGAAATCTCCCCGCGCCAGCAAGACTTCCCCAATCCGGTTCTGGCTGGTGAACAGGTCACGCTGCCAGTCGGCATTGTTGGGATCGCGCTTGGCGAGCTGCTCCATCAGCTTGTGGTCCGCCTGGAAGGCGGCGAGGGCGCCATTGAGATCGCCACGCGCCTGCGATAACTCGCCTATCCTGCTCTGGATGATAAACAGGTCGCGCTGCCAGCCGGTATTGTCGGGATCGACTTCGGTAAGCTTTTCCAGTATCCGGCGGCTGCTCTGGAAAGCGGTGAGGGCGCCGTTGACGTCGTCACGCGCCTGCAGTAACTCTCCAATCCGGTTATGAGCGAAAGCCAGGTCGTGCTGCCAGTCGGCCTTGTTGGCGTCCTGCTGGGCAAGCTTCTCGATCACCTTGCGGGCGTTCTGAAAAGCGGTAAAGGCGCCGCTGGAGTTGCCGCCGGCCAGCATTGCCTCCCCGATCTTGTTATGGCTGACGAACAGGTCGCGCTGCCAGTCGGCATTGGCGGCATCGCGCTGAGTCAGTTTCTCGCGGATCTGCAGGCTGGTTCGATAGGCGCCGAGGGCGCCGTCGAGATCGCCGCGCGCCTGCAACACCTCGCCGGTCCGGTCATGGCCGAGGGCCAGAACCCGCTGCCACGAGGGATTGTCGGGCGTTTGTTGAACGGCCTGTTCGGCCAGCTTCAAACCGAGTTGATAGGACTGCCAGGCGTTGTCCAGATTGTTCTGCGCCCGCCAGAAATCGCCCTGGTTGAGGTAAATACCGGCACGCTGGATTTCCACCCCGGCTGTCTGCAGATCCGGTATTTGCTCAAGATAGCTGTTGATCCGGGGATACACGTCCCGCAGCACATCCAGGCGACCGAGAGGCTCTAGCTTGTCATGCAGATCATAGAGCAAATCGCCGAGCAAACCTTCGGCCTCGATCCAGGCCTTGGCGCCCTGTTCCACCGCCGCCGCCGACAACTGGTTTTTCTGTTCGGCCTCGGCGCGCGCCTGACTAAGCTGCGTGGCGTAGGCTTCGATTTGGCTGGCATGCTCCGCGGCCTGTTGCCGTTGCCAATGCCAGGCTCCGAATCCAAGGCCAGCCAATAACACTATCAGCCCCAGGCTGCCCTTAAGCCACTCTGGTGTGCGCCGGTTGCGCCGCACCGGTTGCGCCAGCATGGGGTGACTCAGGGTGTAGTAGACACCTTCCGAGCGGGCCTGCCGGCTCAGCAAGCCGGCATCCGTCAAGTTTTGCAAGGCGGGCGCGCCGATTCCGTAGCGGCGCCTGATGAATGCTTCTTCCAGACCGATCCGATGGCTGGTGGAATCCACCAGTCCACGTTCACACAAAGCCCGGGCCCGCTGCCGCAGCTGCCAGCGTGGCAGGCTGTGCACCGTATCCCGATAGAACTGCTGCAACAGCCCTGCCAGGCCGGCCCGGCCACCCAGAGAGCGGGATTCGATCCGGTTATACTGCCGACCCTTGGCCTGTTCCTGGGCAATTCGCCGTTCCAGGCGGCGGCACAGGAGTTGTAGCGGCAAAGGGTCGATCGTCTCACCGGTTTTCTCTCCCAGAAAATCCAGCATCTCCTTAACCGCCTCGGCCTCGTAAGCGAACGGCTGGGTAAGAAGGCCTTCCTGCGCCAGCCTGGCGGGTTCCACAATCGCCAGCCGGGCTTGCTCACGCTCCAGGGCGGTCAGCCGCAGACAATTGTCCAGAATCCCCGCTAGCGGCAGCGCCTGCACGGCGCCGAGACAGTCTTCCCGCACGCTCAGAACGATTTTTATCGGTGTCGAAATCGCGTTCACCAAGGCGCTCAGCTCACCGGCAAGCCATTGCCGGACGTTCTCCGTCGATGGAATGCAGCAGGCCTCGAATTGGTCCAGCACCAATACCGGCGTCTGCGGGGAATCTTCGCGCGAGAAGACGGTGGTTCTGAAGAATGCCTCCAGGTTGCTGCCATCCTCAGGAGTATGGCTGATCCCGGCCGTCCGACACGCCGTGGCGATAGCATCGACGAGCGCTTCCGGCAAGGGCGCCGCCGGCATGGTTACCGCCAGGGGCAGCAGAGCCCGCTCCCGCAAGCGCGGCAATACCCCGACCTGAAGCAGCGAAGTCTTGCCGATCCCCGCCCGGCCGAACAGAACCACCAGCCGATGGTCCAGCACCTGCCGGCAGAGGGTCTCGATTTCCCATTCCCGCCCGAAAAACAGCCGCCGATCCGTTACCGTGTCCTGGAACGGTCGGGCGCCGGGATAGCGTGCTTGACGTTCGCTCATGCTGATGCCATCCGTTTTTGCAGGTAAACGGGCAAAAAAAAGACCGGGTCAGAGGGAGGGGACCCGGTCAAAAACCACCAAAGGAGGATGTGCAACAGATCAAGGAGGAGAAAAGTCTGTGCACGGTGAACATTTTAGGGCTGGTGGTTAGAGTAAACATACTAATTTACCAAGTTATTCAGCCACTTATTTATTCTGGTTTTGGCTGAGTCTGGCTGATGCGGGTCATGGTGTCCTCGATCCAGTCTTCCACCAGTCTGTTCAATTCTTTGGTTTTGCGGCCCTCGCCAGGAAGCAGCGGCCCGAATACCAGTTCGATCGTGCCGGGGTACTTGATGAAACCACGCCGGGGCCAGAACTCCCCGGCGTTGTGGGCAACCGGCAGAATCGGGCAACCGCTGTTAACGGCCAGCATGGCGCTGCTGCTGCCATAGACGCCACGTTCGCCAGGCGCGATCCGGCTTCCCTCGGGGAAAATGAGCACCCAACGCCCCTGTTTAAGCCGTTCCACCCCCTGCCGGATGACCTGCTTCAACGCCGCCGTAGCGGCCTTGCGGTCGATGGCGATCGGTTCCAGGGCCGCCATGGCCCAACCGAAAAAGGGAACCACCAGCAGTTCCTTTTTTAAAACCCAGGTCAAGGGTGGCAGGAATTGCTGAAAATAGATGGTTTCCCAGGTCGACTGGTGCTTCGAGGCGATAATGACAGCCTCTTCAGGGATATGCTCCAGGCCGCTGACATGGCAATCGATGTTGCAGGTTATTCTGAGCCACCAGATGACGAAGCGGCTCCAAAGTTGGGCGAAGCGGTAGCGGCGCTCGAACGGCAGCGGCCGGCACAACAAGACCCCTGTGCCGACCAGGATCAGCGAGATAATCATACCGGTCGAGAACAGCAGAGAACGTGTGAACAACAGGGCCGGACCGGGCTGTGAAACAGGAGCAGTTGTTATCATTGCCGTACGGAATCGGGTTGAGCCAGGATAAAGTCAGCGACGGCTGGCAGATCGTCGAAGACCAGCGCGGGATCCGCCAGGACGGTAGTTTCCGCCGGAATAACCTCGCCCGCGTCCAGGCGCACCAGAATAGGGATGGCGCCCGCCCTCTGGGCGGCCTGAAAATCGGACCCGGCGACGCCGACGACAGGCACTCCTTGCAAACTGGTTCTCAGCCGCCAGCGAATCTCCTCCAGCATCAGGTTAAAGCAAACGCCGATATCATCGGCCTGTTCGTCGCCGGCGTTAAAAAAGATCGCCTCGATCAATCCTCCCGCTTCTACTGCCAGACAATGCATCCTCTCATGAATCCGATTCAGGGTTTCTATGGATATCATCGGGCCAGGGCAGGTTATCGCCACCAGATGGTAACCGGCATTCGTCAGGCGGGCGACCGCCTCCAGGCTGCCGGGAACGGGAACCCACGCCTCGGCCGATTCGACCGGCAGGGCGGGGTTGTGAGTGATGACGACATCACGGGCCAATATGATCAACTTCATCGTAATCGATGTTTCACGTGAAACCACTTGACCGCCAGGCAGTCCCCGGCAATGCTTCCGCTCAATCCTGCAAGCGCGAAAAATCCGCCACCCGCAGGAATAGGCTGCTCAGTTCGTTGAGCAGGG
Organism: uncultured Pseudomonadota bacterium; assembly: GCA_903844665.1. Lineage (GTDB taxonomy): Bacteria > Pseudomonadota > Gammaproteobacteria > Competibacterales > Competibacteraceae > CAIMUS01. Next base: position 29,615 of record CAIMUS010000132.1, read on the forward strand.
CGATGCGATTATCCCGCAGAGCGGCATCGTCCGCCATGACCATGACCTTGTCGAAGAAGTTATCCACCGGCTCGCGCAGCGCCACCAGCCGGTTGAGGGCCGTGTTGTACAGCCCGGTTTCCATCAACGGAGTGACTTCGGAGGATAGTTCCACCAGACGACCGGCCAGGGTCTGTTCCGCCTCTTCCCGCAACAGGTCGGGGCGCACTTTGAAGGGGAGCGTGCCTTCCACTTTTTTGAGAATATTGCGGATACGCTTGTTGGCGGCCGCCAGGCTTGCCCCTTCCGGCAAGCGTCGGAATTCCGCCACCGCGCGGATTCGGCGGTCCGCATCCAGCGGGCGGGCAGGACGGCAACCGAGCACGGCTTCGATGTTATCGGGGCGGAAGCCCTGTTCCAGATAGTAGCCACGTAGACGTTCCATTACGAACTCGAATACCTGAGCGACCGACTTGCGGGCTTCCACTGCGGGTTCGAAGTGTCTGGCGGCGCACTCCAGCAGTTCCGCCAGGTCAAGGTTCATTTCCACTTCGATCAAAATGCGCAAGACGCCCAACGCCGCCCGCCGCAGGGCGAAGGGATCCTTGGCGCCGGAAGGTCCTTGCCCAATGGTGAAGATACCCACCAGGGTATCCAATCGATCCGCCAGCGCCAGCGCCCGTCCGGTGGCGGTCCGGGGCAGTTCATCGCCCGAGAAACGGGGCAGGTACTGGTCCTCCAGTGCCTGGGACACTTCCCTGGCCTCGCCGTCATGCTCGGCGTAATAGCGGCCCATGATGCCCTGCAATTCGGGGAATTCCTGCACCATCTGGGTCAACAGATCGCACTTGGCCAGGCGCGCCGCCCGTTCCGCCCAGTCGGGATTGCCGCCGCTATGCCCGGCGATAAAGCGGGCCAGGGGAGCCATTCGTTCGCATTTATCGTGCAGACTGCCCAACCGTTGCTGAAACACCACGCCCTTGAGGGCATCCTGACGTTCGGCCAGCGGTTGCTTGCGATCCTGCAGCCAGAAAAACTCCGCGTCGCTGAAGCGGGGTCGGATAACCCGCTCGTTGCCGGCCCGAACTTGGGCGGGATCCCGGCTTTCCAGATTGGCGATGGTGATAAAGTGAGGCATCAGGCGGGCGGCCGTATCGACCACGGGAAAATATTTCTGATTGCCTTGCATGGTGCTGATCAGGGCTTCGGATGGCACATTCAGAAAACGCCGTTCGAAATTGCCCATCAGGGCAACCGGCCATTCCACCAGGGAGGTGACCTCGTCCAGCAGGGCCGGGTCGATAATCACCCGGCCGTTGACCTGGCGGGCCGCGGTCTGGGCCTGGGCGCGGATACGCTCGCGCCTGAGCTCGAAATCGGCAATGACCTTGCCCTCGCTTTCCAGCAGGGAAGCGTAGTCTCGCGGCTCCACAATAGTGATGGGCTGGGGCCGCATAAAGCGGTGGCCGCGGGTCTGCCGCCCGGCGGTCGCGCCCAGGATAGTGGCCGGGATCACCTCGTCGCCTGACAGCAGTACCAGCCAGTGCACCGGGCGGACGAATTCATCGTCCCGGTCCGCCCAACGCATCCGCTTGGGGATAGGCAGACCGGCCAGGGCGGTTTCCACCAGGGAAGGGATCAGGTCGACGGTGGCCGCGCCGGGTTCGGCGCCGACATGGACCAGCCAGGCGCCCTTGTCGGTTTCCAGGGTTTGCAGTTCACCCACCGCCACCCCGCAGGAACGGGCGAAACCGGTGGCCGCCGCCGTGGGACGGCCGTCCTTATCGTAGGCGGCGCTCAGCGCCGGCCCACGCCGCTCCTGGCGGCGCTCGGGTTGCGTGGTGGCCACATCATGCACCAGCACCGCCAGCCGTCGGGGGGTGGCGTAAGGCTTGATGGCGCCGAATTCCAGACCGGCTTTGGTCAAGCCCTCCTGAATGCCCTGGGCGAAGGCTTCCGATAAGGTCTTTAACGCTTTGGGGGGCAACTCTTCGGTACCCAGTTCGATCAGTAAATCCTTACGCATGGGCGGTTTCCTCGGCTTTGCAGAGTGGGAATCCCAGCGCCCGGCGGGCTTCGTAATAAGCCTGAGCCACCGTCCGGGCCAGGTTGCGCACGCGCAGGATATAGCGTTGTCGCTCGGTGACCGACAATGCCTTGCGGGCATCCAACAGATTGAAGGTATGGGACGCCTTCAATGTCATCTCGTAAGCGGGCAGAGGCAGGCCGAGTTCGAGCAGACGCCGGCTTTCCGCTTCGCAGGTGTCGAACCAGAAAAACAGCGCGCCGGTATCGGCCTGTTCGAAGTTATAGGTAGACATTTCCACTTCGTTCTGGTGGAACACATCGCCATAGGTGATCTTTCCCAGCGGGCCGTCGGTCCAGGTCAGATCGTAGACGCTTTCGACGCCTTGCAGGTACATGGCGATGCGCTCCAGACCATAAGTCAATTCGCCCATGACCGGCTTGCAATCGAGGCCGCCGGCCTGCTGGAAATAGGTAAACTGGGTGACCTCCATGCCGTTCAGCCAGATTTCCCAGCCCAGCCCCCAGGCGCCCAGGGTGGGCGATTCCCAGTTGTCCTCGACGAAACGGATATCATGGATCAGCGGGTCGATGCCCAGGTATTTCAGGGAATCCAAATATAACTCCTGGAGTTCCAAGGGCGCCGGCTTGATCACCACCTGGAATTGATAGTAATGCTGCAGGCGGTTGGGGTTGTCGCCGTAGCGGCCATCGGTGGGCCGGCGGGAGGGCTGCACGTAGGCCGCGCTCCACGGTTCCGGACCGATAGCGCGCAAAAAAGTGGCCGGATGGAAAGTGCCGGCTCCCACTTCCATATCGTAAGGCTGCAGCAGCACGCACCCCTGCTCAGCCCAGTATTCTTGCAGGGCCAGGATCAGCCCCTGAAATGTCGATACATCGCGCACGGGCGCCTCCAGGTTACAGACGGGGCAAACAGCGGCCCCACATATTCTTACTTATCACACAATCAGGCTGGCAAGTATAGCCTGTAGCGGGTTTTGGATTCACCTGCTGCATGCGGCAGAATGCAGTGTTGGCCGGTGCGGCAAGATCGATTCTGTGATTTGGTTTCACGTGAAACATTCAGCCCTTATGACCAATCCTGTGCTGATTAGAATGTTTCACGTGAAACAAAGTGGAGCCGGCTTCCAGCCGGCTTACCGGCCCTTTGACTGTAAACATCCGCAAGCCATGGCGCCACCCGGCAAGCCTGGGTTAAGATGCGCGTCATCAGGCTTCGTTCCAGCCTGCCCCCCGGTAACTCAATCCCGTCCTTCGAGCATCCGGATTCTTGCTTCCAAGGGCCTGCCAGGGGCAGGAAGTGCAAACACAGCGGTTGATCCGCTTGGGGAGACATCACTAATGACGTATGAAAATATTCTGGCCGAAACCCGTGGCAAAGTCGGTCTGGTTACCCTGAATCGTCCCAAGGCCCTGAACGCCCTGTCGCTCGCCATGATGCGGGAAATCGGCAAGGCTTTGGATGCTTTCGAACAGGACGATGCCATCGGCGCAGTGGTCATGACCGGCAGCGACCGGGCTTTCGCCGCCGGCGCCGATATCCGCGATTTGCAGGAAAAGGAATTTATGCATCTGTTCCTGGCGGATTTCCCGCATGGTCCCACCGAAGGCTGGCACAGCCTCAACACCATGCGCAAGCCTGTCATTGCCGCGGTGGCCGGCCTGGCCCTGGGGGGAGGCTGTGAGATGGCAATGGCCTGCGATATGATCATTGCCGCCGAAAACGCCAGGTTCGGCCAGCCGGAAATCAAGCTCGGCACCATGCCGGGCGCCGGTGGCACCCAGCGTCTGACCCGGACGATCGGCAAGGCCAAAGCCATGGACCTCTGCCTCACCGGACGAATGATGGATGTCCAGGAAGCGGAACGTTCCGGACTGGTCAGCCGGATCGTTCCCGTGGCCGAACTGCTGGACGAAGCGCTCAAGGTCGCTGACACCATCGCCAATATGTCACGGCCGGTGGTCTATCTGGTCAAGGAAGCGGTGAACGTCTCGTTCTCCAGTACCTTGCAGGAAGGGCTGCGCTTCGAGAGCCGGGCGTTTCATTCCACCTTTGCCACCGAAGACCGCAGGGAAGGCATGGCCGCTTTCGTGGAGAAGCGCGAACCGCAGTTCAAGCATCGTTGATGCTTTGACGCTGCCGGGATTGCCTGCCTTTATAGGCCGGCGTCCCGGCGGCGTATAAAGCACTCTTTGCTGGTCGAATCATCGATTGATAGCAGCAACGGCATCATCCCTTACCGCCAGAGGAGGTCAACGATGGACGAGCAAACCCGGATCGAACTGGAAGCCGCGGTATTCCGCCACCTGGTCAGCCATTTACGGGAGCGCACGGATGTACAGAATATCGATCTGATGAATCTGGCGGGATTCTGCCGTAATTGCCTGTCCAAGTGGTATCGGGCGGCGGCGGCGGAGCAAGGGTTAGCGCTGGATTACGAAGCCGCCCGCGAGATTGTTTACGGCATGCCTTATGAGGAATGGAAGGCATGCTATCAGCGGGAAGCCACACCCGAACAACAGGCTGTGTTCGCGGAAGCCAGTCAACACGCTCCGATCTGATGACTATCCTTGCGAGGTCAGCCGACGTGTATTCCGACCCTGCCGTGCCCACTGCTCCTCGCCTGCTGGATCGCTTCGGGCGTCATGTCACCTATGTGCGCCTGTCGGTCACGGACCGTTGCGATTTTCGCTGCGTCTATTGCATGAGCGAGGACATGATCTTTCTGCCGCGTGCGCAGATCCTGACGCTGGAGGAAATAGCCGAACTGGGGCGGGCTTTCGTCGAACTGGGCGTGCGCAAAATTCGTATCACCGGCGGCGAGCCTCTGGTGCGCAAGAACGTGCTCTGGTTATTACAGGAACTGGGGGGTTTGCCCGACCTGAGGGAACTGGTGCTGACCACCAACGGTTCGCAATTGGAGAAACTGGCGCCCGCCCTCAAGGACGCCGGGGTCAAGCGCATCAATATCAGCCTGGACAGCCTGCAAGCGGAACGTTTCCGGCGGATCACCCGGGTGGGCGATCTGGACAAAGTGTTGCGCGGCATCCGCGCGGCGCAAACGGCAGGTTTCGGGCGGCTCAAGCTGAACGCGGTGATCCTGAAAAACCGCAATCATGATGAAGTGGTGGATCTGGCCCGATTCGCCCTCGCTAATGGCATGGACATCAGTTACATCGAGGAAATGCCGCTGGGCACGATCGGCGATCACGACCGGGCCGAGGCCTATTATTCCAGTAACCAGATCCGCGCCGATCTGGAACAGCATTTCACCCTGCTGCCCACGGCGGAGACCACCGGAGGGCCGTCGCGGTATTACCGGATTCCGGGCTATGGTTCGCGCATCGGCTTTATTTCCCCGCACAGCCATAACTTCTGCGGCACCTGCAACCGGGTACGGGTGACCGCCGAGGGTCGCTTGCTGCTCTGCCTGGGGCAGGAACATTCGGTGGATTTGCGCCAAGTGCTGCGGGCCCATCCCGGCGACCGGGAACGTCTCCGGCAGGCCATCATCCGGGCGATGGAGATCAAGCCGCAGGGCCATGATTTCAACCTGCAAGCCCAGCCGGTGATTCTGCGTCACATGAATCTTACTGGCGGATGATGAACGCTGTGGTTCCGGTCAGTCCTGACTGTGGAGTATGACGATGGCAATGACGAAGCTGCTTGAAAATGCTTTTCAACGAGTCTCTCAACTCTCCGAGGTGGAGCAAGACTCCATTGCCGTGGCGCTGTTGGAGGTCTTTCAGGATGATCAGCAAGACAACGCTGCCTGGGATGCACTCGTTGAAAGCGCAGCTTCTCAGCACTTGCTTGAGGAAATGACGCATCGCGTGGAAGCGGCAATCGCCAGGAGAGAGACCTTCTATTTCGATCCAGGCAATCGATGAAATCCAGAACAACTCGAGAATTCTGGAAACTTTACGACCGTTTGCCAAAGACCATTCAACTGCAAGCAGTCGTTAGATGCTTGCCCGCAAACGCCACTTTGCCGGATCTTGCTTGGGGTGGAAAATGGCAAGTACGAGAACGACTGACTCCTCGACACGATAAAAGACACCGTGCGGGAAACCGTTGACCGGCCAGCGACGAACGTTAAACTCCAAGAGTTGCATCGCAAGAGGTTGAGTTGCAATCGCTTTTGTTGCAACCTCAACTTCCGCCTGGAATCGCTCCGCCAGATCAGGACTGATTGTGCGGTAATAAGCCTTCTCCGCTCGAAGATCAGTGAGTGCTGAGCGTAGAAACTTGACCGGTTTCAAAGTTCTTCGGCTCGCAACTCAGCGAACACCTGTTCCGCGGAAATTGCCTCCTCCTCGCCACGCACATAGGCCTCGTAGCGGCGATTTGCTTCTTCAAGCCATGCACGCTCGAAACGAGTTGGGTCGGTGAGCGGCCGCTGCTCAATGCTGTCGAGAAGTTTAAGCACGAGATGAACCCGCGCATCGCGCGGAAGCGCAAGCACCGCAGCTTCTACGTTGTAAGTAGGTTGGGCCATAAGCATAAGTCCCAAGGTCTGTGATATACGTGTATCGTACTATGCCCGCCGGGAACACGCACCTAACATTCACGCCAGAGGGTCGCGCCGGGAGGAAAGGTCTGAACGAAACCCCAAAACCACAATTCAAAATCAAACCTTCTTCTATCCGGGTCGATCTGAAACCGACCCCCTTATACCGCATGCGGTCCAGTTACTGTTGGACTTCCTCATGGTATCTACGCTGGCTGCAAGCACTTGTTAGACGCCAACCTCCTTTAGCTCGCCGGGCTTCACTTGCAACAGAACACGCTCCAGTTGCGGAACAAGGGGCCGCAGAAACTCCAGCTTGTTTCTCGGGGCCACTAACACCACTACTGCAATGTTCCGACCCGAGACCGACTGCTGGTATCTGAGCTTTTGATCAGCGGTAATAAGAACATCGAAATGCGACTCGGCAAGCCGAAGCAGTTCGCCGTTCTCCTTCGCCGCCCAGCCCATCTCTGGAACGGTTCGCACTTCGTGGTTCGGCAGCTCTCGCCGTAAACGGCGGGGGACGCACTCGTCAAGCAGCAGTCGCATGCTGGATTAGGGAGTTTTTGGCCAACTCCAGAACCGCAATCGCATGCTCGCGGCTAACCGTGGGAAAGTCCTCCAAGAACTCGTCTAGGGAACCGTCCTCTTCCAGATAGTCCATTAGAGTCTGCACCGGCACCCGCGTGCCCGTGAATACGACGGCTCCGCTCATGATCTCTTTCGAACTGCTTATCAGGGGGTCCGGAACACTCATCTTATTCCTCCGACTTTATTACAACCATAGTGCCCCTAAACGCCAGTTTGTAGGGGTTGTAGGGTGGGCATGGCCCACGATTTTACAGTGGAGACAAATTAAGGTGGGCCGTGCCCACCCTACCAGGCTACAGATGCCGCTATCTTGCCCGATAAGGCCGACTAGCATTAAGGATGGCTGTCCAGGCGAGATAGTTTTGAGTATAAAAGTCACTCGGACCACATACTCGAAACCCAAAGCTCTCTCGCTTCGCGGTAGCATGAAGCTTTGTTTCAACATGGATCAAACCTGTATGCTCATTGGCATCCAGCATATAGCTAGAACCGAATGGAAGATTATCGTGTACGAGCAACTCAAATCTAGCTTGTTCTGTAGGTTTCATTGATTGCCACAGATGGTCGAGATCGTCTAATGCATTAACTAACTCTTTATCGAGTACACTTGGATCAATAGCTAACTCACGAGCAAGGAGGTTGGCGGCAGCACACGCTGGCTGTAGCAACGATAGGCGAATGCGGAAGTCGGGGATCGAGGTTAACTTCTTCACAAGCACTCCATGAAGATCGCCTTTTTCTGACGCCAATCGAAATGAGACGGCTACCGCTTCAATTGATTTTGTCGCCCGAGATAAAAAAGTGTCTAATCGCTCGGGGTATTCACGACGCGAGAAAAAGAAATCAACCATCCCACTTTGAGCCAATCGATCCTGCAGAGGTAAATGGGCACGATCATTGGCAGCAGCAATATCTTTTTTTACAATAACCGCTTGGTTTATACCGATCATCTCTACACGTTCCGGCTTATCATTCATGAATTCATTAAGAGCGTGCTCGACGCCAGGAGTTGCCTCCCATGCGACATCATCAATAACCAAACGTCCTCCAGGCACCATTCTGGGGTAAAAGAATTCTAAAAAATCTTTTGTAGATTGATATGTATCAGCATCAAAATGCGCGAAGCAAAATTTTTCGTTAGATACTAGCATACATTTATCGACGAAAAGTCCCTCGTGCAATATTATTTCTGCTGCTTTAAGTCTTGAGATAACAGTACGTCTAGCATCTTTTCTGTTGATAGAAAAATCACCGTGCGAATGTCCCCGTTCGCGAGGATGTGAGCGAACTTTGTCATTATCTGTTAAATCGGTTAGCCCTTGGAAACTTTCGAATGCATGAACTGGTTTGTCGGGCAATAGGTATGCCAGAAGTAATATACTCCCGCCTTTGTAAACGCCAAGCTCTGCAACCGCACCGGGTAGATCCTTTACCTTAAGAGCTTCTTTTGCCAAGTTTAAAAGTTTTTCCTCAGACAGCATGGAAAACTTACTGAACAGCTTCCATTCAGGGGTAGTCACAAGTGCTTTTACATTTCCCGGATTCGAGATACAAGACTTGCTACGCGGATATGGTAAGCGAAACTCGTTCATGTTGATCACCGCCCTAGAGCTATTCCCTGCAAGAACGCACGTACTCTCTCATTGGTTGGCGCGTCAAGCATGTCGGTCGCAAATCCCGAAGCTACGATATGGCCATGATCAAGAAACTCGACTCTACTGGCGTATCGGCGCAGAAATTCGATTTGATGCGAGATTAGCAACACCCCAACGCCCAATTTGACCACATCAAGCAGTGAAGTGGCGACCTCGGCTGCCATTAATGGGTCCAACTGCGCGGTAACCTCGTCGCATATGAGGTATGAAGGTTCCATAACCAAGGCTCGTGCAAGGCAGACTCTTGCGAGTTGACCGCCCGATAGCTCATGTGGGTATTTGTGCGTATGGCGTTCCAAGCCAAGCCGCTCAAGCCACGATATAGAGCGCGAATGAGCATCATGCCGCGTCAATCCAAGAACGAAACGGGGACCCTCGGCTATCAGATCAATAACAGTCCGATAAGGCGGCAATGCACGATTCTGTGCAACCAAACCGACTTTGATACGTACTGGCACCCAGCTTGGATCATCCGGCCCAAGTTGGGGACCTATTACCACACCATCTACTTCGACTGTACCGGCGTCAAATTTTTCCAGTCCGACGATACAGCGAGCTAGTACCGTCTTACCCCCACCACTATAGCCGATCATTCCAATCAACTCGCCGCGATTGACTGTGACACTTGCACCTGTGAGAACAGGTTCGTCAGCAATTTTGATGTGGATGTCTTTAGCGGCCAGCATGGCTTGTAGGGTTAAGTGAACACCAATGCTGACGCTCTACCCATCGTAATATAAACACAATTGGGAAGATTACAAGGCAGTAAGCGGCAGCAGTTGCCGTATAAATTTCAAACGGCCGTGGTCGCTGCGCCAATATGAGTTGTGCGCTGTACGTGAGTTCTTGAACAGCAATAACACTGGCCAAACTCGACATTTTCAAGGTAGATACGATGAGCGAGTTCACTGACGGGAAAGAGCGCCGAAAAACTTCCGGCACAAATATTCTACGAATAAGCAGTTGCTTGCTCATGCCGAGTGCACGTCCGCTGTCGAGTGTTGCTCGAGGGATGGACTCGATGCTTCCTCGAAAGATATCGGCGCTAAATGCTGCGAATATAGCTGTAAATACGATGATAGTGGTACTCGTTGAAGACAAGCCGATACCAGTCATTGCTGGCATCAGGTAGTACGCCCAAATCAGCAGGACAAGTGGGGGGCACGCGCGAATAAGCTCTACCACTACAGTCATTGAATGCCTAGTGCTCCAATGCTGCGAGGATAGCCCAATTGCGATAACAAGACCCAGCATTGCCCCAAGTGCACAGGAAACCAGTGTGAGAAAAAACGTCATCGCTAATCCAGCGCCGATGACGTCGCTGTATTCCCAGATAGGTGAGAAATCCCAAACGTGATTCATTTAGCGGATCAATGTTGGGTGATAACTGACACGTCCATACCAACTTTTTTGGTTCGCGTACTTACTATCAATCGTAGAGAGTTCACCACTGAGGTCTAGGTTACGTAAAGCAATATTCAGAAGATCGCGTAAAACAGTATCGCCCTGTCTTAGCATGAAGGCGGCGTATTGAACTGACACTGGGGTATCTTCGAAGCGCAGTTCGACCTCGGGATGCTCAGCTACAAATCTCTTGGCAGTAGCGTAATCAGCTAATGCGATGTCGGCCCGGCCAGCAATAACCTCGAGCATTGACAGATTGGGATCATCGGGAGGGAATACCGATACTTTAGCCTCAGGCATGTTGCGGCTGACGAATTCAGAATCAAATCCTCCTCTGCCAACAGCGATACGAAGCCCTGCCGTTTTCAGGTCGTCAAGCTTATGAACCTTGTTGGATCCTTTTGGCACAACAGCCACAACTGCATAAGCAAACAAACTGTCGGTGAACGCAGCTTCACGAGCCCTGCCTTCCGTGACAAAGATTGGACCGATCACAACATCAGCCTTACCTGATGAAAGCGCAGCTCCCATGGTAGCCCAGTCCGATGGAAGGTATTCAATCTTCAGTTTTGCGTTTCTACCGATAGCGTCTATTACGTCAACTGCATACCCCACCGGCTTCTTACTGGATGGGTCAATTGCCGTAATCGGTGGTGCTGGAACGATAGCAACCTTCAATAGGCTGTCCTTACTGAAGGAAGACTGTTGAACTTGGCTGCTTTCTGTAGTCGTCGATACGCCTGTGATTTGTGGCCTGATGATACCTAGAAGTAAAGCACCTATAGCCACCACTAAAGCCAAATAGGCTACACGGGTACTACCTTGCTGCTGTAAAGAATTCATTATCTACTATCCTCCATATTTGTTAAGATCGCTAATTACTAGCACAATACTTTACAATCTTTATCAAACCATTTCTTAAGTGTCTTAGCAAATTCAACCTGCCGTTCAATCAAAAGATCACCCATGAATTCTTCACTGTACTTTGCTTTGATGATTGACGCTAGGGCACCAGAACGTTTCATATATTTAAGAGCAAGATTTATTGCTTCAAGTAACTTCTCTTCGCGCGTACTAACCCCAAATGTTAGAGCAAGTGGGAAATCGATCTCAGATGGTAGATAAAATTTCTTGCACGGAACCCCTTTCCTAATTAAATCATCAGCTGTGCCCGAAGCGGTAATTAGGCAGGGAATTCGGTTAGGATTGGCTGATATAAATAATTCAGGCAGCCATTCAGTTATCTTATTGGGATCGTAGTTTGAAGCATCCATAAACTTAATTCTAGGTTTGGAATCAAATTGACGGTACAGCAACTCGTGCGTTCCGCCGGGTAATCTGATGACTTCCAACTTCTCGAAGCTCGCTAGTTTAAGCTTGCCATTTTCATGCTCGAGTACATCTTGTAAGCGATTGGGTACCAGTACTACGTGGCACATCATCAGCCCAATGGATTCGCTCAGTGCAATCCCTTCAGTCATATACTTTGGATTAGAAAACAAGATAGGCGCTATGACGTCGATTTCCCTGGCTAGTAAATTCTGCGTTAGTTTGTCCCAGCTTCCACAGTTACTGATTTTAATATCAACATCAAGCCAATGTAATATATGAAATGCAATTTCTAGCGAGATTCTGGCATCTTGTGACTCACTAGCGAATGGAGGGCAATCGACATAGCCAAGTATAATATTTTTATCACCCTTGACTTTACTATACCAGATGATGTCTTTTGGATAAGGTAAAGGCTCTAGGTTAGCTGCAAATTGCAGCACATTAACAATATCGACAAGTGTAAACCCTTCTAACGAGCTACCTTTTTTGATAAGAAGATTTTTTTCATTGGCAATTTTCAGCAGTGTCTCTGCAATGTCACCTAGCTTTGATTTAGTTGGGTAACGATGACCTTGACACCACGAGTTAATAAGTGTCTGCGTTCCACCCGGCAATTCCCTAGCGAATTGGGATTGGCTTAGCTCAATTTGGTCTATGAACCATTTAAGTGTCTTCCCAAAAGGCTCATAGCCTAGAAGCACAGGGTTTTTGTTCGGAGGTCTTGCCATATTGCTCTTTCACCACGATCAAAAAAACTCATTTACACTCAGGGATCTCGTATGCAAAAATTTCTTTTTAAATCAACATCATAAATACTGTATTTCCTGAGAATGATTGTCTTTAGTGAGCTAAGGTTTTTTTTCTTTATTTTTTAACTCCTTAAAAGTCAAATGCGATTGCCCTAACCCACAGTTCGAATCTAAAGTTTTTCGTAACTACTCAAATACAACATATAGATTTTATAGCTAACATAACCGCTATATATAGTGGTTAGCACCAACTAAAAACGAGCTTTTCGGGGCCATTCTTGGGGTGATCGGAATGTAAGACTATGTTTATTAACAAGTTTATGTACCTGAGTAGCTACAATTTTCTAATAATATCACATAAATACACGATCATGCAAGTAAGGCTTCGGGTTGACATATACTGTTTTTCAGGTTAACCTACGTCAAAATTGTAAGGCTGTCGGTCCGAACGTAAACGTAGAGATATACACATGAACGTCGATGTCGATGAGGTGAATCGCATTCTGGCCAATGTTGGCGAACTGATCACGGTCGATCTTGCCGCCGGGCGGCTCTGTGGTGTGCTGTGCGAGATATGCCCCTTGCGGACGTGGAAATCGGCCGGGATCACGCGGGTCCATTGCGGGCAAGTACTGGCCGCAGCAAGGCAACGCCGCCAGCCGTTAGCACGGTTGCAGCGCTTTCTTCAAGGTGCGGTCAGGAGCACCACGTCAGACTCAGAGGCTGTATAAAAACTAAATTGTTGATTATATTAGCTAATTTTCGAGTGGTAGCAAAAATCATCGCCCAAAAGCTAGTGAGTTCGTACACGTAAGATCATGATTTTAAAAGCATTAGTATTTTCACAGCCTCTCAGTGATAGTTCGTTGAACTGGGTAAGTTCAGTTGACCGTCAGGGAATACACGTAATGAGAAGTCATTCCCCCGCACCAGCCCCTCAGGTTGCGGAGGAAAACCCTCAAAAAGACAGGCGGTGGCATCGAGTCACCGCCTGTTAGCAACCTTAAATACGGAGATTCTACGAGCAAGCGCAGGATGCGTACCACGCGTCCGTTCAACCGGAACGCGGCTGGCGCGCTCGCCGCGCCTTAAGTACCTTACTTCACCTATGGGTGATGTCATGGCCAATAATTCGTGGTTACCTTTACCTTTTTACATCATCAATGTCGCTGCACCTTTTCCTGCGCGACTTATGCTTCACAAGAGCATAATCCCTGAGCTGCATACGAGGTGCAACGGAGCAGTAGGATCGCAGTTGTGGGGGCTAATTGTCCCATTACTCCAGCGGCCCGCGCACATTTTTCGAGATTGGGATGGCAATATGGTCATTTGCGGCAAGCCCAATAAATGGCAAGACCACGTCCTGTCGATTTCTGCAATTCCCAATCAAAGTAAGGGACTCTATAAGGGACTCTATCACTGGGATGGGGAAATAACAGGATGGCATAGGGATCGGGAGGATCTGGAGATATCCGGAGCAGCGATTGATTGGAAGGACCGTTACCGGTTACAGTGGACGAGGTACCCAAATGCGTTTCGAATAGCGGTATAGTTACGCCCGATTTTGATGTGCACGCCATCTTCGGTTTTACGAAGATATCCGCCTCAGGTCGTCCGATTGTCCCGGCACGACATCAGTAGCCATAATTTAGGTAATAGCACAGCGGTGTCCGACGTTTTCAAAGTTTGCAGCGGTGCATATCGGACACATACGTGCCCGACTCATCTGGCTCTAATTTTGGTAGTCCTGAAATGTGAGTGATAATTTGCAACCTTGCGCTGTGCGAGCGCTGCCCCTGCTTGATAAGTGGTGTGAAAGAAGCGAATGCATCAAAACCCCACCCCGACATTCCGCCGATGCCATGCCAGGCGGGCGGGATCGGGCCAGAGGGCCGTGTCCTGCGGACAGATGATAGGGCGGCCCGCAAGCGTCATCAGAAACTCCGCCGCGTTGGGCATCATCGCCATCTGTCACGAAGTGAAAGCCGTAACAGCTACGTGAACTTACCTTAAGCTTGAACATCACGACAGTCACGTTCATAATTGTAAAATGTTCACGTAACGTGAACGTTGCTATATATCTGAACAGATAAATCCTGTATGACGACTGGACATGATCTGTGCTGTCAAGAGGGAGGCCTGATCGCTGCGGCACTCACTGCCTTGCACGAGACGACCGGGGTCGAGGGAAGGCTTGTCGGCCTTGATCAGCGAGCAGGAATGGGTTGCCATGCCGATGCCGTGATCGAACTTCGCGCTGGCGAGCGAAACCACAGGTACCACTGTGAATGCAAAGCGACTGTCGACCGGACGGCCACGCTGGCGCTGGTCAAAGCTCAGGTGGAAACAGGCCAAGCCCCAGGTCTTCTGATTGCGCCTTATTTAACGGCCGACATGGCCGACCGCTGCCGTGCTCTTGGCCTGGAATTCATCGACGCCGCAGGCAACGCTTACCTGAATGCGCCTGGCTTATATGTTTTCGTGAAAGGCCAGAAAGCCGTTGCCGGCAGAGCGCTCGCGGGACCCCAACGCGGTGGCGGCAATGCCACCGCATTGCGAATGATCTTTGCCTTGCTGTGCCGTCCCGAACTGGTCCATGCGCCCTATCGCGAGATCGTCAAAGCGGCTGGCATTGCGCTCGGCGCCGTGGGCTGGGTATTTTACGACCTTACCCGGCGCGGACTGATGAGCGGTTCAGACAAAACCTATGGACGGCGCTGGCTCGAACCTGGGCAGATGCTGGATGAGTGGGTTACCAACTATCCAATCAAGCTGCGCCCGAAGCTGAATCCACGTCGATTCCGCGCGCCCGATCCACAGTGGTGGCAAGAGGCTCGATTGAAGGGATTGGACGCTTGGTGGGGCGGCGAGGTTGCCGCCGATCGTCTGACCGGACTCCTCAAGCCTGCCACACAGACGCTGTACGTCAAACCCCAGGCTGCACCGGATTGCTTGCGGAAGCTGGTGAACCTGTATCGATTACGGCCTGATCCGGCCGGTCCTGTCGAGATTCTGGAGGCATTTTGGAGGTTTCCGGTCGATGAGACCCATCCCGATCTGGCGCCGCCGATTCTGGCTTATGCTGACTTGATGGCGACTCTCGACCCGCGCAATATCGAGGTGGCCCGCATGATTCGTGAAAGGATAATCAACGATGCACTCGGTCCGAACTGACCGTCCGTTGGATCCCACCCTGTTGATTATTCTTGGAACGGTAGATCGCGTGGCCGTGGATTGCGGGATCGACTATTTCGTCGCGGGCGCCATGGCGCGGGACATTTTGCTCACCCACGTATTTGGCATCGATACTGGACGCGCGACGCGCGACGTGGATTTCGCCATTGCCGTGGAAAGCTGGGATCAATTCGATCTCGTCAAGGCACGACTCGTGTCGGTTGGAAGCTTCACAGCCTCCGGCACTCCGGCGCACCGCCTGTACTACCGTGACAAGTTTCCGATCGATCTTATCCCGTTCGGTGGGATCGAGCAAACACCTCATACTTTTGCTTGGCCGTCCGAACTGGATGTGATGAACGTGGCCGGGTATGAGGATGTGCTAAAAGCGGCTGAACACGTACAAGTCGCTCCGGATCTCATCATCCGGGTCGCATCCTTGCCGGGTCTCGCGGTCCTCAAGCTGTTCGCCTGGATGGATCGAGGCTTAACAAACTCGAAAGATGCAGACGATTTGCTGACGATCATGCGCCGCTATAGCGATGCAGGAAATCTGGATCGACTTTATGGTGAGGCATTCGGCATGCTCGAATCGGCTGGTTACGACCCGGATCTCGCGGGTGCATGCTTGCTGGGTGCGGACATTGCAAGACGGGTCAGCGAATCCACCTATCGTCAACTGGTTGATAGGCTGAACGATGCCACTTTGGTGGATCGCTTGATCCTGCAGATGGCGCGTTCACTCACAGGCGAAGAAGACAGCCAGACCCTGGCGGATGCATTTATTGGCCAGTTTAAAACCGGCCTTGGGATACGCCCAAGCCGATAACTTCATAATTGATCCACCATAGCCAGACATGGGTATCGAGTACGATCATCGTGGCAAATCCCAATCGGCCTCGGGAACGCTTGTCAGAATATCACCGACAATTTGCATCTTGCCGGCAATATCCGGATGGGGACGGCAGCTCGGCGGTATTGAGTTTGCCCCCCGAAATCAGCCCGCTATACTGCCGGCATGCCTTTCCTGCGGGAACCAGCGCCTTGTCGATTGTCTCAATCAAGGTATAGTCCTGATTTTTGCCAGATGAGGGGCGCGCTATGTTCCCAGGCGCCCATCCTGTTGTGATCCTCAGTAAGCGGAAGCGAAGATGATGCACTCTCCCACCTTGTATCGGCCCGAGTTTGAAAAAGATAGCTGTGGTTTCGGCCTGATCGCGCAGATGGATAACCAGGCCAGTCACTGGCTGGTGAAGACTTCCATCAATTCGCTGGCCCGCCTGACGCATCGCGGCGCCGTGGCCGCCGACGGCAAATCCGGCGACGGTTGCGGTCTGCTGATGAAGAAACCCGACGGTTTCCTGCGCGCCGTGGCCGCCGAGGCAGGTTTTACCCTGACCGCCGAATACGGCGTGGGCACGGTGTTTCTCAACACCGATCCCGAGCTTGCCCGGACCGCCCGCGCCATCCTCGACGAAGAACTGGCGAAGGAAGGCTTGCCGGTGGCCGGCTGGCGCGTCATGCCGGTCGATCCCGACGCCTGCGGCGACGAATCCCGCCGCACGCTGCCCCGGATCGAACAGGTGTTCGTCAACGCCCCCGCGGGGTTGGATGGACTGGAACTGGAACGGCGCCTGTATCTCGCCCGCCGCCGCGCCGGCAAGCGCATCCAGCCGAACGACCCGGTCTACTATGTCGTCAATCTGTCGGGACGGGTGCTGTCCTACAAGGGGCTGGTAATGCCGGCCAATCTGCCGGTGTTTTACCAGGACCTCAACGACGAGCGGCTGGAAGCGTCCATCTGCCTGTTCCACCAGCGCTTCTCCACCAATACCCTGCCGCAGTGGTGGCTCGCCCAACCGTTCCGCTATCTGGCCCATAACGGCGAGATCAACACCATCCAGGGCAATCGTCACTGGTCCCAGGCCCGCAGCTATACCTTCTCCACCCCGGTGTTTCCCAACATGGACGACGTCCGTCCGCTGGTAAACATGACCGGCTCCGACTCCAGCAGCCTGGATAACATGCTGGAAGTGCTGGTGATCGGCGGCATCGATATCTTCCGCGCCATGCGGCTGCTGATTCCGCCGGCCTGGCAGAACGTGGAGAACATGGACCCGGATCTACGGGCGTTCTACGAATACAACTCCATGCATATCGAACCCTGGGACGGTCCCGCCGGCATCGTATTGACCGATGGCCGTTACGCCGCCTGCACCCTGGACCGCAACGGTCTGCGCCCGGCCCGCTATGTGATCACCAAGGATCGCCATCTCACGATCGCCTCGGAGATCGGCGTTTACGACTACGCCCCGGAGGAGGTGGTGACCAAGGGGCGGATGAAGCCTGGCGAGATGCTGGCGGTGGATGTCGAGACCGGGCAACTGCTGTTGCCCGCCGATATCGACAATGCCTTGAAGAGCCGCCATCCCTACCGGCAATGGCTGAGCAAGCACGTACGCCGGGTGCGTTCCCTGCTCAAGCAATCCAGCGGCCTGGAGCGCGAGGTCCTGACCAGCGACCCGATGTCACCTGACAAGCTGGCGACCTATCAGAAACTGTTCCAGGTCAGCTTCGAGGAACGCGATCAGAGCTTGCGGGTGCTGGCCGAAGCCGGCCAGGAGGCGATCGGCTCCATGGGCGACGATACCCCGTTCGCGGTGCTGTCGGAACGACCTCGTGCGCTGTACGACTATTTCCGCCAGCAGTTCGCCCAAGTCACCAATCCACCGATCGACCCGCTGCGCGAGGCCATCGTCATGTCGCTGGAGGTGTGTCTGGGGGCCGAGGCGAACATGTTCGAGGAGCGGGAGGAATACGCCCCGCGGCTGGTGGCGGCCTCGCCGGTATTGACCGAACACCGCTTCAAGGCGCTGCTTGAATTGAAAGATCCCCTCTATGCGCCGTATTGCATCGACCTGAACTACCCCGAAGCGGAAGGGCTGGAGCCGGCGGTGCGCCGGCTCTGTCAGGAAGCGGTAGACGCGGCGACGGCCGGCAAGGTGCTGCTGATTCTGACCGATCATCGGATCGAACCCGGCAAGTTGCCGGTCCATGCCTTACTGGCGGTGGGCGCCCTGCATTGCCGTCTGATCGACGAAGGGCTGCGCTGCAAGGTCAATCTGGTGGTGGCCACCGCCACCGCCCGCGACTCGCATCACTTTGCGGTCCTGCTCGGCTACGGCGCCACCCTGATCTATCCCTATCTGGTCTACGAATGTCTGCACGATCTGGTGCGCACCGGCGAGAGTAAAATCAAGGACGACGCCAAACTGGCGGAGAACTACCGCAAGGGCATCGACAAGGGGCTGTACAAGATCATCTCCAAGATGGGGATTTCCACCATCAACAGCTATCGCGGCGCGCAACTGTTCGAGATCGTCGGCCTGCACGACGCGGTGGTCAACCTCTGTTTCAAGGGCACGGTATCCCGCATTCAGGGCAGTCATTTCACCGATCTGGAGGCGGATCTGAAGCAACTGGCGCGGGCTGCCTGGCTGCCGCGCAAAGAGATCGACCAGGGCGGTCTGCTGAAATACATCCACGGCGGCGAATACCATGCCTATAACCCGGATGTGGTGATGACCCTGCAACAGGCGGTCAACAGCGGCGATTACCAGGACTATCTGGAATTCTCCAGGCTGGTCAACCAGCGCCCGGTCGCCACCTTGCGCGATCTGTTGCAACTGCGCGGCGACTTGCAGCCGATTCCGTTGGAGCAGGTGGAGCCGATCGAAACCATTCTGCCGCGCTTCGACTCCGCCGGGATGTCGCTGGGCGCCCTATCGCCGGAGGCGCACGAAACCCTGGCGACCGCCATGAACCGGCTGGGCGCCCGTTCCAATTCCGGCGAGGGTGGCGAGGATCCGGCCCGCTACGGCACCGGACGCATGTCCAAGATCAAGCAGGTGGCCTCGGGACGCTTCGGCGTGACTCCCGCCTATCTGGTCAACGCCGAGGTGCTGCAGATCAAGGTCGCCCAAGGCGCCAAGCCGGGCGAGGGCGGTCAATTGCCCGGCGACAAGGTGGACCCCCTGATCGCCCGGCTGCGCTATTCCCGTCCGGGGGTGGCGCTGATCTCGCCACCGCCGCATCACGATATTTACTCTATCGAGGATCTGGCGCAGCTGATCTTCGACTTGAAGCAGATCAATCCCAAGGCGCTGGTCTCGGTCAAGCTGGTGTCCGAGCCGGGCGTCGGCACCATTGCGGCGGGCGTGGCCAAAGCCTATGCCGATCTGATCACCATTGCCGGTTACGACGGCGGCACCGGCGCCTCGCCCCTGAGCAGCGTCAAATACGCCGGTTCGCCCTGGGAACTGGGCTTGGCCGAGACCCATCAGACCCTGCGCCGCAATAACCTCCGCGACAAGGTACGGGTGCAGACCGACGGCGGCCTGAAGACCGGGCTGGATGTGATCAAGGCGGCAATTCTGGGAGCGGAAAGCTTCGGTTTCGGCACCGCGCCGATGATCGCGATGGGCTGCAAATACCTGCGCATCTGCCATCTCAACAACTGCGCCACCGGCATCGCCACCCAGCACAAGGTGCTGCGGCTGGAGCACTTCAAGGGCAATGTCGACAAGGTGATGAATTACTTCCGCTTCGTCGCCCGCGAAGTGCGGGAGCTGATGGCCAGCCTGGGGATTAGCCGGCTCAGCGACTTGATCGGACGCACGGATCTGTTGGAAATTCTGCCGGGCAATACCGCCAAGCAGGCCCGCCTGGATCTGCGGCCCATCCTCTCGGTTCAAGGGCTGGCCGAGGACAAGCCGCAATTCTGCCTGGCGCCGCACAACGCGCCGTTCGACAAGGGCGAACTGGCGGAAAAAATGGTGGCCGCTGCGCTGCCGGCGATTCAGGGCAAACTGGGCGGAGAATTACACTACGACGTGCGCAATGTGCACCGCTCCATCGGCGCCCGGCTGTCCGGTGAAATCGCCCGGGTCTGGGGCAATCATGGGATGGACGACAAGCCGGTCGTGCTGCGGCTGAAGGGCACGGCGGGACAGAGTTTCGGGGTCTGGAACGCCGGCGGTCTGCATCTGTACCTGGAAGGCGACGCCAACGACTATGTCGGCAAGGGGATGGCCGGCGGCAAACTGGTGCTCTACCCCCCGGCGAACAGCGGCTTTGTCGGTCGGGACACCCCGATCATCGGCAATACCTGCCTGTACGGCGCCACCGGCGGCACGCTGCTGGCGGCCGGGGTGGCCGGCGAGCGCTTCGCGGTGCGCAATTCAGGCGCTCAGGCGGTGGTGGAAGGCATGGGCGATCACGGCTGCGAGTACATGACCGGCGGCGTGGTGGTGGTGCTGGGCGAAACCGGCATCAACTTCGGCGCCGGCATGACCGGCGGCTTTGCCTATGTGCTGGACGAAAATAGTGTCTTCCACGATCGCTATAACAATGAACTGGTCGATATCCACCGCATCGCCACGGAGAACATGGAGCCGCAGCGCAATTACCTCTACTCGCTGATCGCTGAGTTCGTCAAGGAAACCGGCAGCCGTTGGGGCAAGACCATTCTGGCGGATTTCCGCTACTACGCCAGCAAGTTCTGGCTGGTCAAGCCCAAGGCGGCGGAGTTAGCGACGCTGTTGGATACGCTGCGGAAGGCGGCTTGAGAAGTGCTTATAGTATGATACTGAGGGTTGGGCGACAGGATGTTGCCCGATCTGGCCAATAGTCGCTCGGTTGAAGCGGTTAGGGAGTGCTTTGACTAATGCGTATAAGAGATGCATTATGTGTGTATGGATGTTGAATTCGATCCCCACAAAGCTGCTTCCAATCTGAAAAAACATGGTGTGAGCTTCGAGGAAGCCGCCAGTGTGTTACTCGATCCACTCGGTTTAGTGCGCGAAGATCCGGATGCAGAAGGCGAGCATCGGCTGGTTTCACTGGGGATGAGTCAGCACGGGCGATTACTGATAGTAGTCTACACATTGCGCAATGACCACGTGCGGCTGATTTCGGCCCGCAAGGCTAAAAAGACCGAGGAGAGACAGTATGCGTGAAGAATACGATTTCACAGGCGCTCAGCGCGCCCAGGACGTGCCAGCGTTGGCCAAGCTGCAAGCCGAGGCGGCGGTAGGCAAAACCCGTATCACAATTTTTATCGACGCTGATGTGTTGGCCGCCTTCCGTACTCGGGCGGAAGCGGAGGGTAAGAGCTATCAAATACTCATCAATGAGGCGTTGCGGTCCGTTGTGCAGCCTGAACAAGCCCCTGTTACAGTCGAAACGCTGTGCCGGGTGTTACGTGAAGAGTTACACGCTGGTTGATGGAGGTCCAAAGCGGCGGAACTGGCGACACTGTTGGATACGCTGCGTAAGGCGGCTTGAGGGATGCTCATATTAATGAGCTGGTGTACCTGGATTGCGCTCCGCAAGCTTCGCTCCATCCAGGCTACACTGGCTTGCGCGCGCCTATGATGATGCTGAGGAGAGCTATTGGCTGGATTGACTTAAAGAGGTCAACCCCGAGAATGATGTGTGATCAGGAATCAACGTCCATTGGGATTCGGCGCATTGCTCCAACCAATCAATCATCCAGACGTTTAGTAACTTCTGTTTGTCGGTGTAAGGTGTCGAATTTTTCCAGAGAGCCAGTAGATAGTCACCTGATTCGGTTTGAACAGTAATGCGGTCCGGCCGCAGCCTGGCCATCTCACGCAGTCCCAGCCAAAGTTGAATTTGGATGTGTCCGATTGTGTTCATTTCATTTCTTGGAGCGGTCCAGCGAATCACCTCACGAATCTGATCAATATTTGGCCATCCCATCTGTGTCTTGTCTACGCACACTCCGATCAATGCGGCGCATCCAAGCAATTGAATCGCCCCTGAAAGATATTCGGGTGTGAGGGTACTGAGGTATCTCATTTCAGCAGCCACACGTTTTTTCAAAGCCTGAACACGGAAATGATCCAGAACTGATTGCTCATGGTATCCCCACAAGCCGAACAGGGCAGCAGCGATGCCGTATGAAGGTGCTTTGTTATACTGCTCCTCAAGCCAAGCCGGTGTGGCGACACGAACAAGGAAACGGAGAACAGCTCAGCAATTCCCGCTCTAATGCACCGGCGTCAGTAGCTAATTGATCAGTAATTACACAAGAATCATAACGACAAAAACTACCCCTGACTTCCTCGGAAGCCATAATGAACCGCTCTCATTTTAACCACTTTCTTTCAACA
>CAIMUS010000133.1 GCA_903844665.1 uncultured Pseudomonadota bacterium
AATAACTCTTCTATCTCGGCCATGGAACGGAACCTCGCCAGTCGTGCTAAGCTGATGAAAAATATCTCGGCCTGAGTTGTCAATGATAATGTTTCATAGCGTTGACTGCGAACTGTTTACCGGGAGCCGCTTCCATGTTTTGCGCGATTTACAAGAGTCCCAAGAAGTATGACACCTATTTATATGTCGCCGCCAGGGACGACTTCAGCTGCGTGCCGGAGTCTTTGCTCAAGTTGCTGGGCCAACCGGTCCACGTGATGGACCTGGAGTTGACAGCGGAGCGCAAGCTGGCCCAGGAGGACATTGTGGAAGTGATGAAAAACCTGCAAACGCGGGGCTGGCATTTGCAGATGCCGAAGAAGGAGGAATGGTGGGGGGCGCATTGAACACAGCCAGGCTTTTCCGCCGGCGAGAACGCCGGCGCTCCCAGGAATTCAATCCTTGAACTGTGGAGCGCGCTTCTGCATCGTCGCCAGCACCGCCTCCTGGGTGTCCTCCGACAACAGCATGGCGGCGTTCCAGGTGGCCACGAAATCGAGACCCGAAGCGATGGTGTGGTCGCGATTGTAATTCATGACCTGCTTGATGCCGCGCACGGTCAGGGGTGATTTGGCAGTGATGGTCTTGGCAATCTCCCCTACCCCTTCCCGCAGTTGTTCCCGACTGTCGAATACCTGATTGATCAGGCCCAATTGCAGCGCCTCGCCGGCGTCGAACTCGCGCCCGGTAAAAGCCAGTTCTCTTACCTTTCCCTCACCGATCAGATAGGGCAGGCGTTGCAGGCCACCGACATCGGCCACCATGCCGAGATCCACCTCTTTCAAGGCAAAGCGGGCTTCCGCCGAGGCATAGCGCATATCGCAGGCCGCCACCAGATCCAGCGCTCCACCGATACATAAGCCATGAATCGCGGCCAGCACCGGCTTGCGACAGCGTTCGAGGCTGTTAAACGCCGTCTGCAATTCCAAGATTAAACCGCGCAACCGCTCTTCTCTCCGGCCCGGCTCAAGCTGGCCGACCTCCGCGAGAATAGCCTGGACCAGTTCGAAATCGATGCCGGCTGAAAAATGGTTGCCGGCGCCACTCAATATCACCACCCGCACTTCGTGGGTTCGATCGGCCCATACAAATGCTTCACCGATTTCGTGCCATAATATGCCGTTCAGCGCATTGGCCTTGTCGGGGCGGTTTAACTCGATTCGGGCAATGTGATCGGCGACTTCTACGTTTAAACAGGAAAAGGTTTCCATCTGTCGTCCTCTTGCAGCTTTATTTCCCTAAACAGTCGTTCGTAGGAGCGAGCTTGCTCGCGAATCCTGTCAGGTTGCTGCCCAGGTGCGATTCGCGAGCAAGCTCGCTCCTACAGGTAACGGTGCGCTTAGATGATTTCCGAAAAAGATCATACCTGTGGGTCCAGTCTTTATTCCCCCCCTGCCACGGGGGGGGGGGGGCGCCCGAAGGGCGGGGGGGTTAAGTCCGCACGATCGAACCACCCCGGCGCTACGCGCCACCCCTCCTTATCCAAGGAGGGGAATTCATGCCCACCCAGGCCCGACTTTCCGGTATAGCCTTTGCCAGAAGTCACCTTACGCCTCCACCACCGGAATCTTGCCGATCCTGGCCCGCCATTCGGCGGGACCGGTCTTATGGACCGAGTTGCCGTTGACATCCACCGCCACGGTGACCGGCATATCCTGCACTTCGAATTCGCGGATCGCCTCCATGCCCAGATCCTCGAACGCCACCATCCGCGCTTTGCGAATCGCTTTGGCCACCAGATAGGCGGCGCCGCCTACGGCCGCCAGATAAACCGCCCGGTGTTTCTTGATGGCTTCGATGGCCGCCGGACCCCGCTCGGCCTTGCCCACCATCCCGATCAGACCGGTTTTCGCCAGCATCATCTCGGTGAATTTGTCCATCCGGGTGGCGGTCGTCGGCCCGGCGGGACCGACCACCTCATCGCGCACCGGATCAACTGGACCGACGTAATAGATAAAGCGGTTATGGAAATCCACCTGCGGCGGCAGCGCTTCGCCTTTGGCGAACAAATCGGCAATGCGCTTGTGGGCGGCATCGCGACCGGTCAGCAGTTTGCCGTTCAGTAATAAAATCTCGCCCGGTTTCCAGGTGGCTATTTCCGCGGGAGTGATGGTATCCAGATTGACACGGCGGGCATTGGCGCCGGCCTCCCAGGTAATCTGCGGCCAGTCCTCCAGCCGGGGCGGGGGCAATTCGGCCACGCCGGAGCCGTCCAGCACAAAGTGGGCATGGCGGGTGGCCGCACAGTTGGGAATCATCGCCACCGGCAGCGAGGCCGCATGCGTGGGATAGTCCTTGATTTTCACATCCAGCACGGTGGTCAGGCCACCCAGACCCTGCGCGCCTATCCCCAAGGCGTTGACTTTGTCGTACAGTTCCAGGCGCAGTTCTTCAATGCGGTTGCCGGGGCCACGCGCCATTAACTCATGCATATCGATCGGGTCCATCAGCGCTTCCTTGGCCAGCACCATCGCCTTTTCCGCCGTGCCGCCGATGCCGAGCCCCAGCATGCCCGGCGGACACCAGCCGGCGCCCATGGTGGGTACGGTCTTCAGCACCCACTCGACGATACTGTCGGACGGATTGAGCATGATGAACTTGGACTTGTTCTCGGAGCCACCACCCTTGGCCGCCACGACCACATCCACCGTGTCGCCGGGCACCACCGTCATGTGCACGACCGCCGGAGTATTGTCGCCGGTATTCTTGCGGGCGCCGGCGGGGTCTGTGAGGATCGAGGCGCGCAGCTTGTTATCCGGGTCCAGATAGGCACGGCGCACACCCTCGTTGACCATGTCCTCCACGCTCATGGTGGCGTCCCAGCGCACGTCCATACCGATCTTGAGAAACACGATGACGATGCCGGTATCCTGGCAGATCGGGCGGTGACCCTCGGCGCACATTCGGGAATTGACCAGAATCTGCGCCATCGCGTCCTTGGCCGCCGGCGATTGTTCCTGCTCGTAGGCTTTGGCCAGCGCGTCGATGTAATCCTTGGGATGATAGTAGGAAATATACTGCAGGGCGTCGGCAACGCTCTGGATAAAGTCGTCTTGGCGGATCGTAGTCATTATTCGCTCCGAGCGTGGGGAACTTGGGAAGGTGCTATTTTA
>CAIMUS010000134.1 GCA_903844665.1 uncultured Pseudomonadota bacterium
CAACATTCTCCTCTAGGAAAATGCTGGTTAGCTTACAAAGAATGTTACCGATGTCTCCGAACAAGTGTTACCGATGTCTCCGAACAGGTGTTACCGATGTCTCCGAACATCTGTTACCGATGTCTCCGAACAGGTGTTACCGATGTCTCCGAACAGGTGTTACCTATGTCTCCGAACAGGTGTTACCTATGTCTCCGAACAGGTGTTACCTATGTCTCCGGTCCATACACCTCCCCCACAAGGGGGGAGGGAGTTTTTGCAAAACAGTAGCTTAACCTATTCCCCCTCCCCTTGTGGGAGGGGGTTAGGGGGAGGGGTGTGGCGGCCGGAAGTCGTCATCCAAAGCCTGCTCCAGAGTGAACGGGCAAGTCTGAGGAATGGCCGGTTGCTCGCCATAGGCGCGCAATGACTCGATAGCCTGCCGGCCGGCTCTCGGCCAGATCTCCGCGAAGATTGAAGGCATTTGCGGTCGCAAACTGGGGTTGTCGGCGAGCCGGTCAGCGATCTCGGCGCGGGCGTTCTGGACTTCTTCAATCCAGCCGGGTCGCGGCGCGGTGGCCAGCGAGAACTGGAGCTTGAGCAGGTGAACCAGCAGGTGCCGCAACTGCGACCGTAGCGCATGACGCTGCTCTTTCCCCATCTCTTCGATCTCCTCGGCCAAGTGCTCCAGATCGATTTCGGCGGCCTGGCCCTGCCGCAGCAGGTCGGCATTCCGCTGGGTCCAGGCGTAGAAGTCCTGGTCATAAAGTTCGGTCAAGGTGCTCATCGTCAGTTCTCACGCTGGTGGTGCCCTGCCTGCTCTTATTGTACTTGAGAGCCCGTAGGTTGGGGTGACGAAGGAACCCCAACGTTAACCCCCGACCGGAAAATATTGAGGTTCGTTCCTCTGAAGATTACTCAGCCGCGCCGCGTCAGCGGCGTCGGCTGAAGCATTGAATTAGGGCAGACTGGCTCGGCAGGGAAAATGCCCTTCCGAGTCACTACCGCGATCTCAGCATAGCACCGGCTTGGCCAGGGGGTTGGCCGGCGGGGACGCCGGCGCTCCCAGGGTCGGATTATCCCACCTTTAAGATGGTAGCCGAGTTCGTATTGTATCGCCAAAAGAGGCGGTCGATGTGAGACTTCGAGGCGCCGTCGGACGCCAAATCAGCGAAGTGTAAAATTTTATGACACCGTATAAAAAATCGGGTTAATGACGCTAATACACGCTGTAAACACAATATATAGATTTTAATGGCTGTTATTTATCTATATATAGATATACCTTGCCGTACTGTGGATTTTTACTGCGGTATGACGGCAGCCGGAGGCCAATAAACTGTCGGAAAATGATACCCTGCCCAATCTGCCCACCTCGCTGGTCAGCAACCTGACATCCTTTGATGTCAACCCGTTAACTTTGGGGTCCAGTCCTTCCGGCGTCCTTACCGGCGGTTTGGGGACTGCCTTTGACTTCAGCATCCTGACGATGCCCCAAACGCTGTATACTCTCGGTGGTTTTACCTACACGATCAATAGTTGGGGAACTCCAACTACGACCGCTTTCAGTTGCAACGGCTCGCAGTGCAATGACGGGATTGCCTTCACCGCTCTGGGAACACTCACCGGTACTGGCTACCAAGCGACCGGCTTCACGATGTCGTGGTCTTCGCAAGGCACCTGCAATGAAACTGCGGGCGCCTGTGGCACCGGTGCGTCCGCTTCATACTCCGCCTCCATCAGTGCGACCGGCTCGGACCCGGTGACAACTCCCGAGCCTGCCTCCATCGCTCTGATGGGTCTGGGTCTGGCCGGTCTGGGTGTATGGCGCCGCCGCAAGGCCTGAGATTTTGCAGGAAGTCCGGTTCTAATAAGAATGAAGTGATTGGCAGGGTGGGCTTTGCTCACCCTGTTTTTTTGTACAGGTCTGAACCGCAGATTGACGCTGATTAAAGGATTACACAGATGGCGTAGGCGTAGCCTGGATGGAGCGGAGCTTGCGAAGCGCAATCCAGGTTCCTCCGGCCAGGCAAAACAGGCTGCCGATCCGGCCGGGTGAGCGCTTCGGCAAGGATTTAGCCGGCCGGCTGACGCCGGCTGTTCAGGGCGCGCTTGAACGCCTTCAGCGGGCGGGTCGCGAACATCTGGTTGCGCCCCACGGTTTGAACCGGCGTGATCTGGCCGCGCCGCACGTACCGCCGGAAGTTCGGCACCGACATTTCCAGATACTCGGCGGCTTCCTGCACGGTAAACAGCTCATCCGCCAAGTGTCCAAACACCTGCTCGTGCGTGAAATTGTCGTCCCGAAACGCCTGGCTTTCGAGCAGCAGGAAGAACTTGCCGCGCTCGGTCGCCGGCAGGGCCTGGAGGTCCTCGAACAGATCCTCGGCGGTCGTGGCGTGGCTCATGGCTTCCCCTCGGCTCGCAAATAACGCTTGAGTTCGTCGTAAAAATTCTCGTGCGACCCAACTTGGTAAAAGTCGATCACTAAAAACTCCACCGCCGCGCTCTGCCGGTGTTGTTCGACGGTGGGCGGACGGTACGCCAGCAAGTACTTCTGGCGCTGGAACTTGAACTTGTAGACCCAGATTCCGGCCAGATCGCCCAGCTTGGCTTCGCCGATGTCCGGGTTTTCGCAAACCTCCTCCACCGCGTCCTCGATGGCCAGTTGCAGCGGCTTGCGCGCTTTCTTGACGTACTGGCTGAAGGGCCGCTTGAAGTTGGCTTTCATGATTTAATAATAGATCAAAAACGATCACATATAAACTCGACTTGTCGGCCATGATCATCGTTTGGGCCATAGCAATCTACAGGAGAGCCAGCTTGCCAAAGTTGATAGCGATGTAGAGGTTTATAGCTCCGCTAATGATTATCCAGACATTGCAGGGTGGTGGGTAGCCGCGCAAATACCACCCCTGGGAGCGCCGCACCCCAGTGCGGCTCTCGCCATTGCCACTGGCGTCATTACAATGCCGCACTGGGGTGCGGCGCTCCCAGGGCGCCAGCGGCAACGAATGTCTGGATAACCATTATCGGGACCATAAGTTTCATGGTGCGCCCCAATCTTCCAATTGAATGCCCTCGATCATGGCGAAATGCCGGATATTGAGAGTGGCTACGATCAAGCTGTGTGCCTGGGCCGTGGCAGCGATCAGCAAAACCAGATCGGGAACACGCTTGCCCGCTTTTTGTTGGATTGCCTTCAGGGTAGCGAACACTTCGCCCACCGCTTCATCCACGGGCAGCACAGGTAGCCGGCCGCGCAGTAGGGCTTCATAAGCGGAATGCAGTTTTGACGAACCCTTCAGTATCAGACCGTAGCGTACTTCGGAATCGACAATCACCGAAATGGCCAGCCGTTCATCACCCAGCGCCTTCCAGCGGGAGACTACGTTTGGATGCGGGAATGGCTTGAGAGGTTGCGAATACACCGAGGTATCGAGCAGGTGAGTAATCACCATGACTACGCATCCAGCGGATTGCGCCAAGTGGATTCATCCACGCTGGGTGACGGAATATCGAATTCTTCCGTTAACGCTCCTTGCTCCTGCTCGAAGCGCATCCGCGCCTCCCACACCGATGGTTTTACCTCTTTCCGTTTTGAGGCGGGAGCAAGGGTTACCAGGGGTTCCTGGTCGGCAAGAATAACCACCAGATCTCCTGTTTGCACGACAGATTCACATAACTGCGGCAAGCAGTGCTTTGCCTCACTAAGTTCAATCGTTCGCATAACTCCCTCACTGGGTGGTTTGACGCAATAATTGTAGCCGTTCACCAGGGTCAGTCTGGGTGAAATCAGTACGTGCTCAACGCCGGAAAACTGCCCTGTAGGAGCGAGCTTGCTCGCGAATCCCACAGTGAGCGTCACGATTTTTTTCATCTTGCAAAAATCCTTCCCGCTCAAGTCCGGCCATGTAGCGTTCGATCTTACGAATCGCGCTGAGCATGTCTTCGATCAACAGCGCGGGGTCACGTTTAGGCATCGATCAACTCAGGTTCTATCTGCTTCCAGAGCGAAGGCTTGATGGCGCGGCGGGAAACCAAATCCACCCGACGTCCCAGCGCCCGTTCGAGATCCTCCCCCAGTTCCACGAACCGCAGGCCGATGGACGGATCCACCTCCACCAGCACATCCACATCGCTATCCTCCCGCGCCTCGCCGCGCGCCCATGATCCGAACAAGGCCAGGCGTTGGATAGGATAACGCTGGCTCAAGAGCGCGCGTTGTTCGCGCAACATCCTCAGGATTTCTTCGCGGGTTGGCATGCCGTTACTCCAGAACATAAGATACCGAGGGGCCAGGCTCACTCTGTTGGGTAACGCTACGCTGGCGCTTCGCTTTTGCCCAACCTACTCCTACTTCTACTACTCCTGCTACCAGCGTTTCGGCTCGAATCCCGGCCGGTTTTTGACCTCCATCACCTGATCGCCGGTCGCCAGCACTACAAAACCGGTCTTTTCGGCATAGTTCAGCACACTCTCCTCCACCGACAGACTGGCCAGTATGCCGACCAGCGGCGTATCCCGATACTCGGGAAAGAACTCCCGCAACCCGGCCAGTTCTTCGATAAACCGGTCTACATCGGCGCTGCGCAGGGTGGTTTTCGTGCTGTTCAGGCACACCACGTCTTCCGTCACCGCGATGGCGTCATATTCATGCACCCGGCCATCCGGCAGTTTGCGCTTGCGCCGCACCGACAGGTCGATCACGTCCCGGTCCAGCACCTCTCTGATGATTCTCGTCAGACTGGGCGCCACCAGATCCTCCACCATCGTGCCCAGTTTGTTGGCCAATTCCCCCCATTGCCGATTCATCCCCCGGGTCTCCCGGCGGGATTCCTCTTTAAAATCTTTCATCTCGTCTTTGAAGTCTTTCATCTCGTCTTTGAATACCCGTAGTTCTGCTTCGGTGCGCATCTGGGAGTTGTACAGCTTGTTGAATTCGATGCCGACATTGGTGACGAATTCCTGTACCACCTCTTCCAGGCGATCTACCCGCTCTTCGACGTATGCCATAAGATTCAACCCTCTTCTGCCGCTGTTGCCCGAACTGCTCAGTTGGGCCACTCCCGCTGCCGGGACGGCAGGAACAGATCGGCAAAATGCCGGGCATGGCGGGTCCGCCAGAGCAGAAAAACCAGCGTAATCACATTACCCAGCAGCAACAACCCGACGATCCAGACGGCGGCGTAAGCCCCGCGAGGTTCGAGCACCGCGATCCAGGCGGCGATGACCAGCAGACCGACGCTCAGATCCAGCAACGTGACCAACCCCCAGGGATCGGCCAACAGCCGTTGTAAACCGGTGAGGACCGAACCGTGATGGCTGGCGACCACGATGGCGGCCAGCAACAATCCGAGCAGGAAGCCGCAAATAATCACCGTTGCCCGCACCATGATGACACCTTGGGTAAGCTATGTTCCTTCAAAAGACCTTGAAAATCGCAGGAAGTGCGTTCCACCGGCGTTGCGATTATCAGCTTTCACCCCGAGCCGACGCCCTTAGAGCCGTTATCGAACTGATGGAAAGGGGCTTGGCGCCCGATTACGTCATTCGCCTGGAATGGCGTGCACCCGCTCCTTCATGGCGCCTGCAGGAGCGAGCTGGCTCGCGAATACACCGGTTCGCTGCCAACCGCACCCTTCGCGAGCCAGCTCGCTCCTACGTCAGAGCGGACGACTGGTTATGCCCGAAATCAATGGCGGGAAATGGGGATTCGGTTATTCTGATAACCTCATCACCTTGAAAGCCCTGCGGTTACCTGTCAACTGAAATCAAAGTCTAAATCATACAATTTACATAGATAGGCTGATGTCAGTATAAAAGTAAACATAAAATGTGCACCGATCGTGGGTATTTTTCCTCGCTTTGCAAGAAACTCCGCTAGTTTCAAAAACGGCCTGACATAAAGCTTTCTGATCTTCTTTGCATTTGCATCCAGCTCATAAAACAAATTTAAGGTGGCATCGAAGAGTCTTTGTAACTCACTATCACTCAAGGGATAAGGAAAGACGCTTTTCTTACGTTCAAGGACCTCCTGATGAACGCGTCCACGGAACGATTCTCTCAGTACATACTTTTCGATACCTTCGGTGAGTTTCAACGAAGGATCGATATTAAAAAAGTATTCGACCAAACGATGATCGCAAAATGGTACCCGTAATTCTACAGAAGCCGCCATGCTTAATCTATCGGCTCGATCCAACAAATAGGGCAATACGTATTTAATCTGGAGATAATGCATGATACTTAGATTACGGTACTCCTCTTTATCCCAAAGGATTGGCATATTTTCAAGAAAGCTATAAAATTTGTTTTGAATATATTTGACAGGTCTAAGCTTGATTCGAACCATAGGATTAAGGATGAACATAAACCGGTTGGCAGGAATTACAAAAAACGGCGATAGCTTACCCGCAATGGCTTCTTTACTGACGAACATATAATAGCCCAGGGCGACTTCATCCGCACCTTCACCGGAGAGAGCCACCGTAGCGTGTTTTTTCACTTCCTGACAAAGACGATAAATACCTACCTCACTCCCTAAAGCGACCGGCATTTCACGGGCATACGCCGCTCGCGGCAGGAGTTCGAAATAGTCGTCGCCATTCATGACTATCGGATGGTGAATAGCATTGATTTCTTTCGCTACCACCTTGGCGAAGTTCAAATCTTCATCGTGAATATGTGTTATTCGGTTGGATTTCGGTGCATTGTCTTTAAAATCTATCGAAAAAGTATTAATACGATCGGCGGAATTATCGCTCATTAAAGTACAAAGAATGCTGGAATCTAATCCACCGCTCAGCAGGCCACAGATAGGTACATCGCTAATCATGCGTAATTTGGTGGCATCCTCCAACAGCCAGGCGATCCTTTGTTTGGTTTGCTCAAAATTGTCATCGCTGCCTGTATAACTGAGATTCCAGTACTGAACCTTTTCGACACCGTCACGGCGAACGATCAGATAATGACCGGGTTCCAATATCTGTATATTTTTTATAAAAGTTCCAGGCACCAGGGGTTGAAAATAAGCAAGGCTTTCTATAAGCGCATAACTGTCGATAATGCGAGGGATGCCTGGAAATTTTAATAACGCCTTGGCTTCGGAGGAGAATAGAAAACTATCCCCAAGATGGGTATAGTGTAAGGGCTTGACGCCCAGCCGATCTCGAGCAAGGAAAAGTTCCTGATGGGTTTCATCCCATATTGCAAAGGCGAAATCGCCGTTAAAACGGGATAGACATTCTTTACCCCAGGCTTGGTAAGCTTTCAGTAAGACCTCGGTATCGCTGGCTGTTTCAAAGTGATAACCCTCTTTTTCCAAAGTGCGGCGCAGTTCGAGGAAATTGTAAATTTCACCATTATAAATCAGTATCAAGCTACCATCAGCCGTTTTCATCGGTTGCTGGCCGTGCGCTATGTCAATCACTGCCAAACGCTTATGCCCCAATCCTATATGGTTATTGAAATAATAGCCCTCACCATCCGGGCCACGGTGACTCTGAGAGTCGTTCATCGCTTTCAGACAGTCGCGCCAATGAGCTGAAACATTGGTGGAGAAATTGACAATTCCAACAATACCGCACATACATCGCCCCTTAGTATTTTAATTTAATAGTGAGTGATTGTTTGACTGAATTGAGAACAAATTTTGCTTTGTCAAACGACGGGGGACCAGGGTTACGAGTATAGCGCAACGTGATATCCAACTGCTTCCAGACATCGGTTTGTAAATACTGAAAGAACAGGTAGTTACGGCGTATCAGCGGCATTCTGGGCGCCCTTGCCTGAGCCAGTAGAGAGGCGGCGCTGCCTGCCGTCGGGGCGCCGGTCTCGTAATCGTCAGCCAGCGCCTTGGCCATATTGTAATAATTTCGCGCCTCGCCGTCTGAATAACCTGCATTATTATTGATATATTCTACCGTCAGGGTAGGACCGATTGCCAGTGTATAGGCCAAGCCCACCAGAGAAATTCCGTAAATACTGTCGTTATTTTTCTTGTCGTCCGCAAAGGTCCAGTAAGGCGGCGTGGTGGTCTGGAGTGGATATAGCGCCCTGGTACCCAACGTATAACTACCTTCGCCATAGATCCGTAAGGCGTCGGTTAAAGTAAAGTGCAAGAAACCTCCCACCTCATTAAAACCATCAAAGTTGTGAGTTAATATCAGACTCCAATAGCTGGAGGCTCCCGTATAGTCGAATTTCAATGAATCGATCGGATGAAAATGTGTCATATAGATGTTTTCATCCCGACCCCGTCCGGTATTACTGATGAATGACAGCGTCATATTTTGGTTGGGTAGATAGTTTAGCTTGAAGTAATTGCGCCCGCCCTGTTCCACATAAGGATTGGCGCGGTTATTGTTGACATTGAATGGATTGCTGGGAGAGAAAGACATAGCGGGTCCCCACAGTAATACTTCACGGCCGTAGGAGACGAACCAGTTGTTCTGGATATTTGCCCGTAACCGCCACTCGTTAGCGTATAGTGAGACCCTCCACGGTAGATGTGATCGCGACCGCCGTGGCGCCTCGCGCCAGCCCTAACATCTCCGCCAGATCAGAAGCAAACGCTGCGGTATTGGGCTGTTTGGGATCCAGTACCCCGCCCCGGTCGGGACGAAAATCACCGCGCAACGTGGCCAGATCTTTAGGAACCATGCCTTCACCGATGAAGATGGTGGAAACCTTGCCATTGGAAATAATCCCGCTGACCGCCAGCCGGGGGGTGACCAGCTGTACGGCCGGGTCCTGCAGCGCCAGGGCGGTGATACGCTCCAGTTGCTGTTTGCTCAGCAGATATTTTTCCGGTTCCAGCTTGCCGCCCAGCAGCAAACCGCGCTTCATGATGGTCAGATGTCCCAGCCGCTCCCCGCGGATAGCCTGATCCGCCAGGCCGCCATAGACACTGTGGATATACCCGTAGAAGAGATTGATGGCGGCATAGCCCAGCGCCACCGCCAGGATGGTCATTATGCTGCGGCGCCGGTGCTTGAGGATATTGCGCAATCCGAGCTTGATGTAGGTCACGGCTTAAACCTCGGTTTGAGTAATCTGGCCGTCGTCCAGGCGGATACGACGGTCCACGTGTTCCAGCAAGCGGGGGTCGTGGGTGGAGAAGATGAAAGTGACTTTGTCACGGCGGTTCAGCTCACGCATCAATTCGATAATGCGGTAACTGTTCGCGGAATCCAGGTTGGCGGTGGGTTCGTCCGCGATGACGAGCGCCGGATTGCCGACCAGGGCGCGGGCGATCGCCACCCGCTGGCGCTGGCCGCCGCTCAGCGTGTCAGGGCGCTGGTCGCGTTGTTCCGCCAGACCGACTTCCTGCAGCTTGGCCAGCGCCGTATCCCGTGCCTGAGAGACTCGCGCCCCCCGAATCTGCAAGGGCAGCATCACGTTTTCCCAGGCCGACAAGACGGGCAGTAAATTGAAGCCCTGAAAGACGAAGCCGATCTTTGCATTACGTTGCTGTGCCAGGATGTCATCGTCGAGGGTATCCACCCGTTCGCCGGCCAGGTACAGTTCGCCTTGGGTCGGGGTGTCGAGCAGACCGATCAGGTTCAGCAGCGAGGTCTTGCCGCTGCCGGACGGGCCCCAGATGGCGATGAATTCCTGCTCTGCAATGCTCAGGTTGATATCGCGCAGCGCCTGCACCTGAGTGCTGCCCAACTGATAGATCTTGTCGATAGCGCGCATGGTCACCAGTGCCACTGATATTGTTCTCCTATCACTGAATCGAGAAATTCCGCTGAGAGCCGCCGATCTCTGGAAAAGGCCATGACGGCAACCTCAGGCAACCGGCTGAGCCGCATGGCTGGTATAGGCAGGATAGGCCAGCATGATGTCACCGCTGGCCACCTCGTCAGCCTCGACCGAGGCCTGGGCTTTGAAGATATAGATGTCGTTACGCTGCAGGGCAACCGTGGCGGCCAGGCGCAGGGTCAGGCCAGGCTCCACCAGGGAGTGCTGCAGAATTTTGCTGTCCGCCAGGACGCTGTGCGGAATGGCCGGCAGCGCCCCCTGCCGGTAGCCGGGCCACCCGAGTTGCGCGAGGTCAATACCGGAGCGTGACAAATATTCAAGATTCATCATAAAACCACAGAGTTGGGCCAGCGCCTCTATCACCAGCACCGGCGGGAAAGCCGGGCAAGCCGGCAAATAGCCCTGCACCAACGGGTCGCTCAGACTGACCTGTTTACAGCCGATGATCGTGCGCTTCGCCGGTATATAGCTTTCCACCCGGTCCAACAGCAGCATGCTGAAGCGATGCGGCAGAATCCGTCTTACTATCTGCTGCCCGAAAAACAAGCTTGCGGTGCTCATCGCGCTATCCCCGTGTTAATGGCCATACTCCAGTTCAAAGGCGGTGCGACCGCCATCCGCCACTACCGTCTGGCCGGTATAACAGCGGGCGGCATCGGAAGCACAGAACGCCACCAGCCGGGCGATCTCCTCCACCTGTCCCCACCGCCTCAGAGGGATACGGGCGATAGTCTCCTGGGCGACAGCCGCTGGCACCGCCGCACTCATGGCGGTGGCGGTAAAACCGGGGATCACCGTCATTACGCGCACCCCCTTGGGGGCCAGCTCCCTGGCCAGGGAGCGGGACAGGCCCAGCAAGGCCGACTTGGCAGTACCGTAGTTGACCTGACCGGGACGGGCAGATAGCGCGGCGCTGGAGCCGATATTGATAATCACGCCCTGCCTTGCGCCGGCCATCAGGCGAGCCGCCATCCGGCAACAATGAAACACACCGCTCAGATCGGTCGCCAGCACCTCATCCCAGTCCTGCTGAGTTAATAATAAAAAATACTGATCGCGGTTGATACCGGCGTTATTGACCAGTACATCCAGCCGGCGGCAGTGCTTGAACACCGCCATAAATAACGCCTGAACCTGGTCGGGCTGACTGATATCGGCCTGCTGCAGCAGATCCTGGCCGCCGTTCTCCTCGAGTAATTGCAAAGTCCGTTCCGCTTCCTGCCGGTTCTTCTTGAAATTTACAATCACGTAGTAGCCGCGAGCGGCCAGCTCGATCGCGATAGCCCGTCCCAACCCGCGGGAGGCGCCGGTCACCAGCGCCACCGGTTTAGTCTGCGCAGTCGTGTTCATATTCGGTAACAGCCTGAATAGCGCGGCAAAATTCGTTAACAGGAGTATCGCCGTACCAGCGGCGCACCGGACGCCCCGCTTGCACCAGCAACAGGGCCGGCAGATAGCGGATACGCCAGCGCGCCAGCACCGGTTCGGCGCCATCGACCCGACAACGGATCACGGTCAATCGGCCCGGATAGCGCTGCGCCAGCCACTCCATCTTCGGTTTTAGCAGGCGGGAAAACAGACACCAGTCCGCCCAGAACTCCACCATGGCCCAGCGGGTGTTCGTCAATGCGGCTTCCAGGTCGGCGCCGTCCAGTTGCTGGACGGCGGAATCGGACGCAATCGGCATGCCGGCATTACCCCTGGCGACCCAGCATGGCCGCCGGCAATCTGGCCAGTGTCAGTTGGCCTTTGCTGACTTCCAGACCGTCTACCCGCGCGCATACCTTGCATACCGCCATGCCTTCGCGTTGCAGGCTCAGGCTGGCTTCCAGTTCAATGACGCTGCCCGGATAAACAGGGTTCGTATGCTTGATTCTGCTCTCGGCCAGGACCACGACGTTATCGAGCGATAGCACTGGCTGCTCAGGCAGTTGAGTGAGCCACCCGACCACCCCCTCGATGGCACCGACCGCCTGCAGTCTGTCTTGCAGCGACACCGCCATCCCCGCGTTCTGCGCCAGCGCTTCGATAATCAGCACTCCAGAGTAGATCGGAAAGTCCGGAAAATGGCCGGGCAGTACCGGATCGTTCTGCGATACGACTTTGATACCCAGACAGCGCTGCTCTTCGTAATAAAAGCCTTTCACCCGGTCCAGCAGCAGCATGGGAAAGCGCTGCGGTAACAGTTTGCGTGTGGTCAGCGCATCCACGCTGAGATATTTTTCCTGAGCATTCAAATAGATTTTATTCATTATCGGCGCTCCTTATACGGCCAATCCGAACTCTGTTTCTATGCCGCCGCGGCCGCCGTCGATGGTGACCACATGGCCGGTGAAGCAACGGGCTTCGTCGGACGCCAGGAAAGCTACCAGCGAAGCCAGCTCTTCAGGCAGACCCCAGC
>CAIMUS010000135.1 GCA_903844665.1 uncultured Pseudomonadota bacterium
AATCGATAGGCGTGAGGCGTGAGGCGTGAGGCGTGAGGCGTGAGGCGTGAGGCGTGAGGCGTGAGGCGTGAGGCGTGAGGCGTGAGGCGTGAGGCGTGAGGCGTGAGGCGTGAGGCGTGAGGCGGGATCGACTGGAACGCTCTGTCAGGCTGCCGCAGGCCAGCGCCTGCCGGGCCGCCATATGAGTCAAGCCGGCCAGACTGCCGTCGAACAGCAGCGCCAGGTCGCCGCCGGCTTCCCGCACCGCCCATTCCAGTAGTTTCCGGGGGATAAATCCCCCGGCTACCTTCAAGCGTCGCTACGCGACGCGGCTTCGCGACGCGAAGCCATGAAGGTAGCGGGCAGCAAAAAAATCAACATATTAAACCGCGTCCATTTTGAGACCTGAAGTTCTGGGGAATCAAACCGGTGCGGTCGTTATAGCCACCGATTCCCTCCCCCACAAGGGGGGAGGGAGTTTTCATACAGGCTCTAAGGCTAAAATCTATTACAGTGGGTAGGGTAGTCAGCTTGCCTGCCCACGCGGATTGCCCGGGTAGAGGCTAAGGTGGGCAGACAAGCTGCCCACCCTACAACTACTAACAAGGGTAGGGATTACTACTTTCCCCTCCTTTTCAAGGAGGGGTGGCGCGTAAGCGCCGGGGTGGTTGTTGGGGTGGTTTCACAGACGCCTTGCCGGAAACAGCCTTGCGGCCTTATTCCGGCCTACAATAGGTACAATATTATTCGCCGTCATGCCATCGATCTAAAAGAGACAAACCAACCATGCAAGGCAAGCTGTTCAGCCAGGATTTTCTCTGGGATGGCATCAAGGAAACGAACGCCTGGAGACGGGTGGATGAAGCCGGCTTCGAGCATTTTCAGAATCGCATAACCGCCATCTTCGCCCCCTTTACCGCCGCCAGCCAAGTCAATGAAGCGGCCACCGAGGCCGATATTATCTGCAAAGTATTGCAGGCGCTGGGTTGGGAGCACTCTTTGCCCCAGCAGACCGCCTCCGGTAAAGGCCGCCAGGATGTGCCGGATATGCTGTTGTTTGCCGATTCCCCCGGCAAGCAAGCGGCGCTGGCGGAGCGAAAGGATGAACGCCGCTATCGTCACGGCATCGCCATCGTCGAATCCAAACGCTGGCAGCGGCCCCTGGATCGCGGCGATCAAGCCGATTTGCTGGACGTCACCGCGCCATCGAACCAGATATTGCGTTATTTGAGCCGGGTGGAAGTGGCCTCCGACCGGGCTATCCAATGGGGAATACTCACCAACGGTCGGCATTGGCGCTTGTATTTCCAGGGCGCGCGCTCCCGTTCCGAGGAGTTTCTGGAAATCGATCTGGCGCTGCTGGCCGGTACACCCGGATTGCAGGCCGATCGGTTCAGTCCGGAAAGCCGGGACGCACCGCATTTTTTGAAAGCATTTTATTTGCTGTTCGGGCGCGATGGCTTTGTTCCTCAACCCGACGACACCGCCGGCCGTAGTTTTCAGCAAATCGCCCTGGCGGAGAGCCGCCACTGGGAAGACCGGGTCTCCCAGGATCTGGGTGAACGGGTGTTCGACCAGCTATTTCCCCGGCTGGTCGAGGCTCTGGCCAAACACGATCCGGCGGCTCCGGCGCCCTATTCGGTGGACTATCTCGAAATCGTGCGTCGCGAGGCGCTTATTCTGCTCTACCGTCTGCTGTTCGTGCTGTATGCCGAGGACCGGAATCTCCTGCCGGTTCATGACAGTCGCTATGACGACTACTCCTTGCGGAAGATCCGGGAAGATCTCGCCAAGCGCATCGATGCCGCCGATGTTTTCAGCGCCGGCGCCAACCGCTACTACAATCATCTTAAGGACCTGTTCCGCATTATCGACCAGGGCGACGCCGCCCTGGGTGTGCCCCCTTACAACGGCGGCCTGTTCGAGGACAAGGCACATCCCTTGCTGGAGCGGATCAATCTGCCCGATGCGCTGCTGGCGCCGCTGATCGACGGTCTTTCGCGCCGCTCCGCCGGCGACAAACGGCAGTGGATCAATTACCGCGATCTGTCGGTGCAACATCTGGGCTCCATTTATGAGCGCCTGCTCGAATACAGCGTGGTCACCGACGCTGCCGGTCAGATTTGCATCCGCCCCAACAGCTTCGCCCGCCGCAACAGCGGCAGTTATTACACTCATGACGCTTTGGTGCAGTTGCTCATCGGGCAGACGATCGGTCCTCTGATCCTCGAGCGTGTACACGCCTTTCAGGCAAAAGTCACCGAACTGGCGCGGCTGCGTTCGCCCAAGCCCTACCGCTTGCAGGTATTGCAGAGCCTCGATCCCGCCGCACAGATTCTCAATTTAAAAGTCTGCGACCCCGCCATGGGCAGCGGTCACTTTCTGGTCAGTCTGGTGGACTACCTGGCGGATCAGGTGCTGGAACATATAGCCGACAGCACCGTCCAGGTCGATTGGGCCGATGCGGACAGACCTTATCTATCGCCGCTGGCGCAGCGAATTGCCGCGATTCGCGAACGCTTATTGGCGTCCTGCCAGGAAAACGGCTGGACGGTGGATCCCTCCCAACTCGACGACCGCCATATCGTCCGGCGGATGATTTTGAAGCGGGTGATCCATGGGGTGGACAAAAACCCGATGGCGGTGGAACTGGCCAAGGTGGCTCTGTGGCTGCATACCTTTACGGTAGGCGCGCCGTTGTCATTCCTGGATCATAACTTGCGCACCGGCGATGCCCTGTATGGCGAGCGGGTGCAGAAGATGCTGGACGAATTCCGGCAATTCGGCGCCATCTTCCATCAGAACGAGCTGACCCGGATTGCGGTCGCCACCGATAGCATGAACCAGTTGGCCGACCTGACCGATGTGGATATCGCCGAGGTGCATCGATCCAGGTCTTTGTTCGAGCAGATCGATACCGGCTTGGCGCCCTTGTATAAACTGTTGGATTTCTGGCATGCCCTGCGCTGGCTGGCGCCTGCCCGCGCCTCGAAGGATTCCGCCGCACAACGGGGCTTGGCGGAATTGCTGTCCGGCCGCTTCGGCGAGGTCATGGATGTCATCAACGCGGGCGCGGTCTCCGCCGGGAACGCCGCCGATTCCGCCGCCGCGCAAGCGGTGCAGAGTCTGCTTGAACAGGCGCGTGGACTGGCCGAACAGGAACATTTTCTGCATTGGGAAATCGCCTTTCCCACCGTCTGGCGGCATCTGGAAAGCGGCTATCCCCAGGGCGGTTTCGACGCCATCATCGGCAATCCGCCCTGGGACCGGTTGAAGCTTCAGGAGGTGGAATGGTTCGCCGCCCGCAAACCGGACATCGCTCAGGCCGCCCGCGCTGCCGACCGCAAGCGGCTGATCGCGCAGTTGGAACAGTCCGGGGACCGGTTATGGCAGGATTACCAGCGGGCCAGACAGCAGGCGGAGACCGCCGCCCGCATCGCCAGGGAAAACGGTGAGTATCCGCTGCTGTCCGGCGGCGACGTGAATCTGTATTCCCTGTTCGTGGAGCGCGCGCAAAGTCTGATCAAGCCCAGCGGCGTTGTCGGTCTGTTGACGCCCTCCGGCATCGCTTCGGATAAAGGCGCCAGCGAGTTTTTCAAGAGCATCGCTACTACTGGACGGCTGGGCGCGTTGCTGGACTTCGAGAACCGTAAAAGCTTTTTCCCTGATGTTGACAGCCGTTTCAAATTCTGCGCCTTCGTTTTCGGCGGTTCGAAGCGTACCTTTCCCGAAGCTCGTTGCGCCTTTTTTCTGCATTCGGTCGAGGAGCTTACCGATCCGGAGCGTTCTTTCACCCTGAGCGCCTCGGATTTCACCACCGTCAATCCGAATACCGGCACCGCGCCCATCTTCCGTCGTCGCCGTGACGCCGAAATCACCAAGGCTATCTACAGCCGTTGCCCGGTGCTGGTCGACCGGCGCACCG
The DNA here is from genome assembly GCA_903844665.1 of uncultured Pseudomonadota bacterium. Classification (GTDB taxonomy): domain Bacteria; phylum Pseudomonadota; class Gammaproteobacteria; order Competibacterales; family Competibacteraceae; genus CAIMUS01. The sequence goes on from CAIMUS010000135.1 coordinate 3,905, forward strand.
ATCCGCCCCGGCAGGTCTGGCCGATACGTTATGCCACGATGTTCCATATGACCAACGATTCTCATCTGTTCAAGCGCCGGGATGAATTGGAAGCGGACGGCTTTTATCCGGTGGGCGGCAATGTCTGGCGCAAGGGAAACGAAGCGTATGTGCCGCTATATGTGGGGCGCATGATTCATCAGTACGATCACCGTGCAGCAAATGTCGAGGTTAACGAGAAGAATCTACATAACCCGGCGCTTAGCAATGATATAACTTTAGAACAAAAGCGAGACGTACATTTATTGCCTTTACCCCAATATTGGGTTCCTAAAGATGCAAAAAATATCTCTTTCCATCAAGAGTGGGTTATTGGTTTTCGAGATATTGCTCGAGCAACTGATATACGGACACTGATAACTGCAATCATTCCATCTCTGAAGGCTGGTAATAAATTACCGCTTTTACTACCATTGGAGAAGCACATTGAAAATTACAAGAGGTTTGCACCTTTATTATTAGCCAACCTGAATTGCTTTGCATTAGATTACGTGCTTCGGCAAAAAGTTCATAGCACCAACATAAACTGGTATATTCTTGAGCAAATACCTGTTATTGCAAAAGAACGCTTTGAACAAGTTATTGGCAATTACAAAATCGCCGACTTCATCCGCAACCAGGTGCTTCATCTCGTTTACACCGCCGTGGACATGAAACCCTTTGCCGAGAACATAGGCTATTCCGGCGAGCCATTTGTCTGGGATGAAGATGACCGTCGTCACCGGCTGGCCAGACTGGATGCGCTGTTCTTTCATCTTTACGGCCTTGACCGTAAAGACGCCGCTTACATCCTGGAGCAATTCCCCATCGTGCGGGAACAGGACGAGCGGCAATTCGGCCGCTATCTTACCCGGGATTCGATTCTGGCTTATATGAATGCGGTGGCGGCGGGTGATTTGGACGTGACGATACGGCTTTGATGGCAATTCAGGAGTAGGCCGGAATAAGCGGAGCGTTTCCGGCGTCCAGCGCTTTGCACGATATCGTCTAAATAAAGCGGCCAATAATCACGCGACATGGATCAAATCCTTCTCCACGTATAGCCGCGCGCGGGGTTTAAACCTTTATTAGTCACAAGGTCCACTTTTACCTTTAGTAAACCCTCCAGGAAAAATTTAAGGTCCATATAGCCGTCAAATGTCGCCGGTCCTTCGAATTCCACCAATACATCGACATCGCTACCCTCATGCATTTCATCCCGTGCAGCCGAACCGAACAAGGCAAGGTACTTTATCGCAAAACGTTGTTGAATGTCCTCGCGATGCTGATTCAGCAGTGATAAGACTTGCTCTCGGTTCATGGCTTAATCTCCGGCCTGGGTAGCGGCATTAAACTTAACTTAAGAACTGGTCCAGCACCTGCCGCAGGGGTTGATGCCGTTTCATCCGATATACCGAGAAACCACGTCGGTCCAGGGTCAGAATGTCTTCCACACCCAGGTACTCGGCCAATAGAATCAGGGTTGCATCCGCATAGTCCATTGGTACATTGGCGTATTTCGCCATCAGGGTGGCAGCCTCTCGAAGCTTTTTCGGCTGGGCAAAGTCGTAGACCTGCATACTGCTCGCAGTGACGAAGTCTGCCAGAAGTCCAGGGCCGGACGTGCTCACTGATACAAAATACATCGCTTCGGTGATCACGGCGCTGGTCGTGGAAAGCTGGCCCGAAAAGCCGCCAAGACAGGCAGCCACCTCAGCATGGGCTGGATCTTTCGCATTCAGGTAAGCCACTAAAGAACCCGTATCGAGCAGCCAGCCTTTCACGGTCGCCAGTTCCGCTCCCGGATTTGCTTTCGCCAGGGATCATCAGATTGCGTAGGCAATTCCAGCCGCCCTTGCAGATGCCCGGTTCTGACAGCGAGCGGCTGCTCTACAAGCGCTGCTTCCAAGATCTCGCGGACCACCTGGGAAACGGTCTTGCCCTGGGCCAGGGCCCGCTCTTGCAACGTTTTGCGCAAGGCCGGGTCGGTACGAATGGTTAGTGCCGTGTTACTCATGTAATACAATGTACTACAGACCTTTCCGCTATTCAACAATAATCAGCGCCGTAGGCCGGAATAAGCGGAGCGTTCAGCGGAGCGTTTCCGGCGTTCGACGCCTTGCCGGAAACGGCCTTCGGCCTTATTCCGGCCTACGGTAAATTACGCATTAACTTGCAGATTGAACAGTACTGCCTCGAACACCATATCATTCGCGGCAAACTCCTCGAACGACAGATTATTCACGTAGCGGCAAATCTTCTCCGCACTTTGCACGATGTCGTCCAGATGGCCATGATCATCATTTCGGCCAGGAGGAACCTGGATTACGCTTCGCAAGCTTCGCTCCATCCAGGCTACACCACCTATAGCCCAAACGATGATCATGGCCACAAGAAGTTAGGAGCGAGCTTGCTCGCGAAGGCGGCAATGGCAGCGGCGCCACGCCCGGCCAACCTGAAGAGTCCAGATTTTTCATTGAAAACTCGGTGTCAGACTCCGAATTTTCATGATAGAATTTAGAGCCTGTATGAAAACTCCCTCCCCCCTTGTGGGGGAGGGGACGCATTGCTGAAAAATTAATCAATATTGTCATAGACTTAGTTCTTATACAGCCTCTTATTTGTGATCGATAGACCTTTTTACTTGGAACGACTGGCAACCGCGCTGCGGCGTTCTCCGATAACCGCCCTGCTTGGCCCCCGACAGTGTGGCAAAACCACGCTGGCGCGCCTGCTGGGAGAGAGTGGCGAGGCGACCTACTTCGATCTGGAATCGCAGCCCGATCTCCAGCGTTTGCAAAATCCCGAACTGTTGCTCGGTTCCTTAGTGGGGATTGTCATCCTCGATGAAATTCAGGTGTTGCCGGAACTGTTCAAGGTTTTGCGCGTGCTGGTCGACCGTCCGGCAAACCAGGCACGGTTCCTGATTCTCGGCAGCGCCTCCCCCATTCTCGTCAAGCAGATTGCTGAAACGTTGGCCGGACGGGTGGAGTTTGTGGAGCTGGCCGGTTTCGACCTGCGCGAGACCGGCGCTGATGCCTGGCGGCCCCTCTGGGTGCGTGGCGGTTTCCCGCGAGCGTTTCTGGCCGACTCGGAAGAAGACAGCATGGCTTGGCGTGAGGGTTTTATCCGCACTTTCCTGGAGCGCGACATTCCCCAGTTGGGTATTACCATTCCTGCCGCCGCCATGCGGCGTTTCTGGACCATGCTGGCTCATTATCATGGCCAGATCTGGAATGCCACGGAACTGGCCCGCTCGATGGGTTTGACGGACAAAACGGTACGTTCCTATCTCGATATTCTCACCGGAACATTCATGGTTCGGCAATTGCAGCCCTGGTATGAGAATATCGGCAAGCGTCAGGTCAAAGCGCCCAAAATCTATCTGCGGGATTCAGGGTTGCTGCATAGTTTGCTGGATCTGCCCGATCTGCACAGCCTGTTGGGATATCCGCGTGTGGGCGCTTCCTGGGAAGGCTTTGCGCTGGAGCAGGTGCTACAGACCATCAGGCCATCGCAAGCGTATTTCTGGTCTACGCATGGTGGTGCGGAAATCGATTTGTTCTTCTTATATCGGGGCCGGCGTTACGGGATTGAAGTCAAATTCAACGAAGCGCCGAAAGTTGGCAAATCGCAGCGGATTGCGCTGGATGATCTGAGTCTGGATCATCTGTGGATTGTTTATCCTGGGCAGCAGGCTTATCCCGTGCATGAGCGGATTACGGTTTGGCCGATCGGCGAGATTGCGCGCCTGCCGGAGCGGATCGGTTGACACCGGGGTAATCCGCGTAGGGCGCATTAGCGCAGCGTAATGCGCCGCATGAGTCTGCGTAGGGCGCAGCAGCGCAGCACCTCCAGGAAGGACTTCAAGCCCATGTAACCGTCGAAAGTCGCCGGCCCCTCGAACTCCACCAACACATCGACATCGCTACCCTCATGCATTTCATCCCGTGCAGCCGAGCCGAACAAGGCAAGGTGCTTTATCGCAAAACGTTGTTGAATATCCTCGCGATGCTGATTCAGCAATGACAAAACCTGCTCTCGGTTCATGGCTTAATCTCCTTACGAAATTGATGAACTCAATATCGTCAGCGGTTGGTGGAATCCCTTGGATTGCTTTCTATCTTAGTCTGGGAAAGATACCAACGTAGCGCCTCATTGACCGCAGCATCATCGGAAAAATAAGGAGCTACATCCGGATCGAGGATGATCGCTTTCCTCTGCACGCTCTGTCTCTTACGACGATACTCCAGATACTCCGGACCACTCATAAGATGAGGCATGGTTTTAAGATCATACTCTTGGCGTAACTCATCAGTATCCTTCTTCATACTCTTCGTATTTTCTCAGCAATTCCCGCTCTAATGCACCGGCGTCAGTAGCTAATTGATCAGTAATTACACAAGAATCATAACGACAAAAACTACCCCTGACTTCCTCGGAAGCCATAATGAACCGCTCTCATTTTAACCACTTTCTTTCAACA
>CAIMUS010000136.1 GCA_903844665.1 uncultured Pseudomonadota bacterium
GAAAAACCTCCGTCTCATCGGGATGGTGGAGTCGGAACGAACGGTGCGAGGTAAAACCACGATCGCGCGACGATACTATATTTCTAGTCTCGAAAAAAACGCCTCTCTTTTTGCTAAAGCCGTCCGCTTACATTGGGGCATCGAGAATTCCGTCCACTGGGTCTTGGATATGGCATTTCGAGAAGATGAATCTCGAGTTCGCAAAGGACATGCACCTGAAAATTTGGCTGTCTTGAGACATATTGCTTTGAATTTATTGCGCGATGACTCGACTCCATTAGGGATCAAAAACAAGCGACTGAAAGCGGGTTGGAGCACTGACTACCTCACCCACCTGCTGTGGGGCTAAATGAGAAATTTTAATGCGATTGCCCTGAGCGCGATGCTAATATCCTGGAACGGCACGGCCCGGACCTCGTTGTCGTCCTTGAACAGCCCGAGCACAGTCCAGCGCCGTTCGCGCAGTTCGAACACTTCCAGCGTGTGCGCCTGCGGATCGACCAGCCACAGGTAGGGAACCCCGTAGTGGGCGTAGACGGGCATTTTCTCAACCCGGTCGGTTCTGGCCGTCGAAGGCGACAGCACTTCACAGACCCAGTCGGGCGCCACCTCGAAACGCTGGTCGGTGGGAATCCTCGGCAATCTTTTCCGCCGCCAGCCGGCGAGATCCGGCGCCAGAACCTCGATATCGCGGACAAAGTGGAGTTCCGGTTCCACCAGAATCCACCAACCGCCGGGACCGCCTCGACCCCGATGATACGGGGAACCAATATCCATATTCAGTACCGAGGCAGCCAGGGCATGCGGTGCGGCAGGCCGGGATTGGGTATAAAGCTGTCCATTGATGATCTCGCCAACCACATTTTCCGGCAGCGCCGACAGTTGTTCATACAGGGACAGGGGTTCAGGGATGGCAGCCAACATGCATATATTCTCCGCGATGAAGTAAAAACTACTGCTTAAAGACATCTTTGAGGCTTGGCGCCGACAACAGCCGCCTGCCTCAATTCCCGGCACAGGTCAAGATAGCCGGCAACCGCTCCGGCAGCATACAGATAACGATAGCAGTACCCGACAGCGTTTGCTATATTCCTTACTCCTTCGTAAGGAGCATCGGTCATGACCACAACTACCCTCACCAGCAAAGGTCAGTTAACTTTGCCTAAAGCCATCCGCGACCGATTGCACCTGCGCGTCGGCGATCGCCTGGAGGTAACTCTGCGTGAGGATGGCGTCATCCTGATGGAGCCGGTTACAGTCGATGTGAGTCAACTTAAAGGCATTCTGCCTGCACCCGCCGCGCCGGTGTCGCTCGAAGCCATGGAGGAGGCTATCCGGCAGCGGGCAGGCCGATGAAGGGTCTCGACACCAACGTCCTGGTTCGTTACTTCACCCAGGACGACCCGGCACAGTCTGTCACCGCTGAACGTTGTATTCAAACCACCTGTACAGAAGATCAGCCCTGTCTGATTCATGCTGTAGTTCTGTGCGAACTGGTGTGGGTGCTGGAAACCGCTTATGGCTATTCTCGTGACCAGATTATAAATGTGCTCGATCTGGTCCTGTGTACCCGTCAATTCCAGGTTCAGGATAGGGAGATTATGCGCGCGGCGCTGAATATCTACCGGAGCGGAACAGCAGACTTTGCCGATGCGGTTATCGGTCATGGCAATCGTACCGCCGGTTGTGAAACGACTTACACCTTCGACCGCAAGGCCGCTCGATTGCCGGAATTCACGGCTTTATTAGGGCCGTAGGACGCAATAGCGAAACGTATTGCGGCCTACGGGCTGGAACGCCTTGTTATGCGGTTTTCACTTGTAAATTCGCTTCCATAATAATTTCTATTGTTTCAACAAGTTTTTTTCACCATCGGTATATCATTTCTCATCAGTTCTTGAATCGCTTCACGAAATTCTTCTTCATTTTCGTACTGATTATCGAAATAACGGCCGTCTTTGTAACCGAACAGAATAAGATTCGATTCCACAGTGTTAAAAAAGAATTCATCATATCGGTCCCCTACGGATTCAAAATATCCTGTAAGAAATCCGACAAAGTAATCAATAAAATAGTTAATTTCCTCTCTTGGAAATTCTTCAAACGGCTTGTGGAGAATATCTCTTTCAAACTTTTCATCATCCGCATGAATCAGTTTGGCTATTTTGAACTCTATTGATGACCTGATATTATAAAGATTCATTAAATATCCGAATTCTTCTTCTCCTTTTTGAAAGTAAATCAAAAAAGGAAAAGAAAAGGAACCTTTCCAATCATCGTAATATTTGCCGCTTTCTCCGAATAGCTCTTTCAATGTTATATACATTTTTGAAAAACTTGAATAAATAATATCTTTATCCATAGACAGATACATTAAATGCCCGTAATCCTCAAATATCGAAATACTATTTTTATACAGCAAATAAAACTGTTCGTCATTCAGTCGTATGAGTTTATATATCCTTTCTTTTGTTTCAATATCAATAGAGATATTCTTCACCGGAGTATACCCCTTTTTTTTACTATATTTTTTAATCATAGAATCAACAAGACCAGCGTTATCGCCATTGTCTTCGTTTAGGTTTACGTTATTATTTGACATTTCTTAATTACCTCAATAACTCTCTGTATCGACAGACATTTTCACCACCGCATAACGGACCAGGGGCCGTAGGGCGCAATACGCTTCGCTATTGCGCTCTACAGGCTTTCTCATCGACAAACTGTTACTGCTTAAAGACATCCTTGAGGCTTGGCGCCGACAACAGCCGCCTGCCCCATTCCAGCAGCGTGTCCGAATCCGCCTGCTTGAGCCGTTTCTGGTAGCCCGCCGGCACCGTGCCGAAGCGCCGCTCTAATTGGCTTAGCAGCATTTGTCTTTCTCCCAACACCATTCCCTCTGCCCGGCCTTCTTCCAACCATTCTTCCGCCATTGTCGTCATCAGTCTTTCCTCCAATTTGGGTAATGTCGTTGTTCATTCACAACCACGGATGACAAGAACCCTGACTGTTCAGCGCCAGTTTTCGAGTGCCAGCCCCTGGACACGCGCAAATTCGCCGGTGTTGGAAGTGACTAATGTCAGTCCACGGGACAAGGCGCAGCCGGCGATTAAAATATCGTAGGCGCCGATGGGCTTTCCCTGCTTTTTGAGTGCCGCACGCACCACTGCGCTGGCCAGGGCGTCTCCTTCCTCGTAAGGCAGCACCAAAACCGATTGAAAGAAAGCTTGTATTACCGGCCGTAACTTACGTTCCAGCGCTTCATTGAGGCGGAGACCATACTCCACTTCCATCACGGTCATGGTGGTGACAGCGATATCGTCGGGAGAAGCCGCCTTTATCCGTGCCAGTACCTGGGGATAGCCGCGCGTGAAGTCGCTCACGACACAAGTGTCAAGTAGATAACGCATCGAAGGGTTCGTGTGGGGGCAACAGATCGACCCGGCCTTGCTCGAATGGAACGGCGTCCGGCACACCCTGGAAATCGAGCACTTCCTGCGGCCAGGGGCGCTGTTCACGGCTTGCCAGCCAGTTTTCCACGGCTTCCCGGATCAATGCGTTTCGACTCCGACCGGTTTCCTGTGCTATCTGCTGAAGGCGTCTGATCAAAGTATCGTTAAGGTGAATGCTGAAGTTCATGGTTCGAAGGGTTCAACGGGCCTAACACGTTATAACAGTAATTCAGGCAGTCCAACAATAGCTACTACTCTTCCCCCGCCGGCAACTGCCGTGACAGCATTTCCCAGTATTTCAGACCGGGGCCGCCCAGTCGTTTCGCTAAGTTGTCCAGCGCATTCAGAATCTCCGCATAACCAATCTCTCTAGCGATTCGGTAAGCCTCCACCCAGGACGCAATAGCTTGCTGAGACCCCTCATTGATATAGTGTATGTGTCCCATATTGAACAACGTCACACATAATCCCGCCCGGTCGCCGAGGGCCCGGCAGATGGCCAGGGCCTGTTGCAGGTAGTCCAGCGCCGTGGCGTAGTCCCCTTGGTACTGATAAATCTGCGAGATATTGTTGAGCGTGGCCCCTTCCATTGCCCGGTCGCCGATGTCCCGGCTGATGGCCAGGGATTGTTGCAGGTAGGTCATGGCGTTTTCATAGTCGCCGATATGGGTGGAAACTGTGCCGGACCAGTTAAATGCATTTCCCTTGAGCGCCTGCTCCTGACTCTCCCGCAAGACCGGTAACCACTCCTTGAGCAAGGTGTGATAAAGCCCCCGTCGGTCGAAATGGGGCACGATGACAGCCAACGCCAACCGAGCCGCGTCCTCATCGAGTCAGACCCGCCGCAGCGCCTCATGGGCAACCAGCGCCTGCTCCAGAGTGGATTGCAGATGCGCGAACACCCAGAGCTGATACCGGGCCGCCCGCTGGCGTATTTCCAAAGCCGGCTCGTCCCGCCGCTCCGCCAGCCAGTCCGCCACCACCGACGACAGCCGATAGCGGTTAATCCGTAACTCCACATCCCACTCCACATCCACCAGCGACAAGCCGGTCAAGCGCCGCAACAGTTCTTCCGAATTCTCCAGATCGCGGGCAATGACCCGCACCCCGTCGGCGATCACCGACGCGTGATAGGCGCGCAACCGGTTCAGCAGTTTCTGTTCCGGCGGTTGCAGATAGCCTACCAGGGTCTCCACCGCCATGTAGACCCGCAACTCCGTCTTGGCCTGCTCCAGTTGCCGCAGGAAAGCCTCTTCATTGGCAGCCATCCGGCTCAGGCCGTGGAACAACTCCAGACCTTTGAAATTGCCGTCCAGCGTTCGGTGCAGCCGGCGCAACCGTTCCGGCGGCCAGCGGAATCCCGCCAGATGCTGGTGATAGCGCAGAAAATCGCCGTAGCCCGGTGTCGGCAAGGGATAATGCCCACGTCCGGCGCTTTCCCAACCAGGAATGGCCCAACGGGAGGTCAGCAACAGCAGCGGTGACGGTCCGCTGGCGGGCCGGCAAGCCTCCAGCCAGGTAGCGATGTCCTCATTGACGATCCGTCCGCTGGCCGGGTCCTGCACGGTTTCCAGATTGTCCAGCAGCAGCGCCAGCCGGTTCTGCGTCTGCCGCAGCAGCGCCTGCACGATCAGTTGGGCCTGTTGCAACGGCGCCAGCCGTCCCAGTCGCCGGTTCACCTGTTTCCTCAACTCTTCCTCCAGTTCCTCCAGCAGATCGGCGATGAATTCCGACCAGGGCCGCGCCTCGCGCGCCGTGTAGGCCCGCACCAGATAACCGTCGCTTTCCAGCCGCTGGGCGATGCGCCCCGCCAGACTGGTTTTGCCCTGACCGCCCGCGCCGGTGATCAGCCATTGCCGCGAACCGCTTTGCAGATGCCGACCCAGCTCCCGCAAGGCCCGCCGCCGACCGATAAAGGTCTGCGGCAGCGGAATGCCGGCCAGTTGCTCGTAACGCAGCAGCGGCGGCTCAGGCGGAACCGGCTGGAAATTCCAGTCGATCAGCGACCGGCCCGGATCGCGGCTGTACAGCAGCGGCAGGCACCACTGCCCCCAGGTGAGTTCCGCCAGGCCTTCTTTAACCGCGTCCCGGTGGGGACCGCTCAGAGCCAGCGGTTGAGCGATGGCCTGCCGGGCTTCCTGCAAAGCCACATCCAGCCGCTCCCGCCGGCCCAGAGCGGCGCAGAGCGCTTGCGAAAAACGGGTTCCGGCCACGTCCAGAATGGATTCGCGCATGCCCACCACCTGCGGCATACCGGCGTGCAGCAGTTGCCCGGCCAGGCTGGCGCTCAGATCGGCGGAGGACGATTTGCCGGATTGACAGGCGGACAGCACCACCGCCTGCACCGCGCTGCCCGCGAACGCCTGCGCCAGCGTAGCGCCCGTCACGGGCGTGGCGTGGCCGTCTTCGCCCTCGAAGATGAACACCGCTTCGGGCGGCTGAAAAGGAATTTCGCGGAATTCGCCATGCCCGCTGAGAAACACCAGATGGAAAGTCTCTTCCCGCAGCAGCGCCTGCAAGTGAGTGAAGCGCCCATCGTCCGGGGTGGTCAGTTCCACCAAGCCGTCCTGGATCAGCGGGTCCAACGCCTCCAGCACGGCGGCCTGTTCGCTTTCCACATCCAGCCGCTCCTTTTCCGGGTCCAGATCGTCCGGCATGGAGGTGAACAGCAGCACCTTGAGCGGACCGGTGGACAAGGCTGCCGGCGGCGATGCGTCCGCCGCCAGCCGACGGCTCAGGGTAAAGCCGGGCTGTTGGCCGAGGAAGCCGTGCTGCGGATGATACAGGCACTCCCAGGGCAGCGACTGCGCCAGCGGATCGGCGCTTGCCACGATCAGCGGCAGGATGCGGGTGCCGGCGGCGCGCCGGGCGGATTCCAGCGCTGCCTCCGCGTCCAGCGTCTGCCACAGCACGCCGCCGACAGTCTGCAAATCCGCCTCGGTGACGACGTAATGATGGACATATTTCAGCGCCAGTTGCCGGGCCTGGTTGACCGCCTGGGGAAACCGCGCCGGCAAATCCGGCGGCGGCTGGAGGATCAAAGGTTCGCTGATAAGGGCCGGCATGGGAAAACTCCTTCAGATGATGGTTGCCTTTTAAGACTCGGCAGTTTCCTGACCATCGAACACCCACTCTCGCAAAGCATCGGGTTGGGACAGATCGACCGCCGCACCACCCTTGTGCACGGTGACAGTCCTCACCTGCTCCTGGGAAACCGTTACTCGATTGGGTTTAGCACAATAAGGGCAAGGAACCGACACATCGACCAGATTGGCGCCGGGCGGGTCGGTATTCAACTCGGCGCTCATCGTGAATACGTCGTGGCAACTCCAACAGCGGATTTGTAACAACTGTTTCATGACAGGTACTCCTTGACTCAGAGGCTGTATAAGAATTAAGTCTATGACAATATTGATTAATTTTTCAGCAATGCGTCCCCTCCCCCCTTGTGGGGGAGGTGTATGGACCGGAGACATAGGTAACACCTGTTCGGAGACATAGGTAACACCTGTTCGGAGACATAGGTAACACCTGTTCGGAGACATCGGTAACAGATGTTCGGAGACATAGGTAACACCTGTTCGGAGACATCGGTAA
>CAIMUS010000137.1 GCA_903844665.1 uncultured Pseudomonadota bacterium
CCTCCATTGATTTAACGTCGTGTCCCAGCTTGCGCAGAATGGCGTAAACCGCGGCGCGATAATCTTTTAAATCCGCATACGTGGCGGACACATAAATTTTGGCCATAGTATTACGAACCGATTTTAGCCTAACAATTGCCGATGCCGCTCCTTCAGCCGCACATAGTTCTGGGCCGAATAGGGCAGAAACTCCAATTCCTTTTCCGTCAGCGGGCGCACCTGTTTGACCGGGCTGCCGACATACAGATAACCGCTTTCCAATACCTTGCCGGGCGGCGCCACGCTGCCCGCGCCGATGATCACCCGCGAGTGCACTACCGCTCCATCCATGATGACCGCATTCATGCCGATCAGACAGCAATCCTCCACCGTGCAGGCATGCAGAATGACTTTATGGCCGATGGTATTGTCGTTCCCGATCGAAGTCGGCTGACCGCCGGGACAGAAACGGCTGTCGTGGGTGACGTGGATCACCGTGCCGTCCTGAATGCTGGTGCGGGCGCCGATACGGATGCGCTGGACATCGCCGCGCACCACGCACATCGGCCAGATCGAACTGTCCTCGCCGATCTCCACGTCGCCGATCACCACCGCCGTCGCGTCGATGTAAGCGGAGGCGGCGATCCGGGGGGTGATGCCTTCGAAGCGGCGTATCGTCATGGTGATTTCCGCTTCAGGCCGCTGTTTCCGGATAGCCCAGTTGCTTCAGAGCCGCGCTCAACTCCGGCCGGATATCGGCTCCGCTGGTCACGACCACCCTGCCGCTGGGCACGTCCACCTTGACCGCCTGCACCTGTGGATTTTTGCTCAGGCCGGTTTGAATCGCGCCGGCGCAGCCGTTGCACTTGATGTTCTGTACATGGAATTCGAGGTTCATCGCTAAGCTCTCGATTTGAATGGATTAGGTGCTCAAGTATAAACGGCTATTCGTAGGTCCGGTTAGCGCAGCGTAACCCGATAGGGCGGGGCAAGCCCCGGCGATGTTGGGTTACGGCGCGACCCACGGTTCCTGCTGTCTCCAGGCTCGGCGGCGGGCGCGCCTAACCCAACCTACGAAGCGTTTTCGCGAGCAAGCCTGCTCCTGCGGGTGAACAAGCGAAGCCGGCGCCAAATTGGGGAACCCCGCGCACCAGAATGGTTGATAGTGCTGACAGGCGAATTCACCGCCCTCCATTGCTCCAGATCGGACCCAACCACCGCGTCATGCCGACAGGATTGCACCAAAAGCAAACAAAGAGTATCGTGATTGCACAATTTCAGTTCAATAAAATCCTGCGTGAAGCCTGATTTTAGTACGCTTCGATATGGCATAGTTTGTGCTGATCCTGCATCGGTATGGTTCGATACCGTCGGTATCGAACCCTTTCCCTTAAGCTCGTTCGGAGGAACAATCCAACATGACCCCCGCTGAAGTAATGCAGTTGATAGAAGAAAAAGAAGTCAAATTCGTCGATTACCGCTTCACCGATACCCGCGGCAAGGAACAGCACGTCACCGTGCCGATCAGCGCCTTCGGCGAGGATATTTTCGACGAAGGCAAGATGTTCGACGGTTCTTCCATCGCCGGCTGGAAGGGCATTCAGGAATCCGACATGATCCTGATGCCGGACCCGGTCACCGCTTCCATCGATCCCTTCTACGAAGAAACCACGCTGATCCTGACCTGCGACGTCATCGAACCCACCACCATGCAGGGCTATGAGCGCGATCCCCGGTCGGTGGCCCGGCGCGCCGAAGCCTATCTGAAATCCACCGGCATCGGCGATGCCGCCTATTTCGGCCCGGAAAACGAATTTTTCATCTTCGACGACGTGCGCTGGGGCGCCGATATCTCCGGCTGCTTCTACAAGATCGATTCCAACGAGGCCAGTTGGAATACCGAGCGGGTTTACGAAGGCGGCAACTTCGGCCATCGCCCCGGCGTCAAGGGCGGCTACTTCCCGGTGCCGCCGGTGGATTCGCAACAGGATATCCGCAGCACCATGTGCTTGACCCTGGAGAGCATGGGATTGGTGCCGGAAGTGCACCACCATGAAGTCGCCACCGCCGGCCAGGCCGAAATCGGCGTACAATTCAATACGCTGGTGCGCAAGGCCGATGAGGTCCAGGTCCTTAAATATGTGCTGCAGAACGTCGCCCAGAGTTATGGCAAAACGGTGACTTTCATGCCCAAGCCGCTGGTCGGCGATAACGGCAACGGCATGCATGTACACCAGTCGATTTCCAAGGACGGCGTCAACCTGTTCGCCGGTGACCGCTACGCCGGGCTGTCCGAAGCCGCCCTGTACTATATCGGCGGCATTATCAAGCACGCCCGCGCGCTGAACGCCTTCACCAATGCCTCCACCAACAGCTACAAGCGGCTGGTGCCCGGCTTCGAGGCCCCGGTCATGCTGGCCTATTCCGCCCGCAACCGCTCCGCTTCGATCCGCATCCCGCATGTGAGCAGCCCCAAGGCCCGCCGGCTGGAAATCCGCTTCCCGGATTCCACCGCGAATCCCTATCTGGCCTTCTCCGCCATGTTGATGGCCGGCCTGGACGGCATCATGAACAAGATCCATCCGGGTGAACCGATCGACAAGGATCTCTACGATTTGCCACCTGAAGAGGAGAAGGAAATCCCCAAGGTCTGCTTCTCCTTCGATGAGGCCCTGGCGGCTCTGGATGCCGACCGCGAATTCCTCAAGGCCGGCGGGGTGTTCACCGACGATCTGATCGACGCCTATATCGATCTGAAGATGGCCGAGGTCACGCGCGTGCGCATGACCACCCATCCGGTCGAGTTCGATCTGTATTACAGCCTGTAAGGGGGCCTTTGACGCCGTGAGTCCACAATCGACGCCCCCTCGATGGGGGCGTTTTTTGTGATGCCGGTTCTACCTGAAAGTGGTTTGATGATTAAGTGATTGCGGGAACATGTCGCCAGAACAGAATACCCTGAAAGACGGCTATGCCCGGCGGGTGTTGGAAGCGATGACGATCTCTATCATCGTCCTGGACCGGGAGCTGCGCCTGGTGTTCATGAATCCGGCGGCGGAGATGCTGTTCGCCCATAGCTTTCGCCAAGCCTATGGCATGAGCTTTCAAGATCTGGCCTTGGGCGCCGACAGGGTGATTCAGGGAATGCGGCACTGTCTGGAAAGCGGCCATCCCTATACCGAGCGGGAACTGGAACTGCTGTTGACGGGTGACGATGTCATCACGGTGGATTGCACGGTATCGGCCCTGCTGGAGCGGGAGGTCGTGGTGGAGTTGCTGGTGGAATTACGCCAGGTTGACCGGCAGTTACGCATCAACCGGGAGGAAAGCCTGCTCGCCCAGCAGAATACGGCGCGGGCCTTGGTACGCAACCTGGCTCATGAAATCAAGAATCCGCTGGGGGGCTTACGGGGCGCCGCCCAGTTGCTGGAGCGGGAGTTTCAAGATGATTCCTTGAAGGAATATACCCGCATCATCATCGGTGAGGCCGATCGCCTGCGCAATCTGGTCGATCGGATGCTGGGACCCACCCATCCGCCGATGTACAACAGGATCAATATCCATGAAGTGCTGGAGCGGGTGCGGAGCCTGGTGGCGGCCGAATGCGGTCCCGGGTTAAGGATCGAACGGGATTACGACCCCAGCATTCCAACGGTGACGGGCGATAGCGATCAGTTGATCCAGGCAGTGCTGAACATCGTGCGCAACGCCGTACAAGCGCTGGAAAATCAAGGCGTTATCACCCTGCGCACCCGGGTCAGGCGGCAGTATACCATCGGCCATCAACGCCACAAGCTGGTCGCCTGCCTGGAAGTGATCGATAGCGGTCCCGGCATTCCCAGGGAGCGCCTGCAAGAGATTTTCTACCCGATGATCAGCGGTCGGCCCCAGGGCACCGGGCTGGGTCTGTCCATCGCCCAGAACCTGGTGAACCAGCACGGCGGCTTGATCGAATGCAGAAGCCGCCCCGGCGAAACCGTGTTCACTCTATTGCTACCCCTGGAGAAAGCCCGTGGCTAGAAAGGAAAATGTTTGGGTCATCGATGACGACCACTCGATCCGTTGGGTGCTGGAGAAAGCGCTGCAAAAGGACAATATGGCGGTCACCACGTTCGACAGCGGCAACGGTGTATTGGACGCCTTGAAAAAGGGCGAGCCCGATACCCTCATCGCCGATATCCGCATGCCAGGGATCAACGGTCTGGAGTTGCTGGCCCGGATTCGCGGGCATTATCCGCAGTTGCCGGTCATCATCATGACGGCGCATTCGGATCTGGACAGCGCGGTCGCCGCCTATCAGGGCGGCGCTTTCGAATATCTGCCCAAACCCTTCGATGTGGACGAGGCGGTGGCCCTGGTGCGACGCGCCTGTGCCTTGCGCCGGCAGCAGCAAGGCGAACGCAGTGAGATCGACGCGCCGCAAACGCCGGAGATCATCGGCGAAGCTCCCGCCATGCAGGAAGTCTTTCGCGCCATCGGCCGCCTGTCCCGCTCCCATATTACCGTGCTGATCAACGGCGAATCCGGCACCGGCAAGGAACTGGTGGCCCGCGCCCTGCATCGCCACAGTCCACGCTCGAACAAGCCCTTCATCGCCCTGAATATGGCGGCCATTCCCAAAGACCTGTTGGAGTCGGAATTGTTCGGCCATGAACGCGGCGCCTTCACGGGGGCGCAAACCTCCCGGCAGGGCCGGTTCGAGCAGGCCGACGGCGGTACGCTGTTCCTGGATGAGATCGGCGATATGCCGCAGGAATTGCAAACCCGGCTGCTGCGGGTGCTGGCCGAAGGTGAGTTTTATCGAGTCGGCGGCCATACTCCCACGCGGGTGAATGTGCGGGTCATCGCCGCCACCCATCAGGATCTGGAGCAGCGGGTGCGGGAAGGTCTGTTCCGCGAGGACCTGTTCCATCGCCTGAACGTGATCCGGGTCCATTTGCCGCCCTTGCGCCAGCGCCGCGAGGATATCCCGCTGCTGATGCTGCATTTCCTGAAGATGGCCGCCAGGGAACTGGAGGTGGAGCCCAAGGTGCTACGCCCGGAGGTAGAGGAGTACCTGGCCAAACTGGACTGGCCCGGTAATGTGCGGCAGTTGGAAAACCTGTGCCGCTGGCTGACGGTGATGGCTTCGGGGCGGGATATCCATCTGGATGATCTGCCGCCGGACTTGCGCCATCAACCGATGATTCCCTCCACTCGTAACGATTGGGAGGATGCCTTACGGCTGTGGGCCAGTCAGACCCTGGCGCGCGGGGAAGGGCAGATTCTCGACAGGGCGCTGCCGGCCTTCGAGCGGATTCTGATCAGCGTCGCCCTGGAAAAAACCCGGGGACATCGGCAGGATGCCGCCAGACTGCTGGGTTGGGGGCGCAATACTCTGACCCGGAAGATCAAGGAACTGGCGCTGGAGTAAGGCGGCGGAGGGAAGCTACGGCCGCGCGTTTTCTATAGCAATCCTATTGAGTTATGGATTTTCCCCTCCTTGGATAAGGAGGGGTGGCGCACAGCGCCGGGGTGGTTCGAAGCGGCGATTCCACCAATCAGATAGGAGCGCTATATAACGGCAATCAATCCAGCAGCCCCACCACCTTGACCTCCATAGCGATAGGGCGGTGATCGGAAAACGTTTGATTCAACACCGCGACTTTTTCCACCTGAATCGCGGGCGATACCAGAATATGGTCGAGTTGGCGGGTGGGATGCCAACTGGGAAATGTGTACAGACCCGGTTCCGGCTGGCATAAGTTGCCGGCGCGCAACAGTAGATTCATTTCCGAACTGTCGGAAGGGCAGTTGAGATCCCCCATCACGATCACATTCCGATAATCGCTGACAATATCGGCCAGGAAGCCGATCTGCCTCGACCGGCTGCGCCTGCCCAGGGCGAGATGCAGGATAAACACGTGCAAGGCTTCCCCCCCTTTGCCGAAACGCACCCGCAATACCCCCCGGCCCGGCATCCCGGGCAGTTTATGTTCTTCGATCCGGCTGGGGCGCAGGCGGCTCAACATGGCGTTGCTGTGTTGAGAAATAACGCCGATGCGGCGATTGGCCTGGTCGAATACATACTGAAAGCCGCCGCGTTCCGCCAGGTACTTGACCTGATTCACAAAACCACTGCGCAGACTACCGGTATCGATTTCCTGCAAGCCGACGATATCGTAATCGGCGATGACGCCGGCAATACCGTCGAGGTTGATCATGCGTGACGGCACCGGCACCACGTGCTGCCAGCTTCGGGTCACATAGTGGGAATATTTGCCGGTCGACAGACCGGCTTGAATGTTGTAGCTGAGCAGGCGCAGCCGGCGCTCGTTCGCCGCGCTCACAACGGTCGCCTCAGGGTACGGCCCGGCAGCCGCTTTTGGTCGCGAGGTCCCTGGGGGTTGCCGCCGTTCCGCCTGGCTGTCCGCGGGCCGGGAACCGTGCCGACTCATGCTTGAATGTGTCCTGATTGCAAGACGATCTGTTCCCGTCATCGGCCTGGATTAACCCTTGCCACTCTCTTTGGCGATCAGAAAATCGATCACCTCGAACAGGCGCGGCGCCGAACCGGCGGTGGAGAGATCGACGAAGTATTTGCCGTTGACGATAAAAGCCGGTACGCCCAGGATGGCGTAACGCTGAATCAACTGTTTGCCGCGCTGGACGTGGGTTTCCACCGCAAAGGAGTTATAGGCATTGAGAAAGGTGGTCTTGTCGACACCCTGAGCGGCAAAGAAATCGGCGAGCTGCTCCGGCGTGGCCAACGGCTTCTTTTCGGTATGAATGGCTTCGAACAAAGGCTTATGGACTTTGTCCAGAACACCCAGTTGGGCGGCGGCATAGTAAGCCCGCGCCAGGGCTTCCCAGTCCGGCCGCCAGATCGCGGCAATGCGCACCAACTCGACATTTTCCGGCTTGGTCTTCAGCCATTCCGCCGTGGCAGGCTCCAGACTGAAGCAATGGGGACAGGCATAGGAAAAGGCCTCGACCACTTCGATCTTATCGCCGGTGGAGGTGGGGACCGGCCTGTCCAATACCCGGTAGTCCTTGCCTTCCTGAAAGTCAGCGGCCAGGATTGCCGGCGGTAACCCCAGCAACAGCAGTGTGGCCAGGATGAATGAGTGTATTGTTTTCATGGAACGAACCTTTGCGATTGAATCCTGGAAAGTAAAGGTACAGTTACCTTGGCCAGGGGGTAGGGTGTTGAATCCGGCTAATTTAACCAGCATCTGTTCCCGCATGAATCATGCTAAAGTAGGGTGCATCCTACGCACCAACGCCCGACGCCCTGTGGATCGAAACGAGATGGTGCGTAGGACGCATCCTACAAAGGAAACAATTAAGGGTGGTCCGACACAACGACCACCCTTATCATTAATTAGCCAGGCCGCGGTGATGCTCCTGGCAGGGCGGTTATTGCAAGCCTTGCATAAAAGAGGCGACCGCCTTGATCTCGTCGTCGCTCATTTTGGCGGCGATATTGCGCATCATCTGACCTGGATCGTTGGCCCGCTGCATGGCGCGGAAAGCCTTCAACTGGGTTTCGACGTATTGCGCGTGCTGGTCCGATACCGCCGGGAAGGCCGCCGCCGGATTGCCCTTGCCATTGGGGCCGTGACAGGCGGTGCAGGCGGCCAGGCTGCTGTTGAGGTTACCGCCCAGGTAGATCGCCTTGCCCTTCTCCACCAGTTCGGGATCGGCCTTGCCGGGAGCCGGCTGCTGGGCGGAAAAATAGACCGCGATATCTTCCATATCCTGATCGCCGAGCGGCGCGGCCATGCCGCTCATGATCGGGTTGGCCCGTCTCCCGGCCTTGAAATCCTGCAGTTGTTTCACCAGATAGACGGCGTTTTGACCGGCCAGCTTGGGCCACTCGCCGTTGGCGCTGTTACCGTCGGCGCCGTGACAGGCGGCGCAGGCGGCGGATTTTTGCTGGCCGGCCGTCGCATCGCCGGCAGCCAGGGCGGCCGTGGAGCCAAGGAGGGCGAACGTTGCGGCAATCGCAAACACTGTTTTCATCTTAGTAAGACTCCTGTGCCATTATTTTGGTTGGAACGGCCCTGGGGCCGTTTAGTCTGAGAGAAGTCGCGAATCATAAAACCATTGAACTCGTATGCGTGAGGAGCGACCCTTCCCCCCGGCAGCGGAAAGCAATCACTTGCAGACAACTTTATATACCAGTTCGACCTTCGGGTTCAATAAAATACCCTGTCTAAGGCACGTTTGCAGGCAAGATATCCAGGATCGTCCATGCACAGTCGTTATTATGCCACCCGGTTTCTGACCAGCGTCCATGAATTTCGCCAGTTACCCCCGGAGCGGGGCGCCGAGGTCGCTTTCGCCGGCCGCTCCAATGCCGGCAAGTCCAGCGCCCTGAACGCCATCACCCGGCAGAAGACGCTGGCCCGCATCAGCAAGACGCCGGGCCGGACCCAGTTGATCAACTTCTTTCAGGTCGAAGACGAGCGTTATCTGGTGGATCTACCCGGTTACGGTTATGCCAAGGCGCCGGAAGCCGTGCGCCGGCATTGGCGCCAACTGGTCGAATGCTACCTCGAACAGCGTCGGTCGCTGCGCGGTCTGTTCCTGTTGATGGATATCCGTCATCCGCTGACCCCGCTCGACCGGCAACTGCTCGACTGGTGTCGGCAGCGCCGGCTGCCGGTTCACATTCTGCTGACCAAGGCCGATAAGCTCAAGCGCGGCGCCGCCCTGTCAACCTTGCAGATCGTACAGCGGCAGCTCGCCGCCGGCTATCCCCAGGTCAGCCTGCAATTGTTCTCCGCCATCGAGGGTACGGGCCTGGACGAAGCCCATGCCCGCCTGGACGAGTGGCTGGATTATACCGCCACCCCGCCCGCGCCGGCCGCGGTGGAAAGCTAGCGCCGGCCGCCGGGTGCTCAGGACTGCGCCGAATCCCAGCCCTGCTCGGCCGGGAAGACATTACTGTATTTCAGGCTGGTGCGCGGCTCGGCCATCATGTCGGCCACGCTATCGCGCCATTTGACATAATGTGCCGTGTCCTTGTGGTGGGCCGGGTCGTCGACGGTACGGTACACCTCGACCAGCACGAAGCGGGTAGGATCGTCCTGCTGCTGGATCACATCGAAGCGGGCAATGCCGGGTTCCTGTACGCTATGGCGCGCATTTTCCACGGAGGCCGCCTTGAACGCCTCGACCTGATCCGGTTTGACATGGACAAATACATGGACGATGAACATGGCGCTCTCCTCAATGGTAAATGGCAGATAGGATAGCTCCAAGTTGCCGGCTTGACAAAGAGACAGCCCGCATGGGATGCGGCGAGCAGGTAGGGTACGCACCGCGTACCGTCATTCCCCGCGTAAGCCCGCGTAGCCCGCGTAGGATGCGGTGAGGAACGAACCGCATCGTTCGCGTGGGGGAATTGCGCGACCGATGCGGTTTGCACCGCATCCTACGAGCTGGAGCCCCGCATTGGCTCCGGCGGAGGTGTCCGTCTCGATATCGAAACCGGCGGTTGGCGCTGCCCTGATCAAGCCGTCCAAACATGACAACTTTGTAATCTTCCTGTCAGGTTTTTAACCCTATCCATTCATTATCATTATCATTATCCTTGACATGACAAGCAGAATGTTATGACCACTCTACGCTAGCGAATCGATCGTATGAATCTTGAGTCGGCTTTATTTCACCCCTGCCCATCTCAGCCGGGCTGTCCGTATTGTGCAGAGCACGCCACAACCCCTCCTGAGTCCGGTTTCGATTGGTCATTCCTGGATCGGGTGTACTGTATTTCCTTGCAGAGCCGGGACGACCGGGCCACCACCGTAGCGCGTGAACTGCATCGGGTCGGCTTGTGTCGCCATGTCCTCTTCTACCGGCCCGTCAAGCATCCGACTTCACCCACCCGCGGCGTCTGGGAATCCCATCGGGTTGTGGCCCAGTATGCGCGCGCGCACGCACAGAAGACGATTCTCATCCTGGAAGATGACGTACAATTCTCACCCTCACTCCGTCCCAGAAAAGTCGACGCCGTCCGCAAGGCTTTGCGCAAGCTACCGCCGCAATGGCTGGGGTTTTATCTGGGTCATTGGCCGCTCAAGGCTTATTTTGTCAATAAACGCACCTTTCGCACCTCCTCTTTCTGCACTCATGCCTATATTGCCAGCCATCGCCTGATCGAGTGGCTGTGCGCACATCCCTATTCCAACTCCATTGCCCGATCAGCCATCGGCGGAAAGGGGATCGATGCGGTCTTCGCCGCCTTGCCGGAAATGTATGCGTTTTTCCCGATGATCGCCACTCAAAGCACATCGCCGAGCGATCATATCCGACCCAGCACGGTCAGAGACAATCTCCGCGACTACATTATCCATTCGCGCCTGCGCGATCATCTCCTCGTGCATTTGATGCGACCCAGCGAGCTGATGGTGGCGGCCTTGTCTCCCGTGTTCCGCTGGTGGGCGACCCGGAAGCGCTGATCCGCATAAAGGCAACCCTTGGAATCTGTTTACCAATGACACCCTGCCAGTGGACTCTGCTCTCAACGCCAAGGTGATTTCCGCAAAAGATTTTATCCGTAGCCTATATAAAAACTCGTTTCAACGCTGATTTCCATGAAGAGTAATCAATCAACATTTTGGCTACCAACTCAAGGCGGGACAAGCCGCCCCTGGGAGCGCCGGCGTCCTCGCCGGCCTCAGGGCATCAACGCCAGTCAACAGACAGTAAGCTGCTGGTGCTC
>CAIMUS010000138.1 GCA_903844665.1 uncultured Pseudomonadota bacterium
GAGCACCAGCAGCTGACTGTCTGTTGACTGGCGTTGATGCCCTGAGGCCGGCGAGGACGCCGGCGCTCCCAGGGGCGGCTTGTCCCGCCTTGAGTTGGTAGCCAAAATGTTGATTGATTATCCTTCATGGAAATTGGCGTTTAATGTAAACGTTCACACCCCTCCCCCCTAACCCCCTCCCGCAAGGGGAGGGGGAATAGGTTAAGCTGCTGTTTTGTAAAAACTCCCTCCCCCCTTGTGGGGGAGGGTCGGGGAGAGGGGTCTGAACGGTTACGTCCGAGTAAGACCGGTAAGGCGCCATACCGGGCAAGGCCCGGAAAAGGTACGCAATGCGTACCCTACTTGGCTAATGCACCCTACGCGGGCTGGAGGAAGGTGAAATTTTAATCGCCTGTCATGGGGCAGTCCCATCGCCCGTCTGCTGCGAGCCGAGCGGAATGAGCACTGAGCCAGGGTCTGTCGTTTTCCCGCACTTCGGACATTTCTCCGGATGACAGACCCGGCAATAGGCACGTCCGCATTGCGGACAGGGACCATGCGCCGCCGGACTCAGCAGATGCAGCGCCTCGTCGCACACCTCCCGCGGTCGCTCCCAGGTATAGCTGTATTCGCAGGGCGCCTGCTCCAGCCGGCGGGCAAGCGGATTCCAATCCAGCATCAACAGTCGCTCTCTCTTGCGGCGTTTGATGAGCACGGCGAACCGTTGCACCGGCATGATCAGTTCCAGCGTCTGAACCCATTCCAGCGTCACTTTCACGGCGTATTTCTGCCGCAGGTCGTTGACCTTGGCCTCGTATTCGCGGGCGATGGCCGCGAGACGCAGTTGCTGGCGTTGCCGTTCCAGTTGCTGCTTCTCGTTCAGTTCGCCGCTGGGAAGGACGGCCAGCCGCTCCAGCGCCTCCCGCCGCAAATCGTTGTGATAGTCGTGCAGTCGCTTGAGATCGCGCTCCTGCCGGCGGCGCATGCCTTTGAGAAAAGGCTCCAGTTGCCGCCCTACCCGCTGCGCCAGGGCGCGCTCCAGAATCGGTTGTAGCCGCTGCGGCTGCCACGTGGATGGCAGGTCAACGCCGGTCGGCGGCGCCGCCAACGGCTCCAACTCCATCGCTCCGGCCACCAGCCCGGCCAGCAACTCGTCCAGCGTCGCGCCGTTGGCCAGATTGAAGCCCAGTTCCAAGATCCCGTCCCGTTTTTCATCGGACACCGCCGCATAGCGAAAGCGCAGGATCAGATAGCGGGTCCAGGCCGGTTCGACGCCTTGCAAACGATAGGTCGCATTGAGGAGATCCAGACCATGCTGCAGAATCCGTTCGGGACTACCCGGCGCCGGGTTGTCCATCGCCACGATCCATTCCAGCCGGCGGCCCCGTTCCGCCAACAGTCCCGCCAACCGCTCCATCCAGTCGGACTCCAGGCTGACCCGCTGAGCGTCGGCGGGCAACTCCGCCCCAAAACCCAGGCGCGCCAGTTCCGGCAACCGCAGTGCCTGTTGCAACGGCGCCGGGGCAAGCACTTCCAGCCCCTCGGGCTCGATGGGTTCCACCACCGCGCCTTCCTGCTCCAATAACTCGGCTACAAACTGCTGTAAGGGGTTCAAGATCCGCTTGCCTATGCCGTTTCGAATTCTTCGCCGAACAACTCGGTATCCAGTTCCTTGATCGCCTCGTACTGCTGTCTGGCCTTGATCAGCCGCTCGCCCAGTTCTTCAAAGGCTTCGGAACGGTGCTGCGCGGTGGTCTCAACCCAGGTGTTGAACACCATTTCGGCAAAATCCTGCTGCTCGTCCAGCTCGCCCAGGATGGCGTCGATTTCGCCGACCACCAGCTCGAACATATTGATCTTTTCGTCCAGGATCTGCAGCACCTGGCTTTCCAGGGTGCCTTCGGCCACCAGATTGAAGATAAACACCTCCCGCGTCTGGCCGATGCGGTGAATGCGGCCGATGCGCTGTTCGATCGCCATGGGATTCCAGGGCAGGTCGAAATTGATCAGGGTATTGCAGAACTGCACATTGCGGCCCTCGCCGCCGGATTCGGTGGACAGCAGCACCGGCGTCCGCTCCCGGAAAGCGGCAATGACGGCGTCTTTGTCGGGACCCGAGAGTGAGCCTTCGAAACGGGCGAAGGCAATGCCCTGCTCGCTAAGCAGGGCGTCCAGATGGTGCAGCGTTTCCCGGTGGTGAACGAAAACCATTTTTTTCTCTTCGGGATTGCGCTGCAGCAGCTCCAGCAGGGCGTTTTCCTTGACACCCCGGTCGAGCCGGCAATAGCGTTCGTACAGCGCCTGCCAGGGCGGCTGGTCGCGTCCGGCGAAGCGGTGGACGGCAGCCGTCGCCGCCGCCGGTGAGGAACCGGCGGCGCTCAACAGATGGCGCAGGGCCAGCCGGTGGTGGCCCGGCGCGCCGGCGTGAACCTCCCGCACCAACTGGTCCAATTCCTGATAGCAGGCGCGTTCCTCGGCGCCGCCGGTCAAGCGCAGGGTGACCGCATGGCGGAGCGGCAGACGCACGTCCACCAGAGCGCGGGTATTGCGGATCATCACGTCCCGCATCAGATCGTGTAGCCGTTCCCGGTTGACCGGCGTGCGTGGCTTGCCGGGCATCATATAGGCGGCGCGAAATTCCTTTTCGGTCTTGAAGATACCCGGCTTGAGGAGGGTCAACAGGTTGTACAGTTCCACCAGGCTGTTCTGTACGGGGGTGGCGGACAGCAACAGCAGAAAGCGCTTCTGCAGAGCGTCCACCAGCTTGTAGTTCAGGGTGGTGCGGCTTTTCAGGTGGTGCGCTTCGTCCACGATCACCAGATCGTAGGTCTGACGGCTCAGGTGCTCGAAGTGTTCCTGCCGCCGGGCTGTCGCGATGGAGGCGATGACGCGAGGCTGTGTCCAGAAGGCGGCGGGATCGTCTTTCAATAAGGCATCGTAACTGGAGGCGCAGGCAATGGCGAACTTGCTCGCCATCTCTTCCTGCCATTGGCCCACCAGCGAGGCGGGCGTCAGGATCAAGAACTTTTCCACCATCCCCCGCAACATATATTCCTTCAGCGTCATGCCGGCTTCGATGGTCTTGCCCAGTCCGACCTCGTCGGCCAGCAGTACCCGGCCGCGGAAGTTTTTGAGCACCTTGCGCACCGTTTCCACCTGATACCAGTAGGTCTGCACCTGGTGCAATTGCGGCAGACAGAACAGTTCATCGAAACCTTGCAGCAGACCCAGGTGGGCGAATTCGGCGCGCAGGCGAAACCAGCGGGCATTCGCCTCTGTCCGGCTGTCGCCTTCCAGCCCGATGGCTTGCGGCAGGTTTAGCTCGAAATGTACGGGAATGTCGGGCTGGCGCAGGGGCAGTTCCGGCACGTCCGGCAACGGGGCGGCGGCGGGCGCCGGTCTGGGTGGCGCAATTTTACCCGCTGGCTTTCGAACCGGGGTTTTGCCGGCAGCCTGGCGGGGCAGGGGCTGATGATGGAAATAGATCTTTTGCAGCCATCCGAACAGCCAGGGATGCAACACCACGCCGCCGACGAACCAGTAGATCGCCTGCTGGTACGTATTCATGCCGGCTTTTTTCAATCCATCCGAGGCGGCGACCAGCCGTCCCTGTTGGGCCAGCGCCAGGGCGTGCAACAGGGACTCGCGCTGGTCGGTGATGAAATGTTTTTCCAGCCGTTTCAGATAGCGCAGACAGCGGTCCGGTTTTTCCTCCACCAGCGCGGCGATGGCGGCCAGTTCGAGTAGATAAGCGTCCTTGGGGCACTCCCGGACGGCGCGATCGGCCAGTTCCAATGGATGGGGATGCCGGCCGGCGAAGGCGCGGTTGAGTTCAGCCGCCCATCCTTGAGCGTCGCGGGGTTTGTCTGGAGGAACGGCGGTTTCGTTCATGGTTCGGGCGGTGTGATCGGGCAGTGGCGGCGGTGAAAATGGCTATCGCATGCTCCATCCGGCCGTTGCTGATATTAGCGGTTTTTACGCCACCGTGCACGGCGTCCAGGGCGCATGGGGCGTAAGTAAAACCGTGAGATGTCCTGGGAGCGCCGGCGTCCTCGCCAGCTTCTTGAAAGCAGGTAATAGTAGGCAAGCCTCACCAATTTCCAAAAATGGCTCTGGAACAATTGAATATGTCATTGAAAGACTCAAAAAGCTTAGGTTCGAAGCACAGCGCCAGCATTAACGAACCAGAGGATAAACCGATGACGGCGATTGAACCGGCACTTCCGGTCGCCTCCAGCCAGGGCTTGGGAAAATGAATCATCAGGTAAGGCAGACACACGGTCAGAGGCGCCTCCAGAGGCAGGCGCGCAGATCCATGCCGGCTCAAGTGAACCTACGTTTGCCGAAGGCGGATTCCTAAATGATAAAAATTACTGTATTATCCTGATTACTTTCATTACTCAGCGACATGACAATGGTTAGCGAGGCATCTGCCTGGACCTTGGAACTGCGACCGCGCCAGCAGGGTCGCTCCGCGCCCAAGGAACTGGTGATTCAAAGCAGCGATCCCGCCTTGCTGGAAAAGACGCGGACGCTGTTGGAGTTATTTCATGACAAGCTCGCTGAGGCCGAGCAGGGGCAATTGCACGAACTCGTTGCGGTGATGCTGAAGACGCTGGCGCCGGAACCGGATAGCGCCACGCTCTATCAAGCCAGCGCCAATGCGGTTGCGCGGGCGGAACTGTTGCAACACTATGAACTCCTTACCAGCGCTCAGATTCATGAGCGTTACGGCGCTCATGCCCGCAACAAAGCAGCGCTCGCTACGCGCTGGCGACGACAGGGTAAAATCCTGGCTGTTGACTATGGTGGACAGCTCCTGTTTCCAGCTTTTCAGTTCGATACTCACGGCAGGCCGTTGCTGGTAATGGAACGGTTGCTGGCGATTCTGGCGCCGACCAACAGCGAGTGGGCAATCGCCATTTGGTTGATTACGCCTAATGGCTGGTTGGCCGGCAGCCGTCCGGTCGAACGGTTGATCTCCGATCCGGAGGCGGTCTGTGAGGCGGCGCGGGATGAGATCGAAGCGGCGGTTTATTAGAGACAATGGTTTTTAGTTCCGCAACGCTGCCATTACCGCCCGTCGATCTCGATCCCAAGTTGACCCGGCTCGCGTCCGGAACCCGACTTTATCGGGTACATCCCGCCCATTTCCAGGGTGGACAGTTCAATCTCAATCGCGAAACGACACGCCGCGGCCGGTTTCACCCATTCACGGATGCACAAGATCAGGTTGTTCCGACACTTTATGCGGCTGATGCTATTGATGGCGCCCTTTCGGAGACTGTCTTTCACAACGTTCCCGGCGGTGGCGGGCGGATTCTGCGCAGTCGCCTGCGAGACCTTGAACTGAGCTGTCTGATCAATCGTAGCGAACTGCTTATGGCGGATCTGCGCGGACACGGTTTGCGCCGGTTGGGGTTGATACGGCGCCAGCTACTGGAGTCCGACGCTTGCGACTATTCACTCACGGCCTGCTGGGCGCAAGCATTGCATCGATGTAACCCCGCCATTCAGGGACTTATGTGGATTTCCCGGCAATTCGATCAAGCTACCGCATTCGTGTTGTTCGGCGACCGGACGGATAGCGCTTTATTTCAGGTCGAACCGGATGTGCTGGCGCTGGACCATGGCGTGGGTTACAAGGAGGTACAACGGATTGCGGCTGAGGCACGAATTGCCATCGTTGAGTAAACCTCAAGGAGCCTTACGGCCACCACCGGATCGGCAAACCGCGTGTCTGCAATAAAGCCAGCAAATCTTCTATTTCTTCTACTTGTCGGTGCTGCCGATGACAGCGGAACATATGCTCAGCTTATGGCGGTAATAGAACCATAAGCGGTAACCCAACAGCAGGGCTAGCACGGCGGCATACACCAGCGGCCGACTCAGGTCAGCTTTGACCAGCCAGAAGTAGTGCAGAATGACCAGCAGGCCGATGGCGTAGACCAGGCGATGCAGGCGCTGCCAGCGGCGGGCGCCCAGCCGCCGGATCATCGCATTGGTGGAGGTCGCCGCCAGCGGAATCAATAAAACGAAAGCCAGAAAACCGACGGTGATATAGGGGCGCTTGAGCACATCACGGGCAATCGCCGCCGGGTCGAAAAACTGATCGAACACCAAATAGGTGGCGAAGTGCAGCAACGCATAGAAGAAGGCGAACAAGCCCAGCATACGGCGGTAGCGCAGCAGCCAGTTCCAGCCCGACAACCGGCGCAACGGGGTAACGGTCAGGGTCAGCAGGAGAAACCGTAAACCCCAGGTGCCGGTATGATGAGTCATGGTCTCGACTGGATTGGCGCCCAGATTCAGCCAGAACAGGGCGGCCAGCGGCAGCAGGCCGAGTATAAATAGAATCGGTTTGCCCAGTTGGTGGAAGTCGCGCGTGCTTCGTCGTTGCATCGGTGTGAGAGTGATCGCCGGATTGGCACTGAGTATGACAACGGCGCCGCCGAAGATGCTGTACCCGGCCTTGGAAGAGTGCCTCGCTGACAGGGAGGCATAAAAAAGCCGGGGTGGAGAACCCCGGCAAATGACCACCAAAGGAGGGTTGGAGAACAACATCCCGAAGGATGTTACAATGCAGTATAAGGTTTATGTTGCACTGCGTCAAGAGTTTTATGTTGTGACAAATTTCTTTTATATTTTCGAATGGCGCACGACTTCTGTTAGGATGGCTGCCCAAAAGCCAAGCCGAGGAGCGTGAATATGCTAAAGCCAGCCCAAACCCAGGTTCCCATCGTCGATATCATCGCCCTGCGCTGGAGTGCCCGTGCCATCGATCCCAACCGGTCGGTCGCGCACGAAAATCTGCTGGCCTTGCTGGAGGCGGCCCGGTGGGCGCCTTCCTGTTACGGCGAGCAGCCCTGGCGCTATCTGCTCTGGGATCGGCTGCACGATCCGGACGGCTGGGAGCAGGCCTTCGATTGCCTCTCCGAGGGCAACAAAGTCTGGGTGAAAAATGCGCCGGTTTTAATGCTGTCCGTGGCTGCGCCTGTATTTCGCACTACCGGCAAGCCCAACCGCTGGAGCCAGCATGATACCGGCGCCGCCAGCGAGAATCTCTGCCTGCAGGCGACGGCGCTGGGACTGGTAGCCCATCAAATGGGTGGCTTCGACGCGGCCAAGGCCAAGGAGTGCTTCGCGATACCCGACGATTATGTCTGCATGGCCATGATCGCCATCGGCCATCCGGCGCATCCCTCTCTGCTGGAAGGTGAACTGCGCAGCCGCGAGGAAGCGCCGCGGGAGCGTCTGCCGCTGGGCGAATGCTTTTTTCAGGGGGCCTGGGGCAAAGGCATCGTTTAATCGATGCGCGGTCAGTTCATCCGATACCAATTCGGTTGGAGTTTTAACCTAAACCGTAGGATGCTTTTACGTCCAAAAGCCATTGAGATGTGGTATGAGGTTCCATGTCGGGAGTCTGGAGATAATGCCAGTCAGTACCGCCGATCTGTGCGATCGGTATGCCGAGCAACTGCAAATCGCCGATCCCGGTTTGCGGGATTTCGGCGGTCTGCAAGCCTTCAGTGGCTTGATCGTCACGCTCAAGGTATTCGAGGACAGCGCGCTGCTGCGCACTGTCCTGACCGCGGCGGGCCTGGGCCGGGTGCTGGTGGTGGATGGCGGTACCTCCGTACGCTGCGCTTTGCTGGACCGGCCGCTGGCGGAACTGGCCGTTCAAAACGGCTGGGCCGGTGTGGTAGTCAACGGTTGTGTCCGCCATACCGCCGCCCTGGCGGAACTGGCCATCGGTATCAAGGCGCTGGCAGCCCACCCGCTCAAGAGCTTCAAGCATGGGGTCGGCGAACACGGTATTCCGCTGCGCTTCGCCGGCGTCCATTTTCTGCCCGGCAAGTATCTGTATGCCGATGAGGATGGCCTGGTCGTGGCCACAAAGGCGCTGGTCTAAACCAAGTTTTGTTATCTTCCGCGCGACCTGCCGCACGATACCAAGCCCTGAGCACTTATTGTTGTTATGAACATCAGTCAGCACATCGCCACGGAACTTTCCGTCCAGAACCACCAGGTACAGGCCACGATTCAGTTGCTGGACGAAGGCGCCACCGTGCCTTTTATCGCCCGTTATCGCAAGGAGGCCACCGATGGTCTGGATGACGCCCAGTTGCGGTTCCTGGAGGAGCGCCTGCGGTATCTGCGGGAACTGGAGGAACGCCGTCAACTCATCCTGAACACTATCCGGGAACAGGGCAAGCTGACTCCGGAACTGGAACGGTCGATCGCTGCCGCCGACAACAAGGCCCGGCTGGAGGATCTGTATTTACCCTATAAGCCCAAACGCCGTAGCAAGGCTCAGATCGCCAGAGAGGCGGGACTTGAGTCGCTGGCGCAGGCGCTGCTGCAGGACCCCTCGCAGTCGCCCGCCGTGGCGGCGGCGAGTCATGTCGATCCCGCCAAGGGCATCGACGACGTCAAGGCGGCGCTGGAAGGCGCCCGTCAGATCCTGATGGAGCATTTTGCCGAAGAGGCGGAACTGCTGGGCCGGCTGCGGGCTTATCTTTGGGAACAGGCCGTGTTACAGGCCAGGGTGCTGGCGGATAAAGCCGAGGAGGGCGCCAAGTTCTCGGATTACTTCGACTATAACGAGGCAATCCAGAAAATTCCCTCGCATCGCGCCCTGGCCCTGTTCCGCGGGCGCAATGAAGGGATATTGCGGTTAAATCTGGTGCTGGGCGAGGTGGGTGCGCCCGATCCCGGCGAGGGGTTGGTCGCCAGCCACTTCGCGCTCCGCGATCGGGGCCGCGCGGCGGATGCCTGGTTGCTGGAAACGGCGCGCTGGGCCTGGAAAATAAAAATCTTCCCGCACCTGGAGAACGAATTGCAGCAACGGTTGCGGGAAGCCGCCGAAGCGGAAGCCATTCCGGTCTTTGCCCATAATCTGCGGGATTTGCTGCTGGCGGCGCCAGCCGGTCCCCGCCCCGCCATCGGCCTGGACCCTGGCTTGCGCACAGGCGTCAAGGCGGCCGTGGTGGACGCCACCGGCAAACTGCTGGAAACCGCTACGCTCTATCCGCACCCCCCGCACCAGCGCTGGGAGGAAGCCATCCAAACGCTGGCGGCCCTGGCACGGCGCCATGGGGTGGAGCTGATCAGCATCGGCAACGGCACCGCCTCGCGGGAAACCGATCGCCTGGTGACGGAGTTGCTCCAGCGCCAGCCGGAACTGCGGTTGCAGAAAGTGCTGGTGTCCGAGGCCGGCGCCTCGGTGTATTCGGCATCCGAACTGGCCACCCAGGAGTTTCCCGACCTGGATGTGACACTACGGGGAGCGGTATCCATCGCCCGGCGCTTGCAGGACCCGCTGGCGGAATTGGTCAAGATCGAACCCAAGGCCATCGGCGTCGGCCAGTATCAGCACGATGTCAACCCGCTACACTTGGCCCGCACGCTGGAGGCGGTGGTGGAAGACTGCGTCAATGCCGTCGGGGTGGAGGTGAATATGGCGTCGGCGCCCCTGCTGGCGCGGGTGGCGGGGCTGAACGGCAGCCTGGCGCGCGCTATCGTCGCCTATCGGGACGCCAACGGCGCCTTCAGCAGCCGTCAGGATCTCCTCAAAGTGCCGCGGCTCGGGGCGAAGACCTTCGAGCAAGCAGCAGGTTTTCTCCGCATCATGAACGGCGTCAATCCGCTGGACCGCTCGGCTGTGCATCCGGAGGCCTACCCCGTGGTGGAGCGTATTCTCAAAACCACCGGACGCGGCATCGACGCCGTGCTGGGAAATGGCGCCTTTCTGAAAACGCTGAAGCCGCAGGATTTCATCGATGCGCGGTTTGGTCTGCCCACGATCAGAGATATTCTGGCCGAACTGGAAAAACCCGGCCGTGACCCCCGCCCCGAGTTCAGGACGGCGGTATTCAAGGAAGGGGTGGAGACTCTGGAAGACCTTAAGCCGGATATGATCCTGGAAGGGGTGGTGACCAATGTCACCCATTTCGGCGCCTTTGTCGATATCGGTGTGCATCAGGATGGCCTGGTACATATCTCGGCGCTGTCCGAGCATTTCGTCAAGGATCCGCGCACGGTGGTCAAGACCGGGGCCGTGGTCAAGGTCAAGGTTCTGGCGGTGGATCTCAAGCGCCGCCGCATCGCCTTGAGCCTGCGGCTCGGGGATGACAGCCGGGACCAGCTACCATCGGGGCACAGACCGGATCCGGCAAAACGTCAGCAAACCCGCCCGGCCAAGGCCGAATCCCAGAGTGCGTTGGCGGAGGCCTTTGCCAAGGCCCGGCGCTCCTAGCGGCGCCGGCGCTGTGCGGATTCAATAAAGATCTTTCAGCGGGTCCTCCTTTTTCTCATTGCTGGTCGTGTCATAGCCCAGATCGTCCGGTTCCATCTGGTCGTAAGCGCCGGACCAGTCTTCCGGCGCTTCGATCGGTTCCAGCACCAGTTCGTACCAGGAATCCAGGTCGATCTCCTCCACCTCACCTTCGAAGTACTGGATTGCCACCGTCTGGGCGTCTTCATCCACCGCCACCACTTCAAACTCCTTTTCCTCTTCTACATTTTTATACCAATTTCCTACGATGGGATCTAAATCGCTCATGGGAGAACTCCTACACGGCTGAGTTGAACACGGTGTCGGGCGGTAAGTTTTATGCTAATAATTTGAGCGTTAATCCGCCGTTATGCAACCCGGATTGCCGCTATTCAGGGCTTCACAGGGCAAAAAAAATCCGGACGCCCGTTAAGGCGCCCGGATGCGGAGCAATGACTTACTTGACCGCGCGATTGTCGATCAGATTATCGACCACGCTGGGATCGGCCAGGGTGCTGATATCGCCCAGGGAAGAGACATCGTTGGCGGCGATCTTGCGCAGGATGCGCCGCATGATCTTGCCGGAGCGGGTCTTGGGCAGGCCCGGCGCCCATTGAATGATATCCGGAGTGGCGATGGCGCCGATTTCCTTACGCACATGCTGGACCAGGGCCTTGCGCAACTCCTCGCTGGGTTCCACGCCGGCCATCAGGGTGACGTAGGCATAGATCGCCTGTCCCTTGATATCGTGCGGGAAACCCACCACCGCCGCTTCCGCAACCGCCTCGTGCAGTACCAGGGCGCTTTCCACTTCTGCTGTGCCGAGGCGGTGACCGGAGACGTTGATGACGTCGTCCACCCGTCCGGTGATCCAGTAGTAGCCGTCTTCATCCCGCCGCGCCCCGTCGCCGGTGAAGTAGATCCCCGGATAGGTGGAGAAGTAGATTTCGATAAACCGCTGATGGTTGCCGTATACGGTGCGCATCATGCCCGGCCAGGGACGGGTTATGACCAGGTTACCTGCGGCAGGACCTTGCAGTTCTTTGCCATCGGCATCATACACGGCCGGTGTGACC
Organism: uncultured Pseudomonadota bacterium; assembly: GCA_903844665.1. Taxonomy (GTDB): domain Bacteria; phylum Pseudomonadota; class Gammaproteobacteria; order Competibacterales; family Competibacteraceae; genus CAIMUS01. The sequence continues at coordinate 11,332 of CAIMUS010000138.1, forward strand.
CCGAAGAAGGGGCGGGTGGCCGAACCGGGTTTGAGCGCCGTGGCGCCCGGCAGTGGCGTGATCAAAACACCGCCGGTTTCGGTCTGCCACCAGGTATCGACGATCGGGCAGCGCCCGTCGCCGACCACATGGTAATACCATTCCCAGGCTTCCGGATTGATCGGTTCGCCCACCGTGCCCAGCAAGCGCAGACTCTTGCGGCTGGTCTTCTTGACCGGGCCGTCGCCTTCGCGCATCAGCGCCCGGATCGCGGTCGGGGCGGTGTAAATGATGTTGATCTGATGTTTGTCCACCACTTCCCAGAAACGGGAGGCGGAAGGATAGGTGGGAATGCCCTCGAACATCACGGTGGTGGCGCCGTTGGCCAGCGGGGCGTAGACGATATAGGAATGCCCGGTCACCCAGCCCACGTCGGCGGTGCACCAGTAGATGTCACCCTCGTGATAGTCGAAGATGTACTTGTGAGAGCTGGCGATATACACCAGGTAGCCGCCGGTGGTGTGCAGCACGCCCTTGGGCTTGCCGGTGGAGCCGGAGGTATAGAGGATGTACAAAGGGTCCTCGGCGTCCATGTGTTCCGGCGGGCAGTCCGGGGAGGCGGCGGCGACCAGTTCGTGATACCACAAGTCGCGGCCTTCCTGCCAGGAGATGTTGCCGCCGGTGCGCTTGACCACGACCACCTTGCCCACGCTGGGCGCATTCTCGCAGGCTTTGTCGGTGTTCGCCTTGAGGGGGACCGGGCGGCCGCCGCGCAGACCCTCGTCGGCAGTGATCACGATGCTGCATTCGGAGTCGTTGATGCGGTCCCGCAGGGCTTCCGGCGAGAAACCGCCGAATACCACCGAATGGATGGCGCCGATGCGAGCGCAGGCCAGCATGGCCACCGCAATTTCCGGAATCATCGGCAGGTAGATAGAGACCCGATCGCCTTTCTTGATACCCAACCCTTTGAGGGCGTTGGCAAGGCGGCATACCTGCTCGTGCAATTCCTTATAAGTGATCTTGCGGTCTTCGGCGGGGCTGTCACCTTCCCAAATGATGGCGATCTGATCGCCGCGGGTGGCCAGATGCCGATCCAGGCAGTTGTAGCTGACATTCAGCTTGGCGCCTTCGAACCAGCGGATATGACCCTTGGTGAAATCCCAGTCGAGCACGTTGTCCCAGGGTTTGAACCAAGTGACAAATTTCTCTGCTTCTTCACTCCAGAAGCCTTCGGGATCGGCGATCGAACGCTGGTACATCGCCTTATACTGATCGTCGTTGATCCAGGCGGTCGCAGCGAACTCGGCGGGAACTGGATAGACCTTGACTTCAGACATTGCGGATTGTCTCCTCTGGTGTGTTATTGAGGCTTGTTGCTGGAAAAGTTTGCTGATGGGTGATACGAAACTGCTCTATCTGCGCTCCAAGCACCCTTCAACAATCCGAGACCAACATATATTTTCCCATGCTTATCCTGCCAGAGTCAAAATTCCTTTGTAACGAAAGCGGTGGAGAGCGGTGAGGCGTCGTCGTGCACGGCGACTAACACCCTGGCTGGGGCTCCTACAGGCTGGTTTGTTTTTCCTTGATTTCCTGTAGCGTTTTACAGTCGATACAGAGCGTGGCGGTAGGGCGGGCCTGGAGGCGGCGCAGGCCGATTTCGATGCCGCAGGCGTCGCAGTAACCGTAATCGCCGGTTTCGAGGCGGGCCAGGGTGGCATTGATTTTATTGAGGAGTTTGCGTTCCCGGTCACGCGTGCGCAACTCCAGGCTGAATTCCTCTTCCTGGGTGGCGCGATCATTAGGGTCGGGATGGCTGGCCGAATCATCCTGCATATGGTTGACGGTCCGGCCCACACCTTCCAACAGGTTATTTTTCCAGTCCAGGAGCAGCTTGCGAAAGTACTCCACTTGGGCTGGACTCATGTACTCTTGCCCATCGAAGGGCGCCGGCGGCTGCAACTCCGGGGCGCGCTCAAGCTTGCTGGTGCTTCGCATCACGTTATCCTCGACTCTAAATTTAGTATTTTTATCAAAAATAATTGACCTTAGCAAATCCTGTTGCCCCAGCGTCCTGGCGCCTTCTCCCCGCCTGGCTGCATCCTGTTTCAACAAGAAGATTTTGACAAAGGAAGAATATAGATTAAATTGTATGGCCATCACCGAATTTGCCTTGCGCCATGGGTACCGCACAGTTTCGCTTTTACGAGGAATTGAACGACTTCCTGCCGCCCGATAGAAAAAAGATCGATTTTCAGTACACTTTTCTTGGACGCAATGCGATTAAGGACATGATCGAAGCCTTGGGCGTGCCCCATCCGGAAGTCGATCTTATTCTGGTTAACGGCCGGTCCGTGGATTTTTCCTATATCGTCCGGGATGGCGACCGAATCAGCGTTTATCCGGTTTTCGAGGTTTTCGACATCACCCCGCTGCTCCGTCTGCGGCCGAAACCCTTGCGCATCAGCCGTTTTATCCTCGATGTGCACCTGGGCCGGTTGGCCCGTTATTTACGCCTGTTCGGTTTCGACACGCTGTATCGGAACGATTATGACGACGCTGAATTGGCGCGATTGGCCGGTGAACAGCGGCGCATCCTGTTAACCCGGGATCGAGGCTTGTTGAAACGCAGCAGCATCACTCATGGTTATTACGTCCGCGAGACCAATCCCCGCCGGCAACTGCGGGAGGTCGTGGCCCGCTTCGATCTCTATCGTTCCGTCAGGTCCTTTCAACGCTGTACCCGCTGCAACGGTCTTCTGGCGGCGGTCGCCAAGGAGCGGATTCTGGATCGGCTGGGTCCGGACACGCAACGCTATTTCGATCGGTTTTGGCGGTGCGACGGCTGTCAGCAGATCTATTGGCAGGGCAGTCACTATGAGCGGCTAAGGCATCTGATCGAAGACGTACTGGGAGCGGCAGGGCGGGATTGCTGCAAGCGCTGCCGGGATCCCGAGCCCGACTGACTAGCGGTAGGCGACAATTTTAACGCCGCCGTCCCAACTACCGAACAAAGGTTCTCCCAGGGCTTCAAGCTTAACTTCCCTGTCCGCGGGCATGGGAAGCCATACGTTATCGGAATTGTAGGCCCAGCCTGGCTTGGTATCGGCATGGGCGTAAAGATAGAAAGCCGCCCTTCCTCGACCGACGTGCGGAAATAATTATTGGCCCACAAAGTCCGCCGCACGAAGGCCAAGACATCGGTGAGTTTGGTCGTGCTGTTTAAATCCATGGACAACAATATTCGTACACTACCTGAGGGCGCACGTGGCCACCTCGCAGGACATGCTGGACGGCTTATAAGGTCAACCCAGGTCACTGTCGAAGCGATCACTGTTTTCCACATGCCTCAGGTAACTTTTCCGTGGTTTCGCTTCTACCCGCCCCGACTTTCTCGATGGCCGATACGTCATGACCCTGCGGTTCGGTTTGCACAAGGCCCATGTAAACCGGGTCTACTTGATGAGCGTAGCAGGGTGGCGAGCTGCACTCGATGACCGGTAGTGGCAATACGGTATTCCGGTTATTCATGACAACTTTCGGTTGCTCCATCGCTTAAGCTCCGTTGCAGGGGTATCCACTTAAGGCGGGACAGTTCGACCCTGGGAGCGCCGGCGTCCCCGCCGGCTTGAGGGCTTCGGCGCCAGTCAACAGCCGGCAAGATGCCAGCGCTCCCAGGTGAATCCCTCTGCGGTCAGCCTGCAAAGCGTCCCGGCTTAAGTGGATACCCATAGGCGGGAGTGATCTGAAACTCGATCAGCCATTTCAGTTTTGTCCGGTCACCGTTGAGGTACGCTTCGATACTCTCCATGAGTTCATCTATGCGACCCATTGGTACGACGTAGTCGAATACGTTTGCCAACACGTGCAGGGTTTCGCGGGTCCATTCTCCATCGACGACAAGGACGGCCAACAAATCAGCAGTTTTCCCCTTCCAGTTGATCGCCGAGAACATTTTGTCCTTCGCGTAGAGGGACGCATGCCTCGACGACGATTTCCGAACCTCGATAAACACTCTTGGCGAGGTAGCATCGGGCAACACAAAGTCTGCACGGAAGTCGTAGACAACCCCGGCGAGTGACTCGTATTGCTTTTCTCTAAGGAACGGCAGACCGCGTTGGCGTAGCGCGGCATCGACGATAGACTCAAGCAGGACGCGCCCGACAAGGTCTCGAACAATACCTTCCAGCGTCGACTCAAGTCGCTTGAGTATCTCCCCCTTCACGATATATGCGGGATCGACCCGTTCAGAAAGAAGCTTCGCCAGCCGCTCCGCCGCGGGCTTCGAAATGCTGTTGTCGGATACCGATCCGACCAGTTCTTTCAGCTTCGACTTGCTGAAAACGCCACCCAAGTGTTGCAGCAACGGCAGGAGAAACGGGTTCCCGGCAATATAGTCCGGGTCGAAATGAGTGAAGCCGATGGTGGCTGCGCTCAATTGCTGGTAGAACGTCTCTGCGACCGTTCTCAGGTTCGAGTAGACACCGGCCGTGACGCCAGTCTCAAGGTCGAACGTAATGGCCTGTCGGCGCCGCCATTCCGAGAATACCTCTTCCGCCGTCGCCTGCCTGACCGCGATGCCGAAACCCGCCATTACAATCACCCGGACGCGCTCGTCGGCAAGGTGCTGCGGCAGAATCGCCGTTAGACCCTTCGAGTGTCGAGCCAACGAGAGATACGCGTCAATGCAGCGGCGAATCTCACCGTCGGCGATCCGATAGAGAGTCTGTGATGAGGCCATCAGCTCGCGCGTTCCCGCTTTGCGGATAGGTGGTACTCACCAAGTCCTGTCGGCGAACCCTCCCTTTTATTCAAGACCCAACGGTGTCCTCGGTCGCGCAGCTTGATGCATCTCACGTCTTGGAAGCCCATCTCGGACATTACGGACGCAAGGAACTGTGGAGTGCTCACGTGGATGCCATAGAAAGCGGCATCGGCAACCACAATGTGGGCGGCGCCTCCGTTGACCAGGCAACGCTGCATCTCGAGCAACACGCGCGTCATCTGCGCGAAGTACGGGTATACGAGTAGGTCGTATTCCTTTTTCCCGGTTCGAACGCGGCGCTCTTGCGCCAAGGCCGCCACGATAGGGTCCAGATCGGGCAGCAGAGAGTCGGCAATGCCGTCCCGGTGCTGCGACTGAATATCCCGGTGCCCCGTCAATGCGGTAGTCGTATTGACGACAAGCTTGGAGCGCACTGCGTTTGTGATCTCGCGCCAGGAACCGCATATACCCCAGAAGTAGAGGTGCATGCGGGTCATTTCGGCGAAGTCGAAATTGTTTAGATATGGTGGCGAGGTGACTATGACATCTACACTGGCGGTCTCGACGGCACTCATGTCTTCTGATGAGCTGTGATGCAGAACGGCGGCTGGCAATTTCTCACTCCAACCGATCAACGCCGAGTCATGCCGAACCTCTCCAATGACGGTGTGGATTGCATCGAGTGGCAAGTCGGCCTTTTTTGCCGAGGTGGGGGCCTTATAGATGCCGTCCGTTTGAGCCTTGGAGCACCTATCGACTACTCGAGAGAGCAGTAGGAACGCGACGTCGTCCGCTCCCATGCCTGCCTTCTCGAGAGTGGAGCGTGCGCCCAAGAGTTGCTGAAGCGTCCTTTCTTCGAACAGTTTTCCAAGAAAGGCTTCGGCAGATTTGGTGAGCGAACTGGCTTGCTCCGGAGCCTGAATCCCGTTGAGAAGGGCGGCTTCGATCGCCCTGAGTCGGCTCTCCTGGGGGGGCGGCTCAGTCTTCGCTCGTGCGATTCGCACAAAGAACGGGTGCGCTTCAAATCCGACTGCACGATGACCGAGGCTCTGCGCCACCACGAGAGAGGTGCCGCAACCGGCAAACGGGTCAAGCAGCACTCCATCGACCAAGGTCTGGCACTGCTGAGCAACGAATTCGGGTGCGAAACCCGCAATGAAGTTGAACCAGCGATGGACCGCATGCCGGTTCGCAGTCGTGTTCGTTGGCAGCCGCTCACGCGACACCTCGGCAAAGCGCGGTCGTTCAGCGAAATCGGGAAAGCTCATCTGAGCGGCGCTGACCTCGGTTGATTTCATGTCAAAAATGCTCCTTCTGTACTGTATATGCTACGGTTCCGGTTCGCTCAACACTCAAGTTCAGCCGCCGCGCGTAGCGCGTCGGCTGAATGCTTTTGTTAGGGCTATTGGAATAAATCGGGCCTGACCCGAATGGCACTAACTTTTCACGTAACCTATTGATTCAGCTATTTTTTAGGCCACTAGCTTGGCTTTAAATTGACGGTAGTGTTCCAAAACCGTTGCGAATCATTTATAAGTAACTGTTTGAATAACCTAATTTTTTCATGCCAACACTTTCGTAACACCACCCGGTTATAATACCTCAAAATGGCTTCAAAGTAGCTTCAAAGTGGCATAAATACTAATATAAATTAACAAGTTATATGAAAAGTTAGTGCCATTCGGGCCTGACCCCTTTTCGTTCTTTCCTGGCTTCTTTCCTGCTTTCCTGCTTGTTCCTGTGTTGCTGCTGTGTGAAGAAAGGCAAAAAGCAAGACCTGACCCCTTTCTCGGCGCTGTGTGAAGAAAGGCAAAAAGCAAGACCTGACCCCTTTCTCGGCGGTGATCGCCTGTTCCAGGTTATCGGCCCGGTCGCCCCGGAGGCGGTCGCAGTATGCAATTGCCAGGTTGTTTTGTGTCGCTGCCCAAGCTTCGGGGAAGGCCTCATGGGTATAGACCTGCAACGCCAACTGGTAGGCGGTAACGGCTAATTCCAAATTAACCCCGCGTTTTCCCAGGGGAAACTGAGCGACCAAATTGCCAAACGCGACAAACATTGCCGCGACAGACGCTGGTTGGTTTGTATCCTCATTGAAGCAATCTGAGGCCACGATGGGCATTGCCTGCAACAGCGTGTCATTCAGTTGGTGCTGGTGCTCTTTCAGGAAGGGATAGACCTGCCGTGCATCCCCCTGACTGCCCGCAACTCGTTGCAGGGCTTCCGCCAAAAATGCCAGCGATACCTGCATCGACGGTTCAGCACTGGGCGCACCCTGGTTCTCTCCCGCCAACCCTGCCGCCAACTGTTGGGCAAACTGCCGCAACCACGCTGCATTTGGCTTTCCCTGCTGCTCAAGTAAATCTGCTATTTTCGTCATCACCGTCAACAGCCCTGCATCCACCAATTCTGCATGACGCTGTAAGAGCGCTAATTCTTCCCCGTTGTCACAACTCAAAAGCTGATCAATCAGGGTCACATACGCCTGTAGCCGTTGTTCATTCATTCACTTGCTGTTCCGAGTTTATGCATCATAAGCAGTTGTAGGGTGGGCATGGCCCACATTTTTACAGTTTTCCCAATTTGCAGCGGTGCCTGTCGGGCACGTCCTTGTGCCCGACCTACCGGGCTGATTTCACCCCGCCGGCTCGCCGGGTGACGGTTCGCTGAACACGTCCGCCAATCGTTGTGCCGATAACACCCGCTCACCCCATAACAGCAAGGTGTCGGCATCGGCAGTGGTGATGCGAGTCTGGTAAGTTTTCGGCACTTTGCCGAAACGTCGTTCCAGCAAGCGGAGTAACATCCGTTTTTCACCCGCCTGGATGCCTTCGGTGCGGCCCCGTTCCAGCCAAGTTTCAACCATTGTCGGCATGATACGTTCCTCCAGAGTCGGTAGAACTTCAACCAAAGCGCGGCTGACATCGGCTTCACTGACGGTGACCGCCGCTGCCGCCAGATAGCGTAACAGCGTTTCCAGATAGCCCAGCACCGTGCGTTGCTCGCCAAACACCGCAAGCAAGCCGAAAATCTCCGGCAACCGTGCCGCCAACTGCGGGTCGCCGATGTATTTCATCGTCAGCAATGCCACCCGCAGCAACGCATTCCCCTGGATTTCAGCCGCGTCCAGACCACTCAGGTCGCACAGCACGTAGCGGAAATCCGGCAGATAGGGCGCCAGCGGCGCTGGGAACGGCAATGCGCTTTGCAGTGTCTGGCCGTAAGGCCACGGCTGATCGCCATGATAAACCACCACCGGGATGACCGGTGGCACCCGCCCGCCGCCCTTGCTCTGTTCGATCTCCTGCTGCCAGATGTGCACGATGTAGCCGAGCAGTTGCAGCGGTGTTGACCGCTTTGGATGGCGTTTGTGCTCCAGCAGGACGTAAGCCAGCGCTGGTTCACCGTCCTTAAGCCGTAACCGGTAGAGCAGGTCGGAGTGGTATTCGCGCAGTTGTGGGTCGACGAACGATCCTTTGACCAGTTCCAGCGCTTTCAGGTCGAGCATCGCCACCACGTCCCTGGGCAGATAGCGGCGCAGGAAATCCCGGCCAATGGCCTTGCGCGACCAGACTTCCTTGAAGAAACGATCATGGGGGTTACTGGGTTCGGTGGTCATGGTAGCTGCATTCGGTGAGCGTTGTACCTGAAGAGTAAATAGTTTGTGCTGGATTGCAAGACGTGGTCCCTTCATGCTTTACGAAAGCATAGCATTATCCGACGTTTTCCCACTTTGCGGCGGTGCATGTCGGGCACGTCCTTGTACCCGACCTACCGGGCTCGCTGGCCGGCTATGCCTTCGCCAAATTCCGTTTTGCGGGACGCGACCTGGAACGGTGGCTGGCGGCGGCGCAACAACGGCAAAATCGAGCCGAAACAGGGCGGCAGGCTTAAGATTCTGGCCAATATCTTCGCCAATCCCGATCTGCCGGGTATCGACGACTACTACGAGCCATGGGATTACGACTACGCCCATCTGCACACGGCCCCGGAATCCAAGGCGATGCCGACGGCCCGGCCGCGTTCCGCCATCAGCGGCGAGCGGATGGAGAAAATCGAATGGGGGCCGAACTGGGAGGAAATCCTCGGCGCCGAATTCGCCAAGCGCTCCAAGGACACCAACTTCGACGGCGTGCAGAAGGAGATCTACGGCCAGTTCGAGCATACCTTTATGATGTATCTGCCGTGCCTGTGCGAGCACTGTCTGAGCCCGGCCTGTGTCGCCTCCTGTCCTTCCGGGGCGCTGTACAAGCGCGAGGAGGGTATCCACTTAAGTCGGGACGCTTTACAGGCTGAGCCGGTAGGGGCGGTTCGCGAACCGCCCCTACGGGGATTCCCTAGTAGCGCCGGCATTTTGCCGGCTGTTGACTGGCGTCGAATGCCCTGAGGCCGGCGGGGA
>CAIMUS010000139.1 GCA_903844665.1 uncultured Pseudomonadota bacterium
CCGCGAAAACCAAGCGGTGGTCATCGAGGATTTGCACGTCAAGGGGATGTTGGCGAACGACAAGCTCGCCCGCGCCCTCAGCGACGTGGGCTTTGGGATGATTCGCTCGCAGCTCGAATACAAGGCCAAGCGTTATGGCACCCGCCTGATGGTTGCCGACCGCTGGTATCCGAGCAGTCGTCTGTGTTCGGTCTGTGGCTGGAAAAACGAAGCGCTGACGTTGAAAGATCGTGAGTGGGTTTGCCCGGAATGCGGGTCGCACCACGACCGGGACCACAACGCGGCGCTCAACCTGAAACGGCTGGTAACCGCAACTACCCTACCCGTGGCGAGTCCGACCGGCAACGGCGGCGCTGCGGCAGAGAGGGTCTCTGCCGTAGTCGGGAAAGTCACGCCTGTCAGATACGAATGTGGTCCGTAAGACACGTCGGGGCAGGAAAAGAACCGTGCGCACCTTCGCGCACTTTCTTGATAGCAGTAGTTGGATACATCACCGGGAAATGCCGAAATAAATTCCCGAGCCCGGCCACCAATAACCCGGATAATAGCCGCGCCAGCCGCCCCAATAACCCGGATAATAGCCATTCCAGCCATGCCAGCCATTCCAGTAACCGACGCCCAGGCCGACGCTGAAAGGCAGGCCGGCGAGGAAGTCGAGGAGGTTGAAGGGATGAGCCTTATGTGGCTGGCGGGGACGGAACAAGGCCTCATCGCTCTGGGCGACGGTGCTGCCCCAGAGATAGAAATCCTTAGCCTCGACGACAGGCAGGCTGGCCATCGGTCCTGCCCCGTCACTGGCGGCCGTTCCCATCAGCACGCCGGCGACGGTGATCTGCCGGCCCGGAGCGTAAACCCGGGAGTCGAAGGGAATGGCGGCCCGCGCATAGAAGCGGCCGGCGGAACCGCTATCGGGCTGGGGTTGGCCGTTCTGGTCCAGGGGGTGTTGCTGGATTTCGAGCCGGGTCCAGCCAGTCTCGTTTTGCAGCGCCAGGATACTGCCCCCCCAACGCACGACACCGCCGCGTCGGATCCCAAACCCGGCCGCCACCTCGGCCAGAGACAGATCGCCGGGCGGAGCCGAGCGGATCGAAGCCGGCACCAGCGCCAGCGCGGCAACCGATGCGGGTGGGGTGGCCGGAGCGGTTAGCGGCGGCGAGGCGGTGGCGCAGCCGCCAAGCCACAGCAGCATCACGACAACGGTAGCGTACTGCATAAAAGCCTCTCGAACCAGGTTTCGACTGCCGCCGGCCGGGACGGGCGACTTGCCGCGGCAATAACCGCAGCACTCGAAACCGGCGACAGTGCTATGTTATCCGGCATTCCAGCCACGTCTTCAAGTAGCAGGGGAAATTATGCCCAATCATACTTTACGCAGTATTTGCCTGGCGGGCGTCATCGCCCTGTCGGGCGCCTGTAGCGGCTTGCCGCTGCAACCTAAAACTCCGGAGATCAGTCTGGCGGGCGTACAGGTGGCGAAACTGGCGCTGAATGAACAGCGCTTTCGCGTCCGGTTACGGATCCACAACCCGAATGATTTTGCCCTGCCCATCCACGCCATCGACTACGTGTTACGGCTGAACGATCAGGACTTCGCCGCGGGCGCCAGTACCCGTCCCATTACGGTGCCGGCCCTCGGGGAAAGCGAGCTGGAACTCGATGTGGGCGGCCGGCTGCAGAACGCGCTGCCACCGATCGTGGCCTTGGGAACCGGCGCCTCGCTGAAGTACAGTCTGTCCGGCAACGTCGCTTTGAGTGATTTCATGTTCAAGCTTCCCTTTAGCAAACAGGGCAAAATCTCACTGCGTCCTTAGCGGGCAGGGGAGAGGCGACAAGGGTTTGTAAAAATTTTCTACCGCCGACCCGGCCAGTGGTCTGATCGCTATAGTTGCGGCCATTATTCTGCTATAGTTTATAGGTACTTATATAACTGGTGTCTGGCCGAAAACTCCGCAAACCCGTATATGAAACATGCCTTGTTAACCCTATTGTTACTTGCCGGGATCGGCGTCAGCGCCGCCCCAGTCAACAAATGGCAGGATGACAAGGGAGTATGGCATTACGCCGATGTACCGCCTTCGGCCAATATAGCGGAAACCGCCTATCAGCGTGGTGACTATGCGACCGCTTTCAAGGAATACCTGAAGTGGGCCGAACAGGGCGTGCCTACGGCCCAGACCAAAATAGGGCTGATGTATCTGAAGGGTCAGGGGGTTGACCAAAGCGACGAGCGGGCTATCGAGTGGTTTCGCAAAGCCGCGGCGCAGGGAAATACCGATGCCCAAACCTATCTGGGGGTGATGTTCGCCAACGGTCGCAGCGTCTCCAATAATGAACAGGAAGCGGTGAAATGGCTGCAAAAGGCAGCTGAAAAAGGCAATCTGCAAACCCAGTACGAACTGGCGGAGCGCTACTCCCGAGGGCATGGCGTACCCCAGGATGACAAGGAAGCCCTGCGCTGGTACGAGGCGGCCGCCGACCAGGGTCATGTTCGGGCGCAATTTTTGTTGGGAGAGATGTATGCCGCCGGCCGCGGCGTTTCCCAAAATGACCGGATGGCCGTTAAGTGGTATCAGGCGGCGGCCAAACAGGGTGACGCCGATGCCCAGTTTCACCTGGGAGCGATGTATGCGGCGGGGCGCGGCATCGACAAAAGCGATGTCGCGGCGGTCAACTGGTACCGCAAGGCGGCCGACCAGGGTCATGTGGAAGCCCAGAACAATCTGGGGGTCCGTTACGCTACCGGACTCGGCGTGACGCGCGATGACAAGACGGCTGTACTCTGGCACCGGCGGGCGGCCGAAAAGGGCTTGGCGGTCGCGCAAAATAACCTGGGCCAGATGTATGCCACCGGCCGCGGCGTGCCCAAGGATGACAGTGAAGCGTTTATCTGGTTTCGCAAGGCCGCCGACCAGGGTAACGCCGAGGCGCAGTTTAACCTGGCGGAACTGTATGCCGCCGGCCGTGGCGTCGCCACCAGCCAAGCGGATGCCTTGAAGTGGTATCGGACGGCGGCGGAACAGGGTTTGCCCGCCGCCACTCTCAAACTGGCGAACATGTACCTGTATGGTCTCGGCGCCGCCAAGAATCCGGACGAGGCTCTCAAATGGTACGGCCAGGCCGCTGGCGGCGGCGATGCCCAGGCGCAGTTCCAACTGGCGGAAATCTATGCCCGGGGTGCGGGTATCGCCAGGAATGACGCAGAGGCGGTCAAGTGGTATCGACAGGCCGCCGAGCACGGCCATCCCGATGCCCAGTTCAAAGTGGCGACGCGCTATGCGGACGGCCTGGGTACGCCCAAGGATGAAGCCGAGGCCAGCAAATGGTACCGTAAGGCGGCTGAACAAGACCATATCGAGGCCCAGTTGAATCTGGGTGGCATGTATGCCGCCGGCCGCGGCGTGGCGCAGGATTACGGCGCGGCCTTGCGCTGGTATCAGGCAGCGGCCAATCATGGCAGTGTGGAAGCCCAGTTCAATATCGGCGTGCTCTATGCCAATGGGCAAGGCGTTCCCCAGGACAACAGAGAGGCGGTCCGGTGGTTCCGCAAGGCCGCGATCCAGGGTCTGCCCCTGGGGCAACTGAATTTAGGCATTATGTATGCCGACGGCCGCGGCGTAACCCAGGACTACGAGCAGGCGTTGGGTTGGTATCGCAAGGCGGCGGATCAGGGTCTGCCGCTGGCGCAACTGCTGCTGGGTCTGCTGTATGCGAACGGCCAGGGAGCGCCGCGCGACGATCGGGAGGCCATGAAATGGTGCCAGCAGGCCGCCAATCAAAAACTGCCCCTGGGTCAGTTGTGTACGGGTATTCTCTACGCCCAGGGGCGGGGGGCGCCGCAAAGCGACGTAAGAGCCCATATGTGGCTGAGTCTGGCGGCCTCCTCCGGGCTTGCCGGCGCGGTTGGACCGCTCCATGAGATCGCTCTACGCATGACGCCGGAACAGATTGCCCGGGCGCAGGAAATGGTTAATAACTGGCGCCCGGAGAAATGAGTCTCGGACCTTAAACCCTGATTGTTTCCACCCGATTCCCTCCTTTTGGCAAGAAAATAAGACATCGGACCTCAGTGCCCGGCTGCCGGCGCACCGGCCTCTGCCGCCCTGTACCCTCCACAAGGGAGCGCTATGCATCGATCATCGATAGCTTACCCAAGCTCCTTATCTGGCGCCCATGGGAGCGGATGGCTGGTTATCCCCTTTTCAGCAGAGCTTTTAAAATACCAGACTTTATATACATAAATTTAATGCACCTGGCAGATTCGAAAGATAGCAAGTTGGCTCTCTTGCTAACCACCATGATGAGATCACAAATTATTTTCCGTGAGTCAGAAGTGGTTTGATCCTGGGTATGAGGGTGATCGGCTCCCGAATTTTGGTGGAAACGACTAAGTGGTGACAGCTTTGGAGGTAATTCACAATGAATGAAGCACTGCGGACAGCGATTGCAAAACGTAAAGAAATTCTCACTGGTATCAAGGATGAACTTATCGATCGATTGCAACTGGATTATCAAGTCGATGATATAGACGACGATACATTTCTGTTCGGTGGAGGGTTGTCTCTGAACTCGATTGATGCCATGGAGATCATCATCGGCATGCAATCACGTTTTGGTGTCATGTTGCCGGAGGGTGACATCGCCGCAATGCGAACCATTAATACACTCGCTGATTTTGTGCAGTCTCAAGCATAGATTGTGAGTGAGAGCAGGGCATTTGTTCGTATTCATTCTCTGCAGGCAACAGAAGGTGGGAAACTATGGCTAACTGGTCGAGCAAAATAACCGGTTATTACTCCAAAGATGAATCGGCAGGTAAGCGTGATGGGTGTATAACACCAGCGCTGTATGAGAATTTGGAAACTGAATATCGGCTGGTCCGCCGAGGGATCGGGCTGGGCGATTACAGCTACTACGGCAAGATCAAGGTGGCCGGAGAAGGCGCCCTGGATTTGATCAACAGGATGAGTCTTGCCGATATCAGTAGAGTGCCTATCAATCGAATGATGTCTTCTTTCGTGCTTAACGAAGATGGCAGTGTTCTTTGTGAGATTTATGTCGCCAATTACGCCGACTATTATCTTGTTCTCAGCGAAGGCGCCGGGCCGCAACAGCTGCTGGCGAGACTGCAGGCAGCGGCAGAACAGCAGGGGGAGGGTACGACGGTAATGGATATTACCGAATCCCAGGCATTGTTCGGCCTGGACGGGCCGTTTGCCTGGGAGCTGTTGAAGATGTTCATGGGGGCGGGCGTTATCGGTATTCGCTATCTCGAAGTGGTAACGGGTAATGAGCTTGAAGGAATTCCTTTTACCCTGTATCGGACCGGTAAGACGGGTGAATATGGCTATCTTCTGCAAACCGAGGCCGCCAATGCAGTTGCCTTATGGCAAGCCCTTTTACAAAAGGGGCAGGATTTCCATCTGAACCCCGTCGGCTATCAAACCATCGACCGATGCAAGTTGGAAAACCGTTTTATCAATATGCATCAGGAAGGGGTGCTGGCAAAGCATGTTCTGGAACTCAATACCCGCGTCATGATCAGTCAGGATAAAGATGATTACGTGGGTTGTAAGGCGGTGGAAGCCGCCATTCAAAATGGCATTGAGCGGCGGCTGATCGGCTTGGTTCTGGCAGATGCTGCGGCAGCCCAACCAGATCCTGTAGCTGCAGGTGACAGCGTGTATTGCGAGACCGAAAAGATTGGCGAGATTGCCAACGCCGGTTATTCGTACACCTTGCAACAATCGATCGCGCTTGCCTTTATCAAAGTCGATTACGCCTACGTGGGCTTGGATTATCAAGTGCAGGGCGAGGCCGGCCGGTACCAGGTCAGGACCGTTTCAGGACCGTTTCAGCCCCGTTTATCTTCAATCGCAGCCTGCAAATCCGCCCACAGGAAGACAGCTACTTTAACGAGGTGTAACGGTGGGCAGTATCGCCACGGCCATGACTTCTTCCTGGAACCGCCGTACTGTCGCCATCACCGGCATCGGCCTTATCTGTCCGATCGGCGCCACGGTGGCGGAAGTATTGCAAAGTATCCGCCAGGGGCGCAGCGGCTTCAACGAGATCCGTTCCTTTGACACCAGCCGGCCAGGGTGCGGCACGCCGCCGAAATTGACGCCTATGATCCACTGGACCATTTTTCGGTGGAGCAGGCAGAGGCGCTCGACCGGACCGCGCAGTTCGCCATCATCGCCGCCCGGCAGGCCGTGGCCGATGCCGCTTTGAGTAATACCCTGCTGGCTTCGGGGCGGGTGGCTCTGGTGATGGGGATATGCGCCGGCGGACAGGGGGACAGTAACATACCTGCCGGCGACGGCCACTGGTGGAGCGAGGAGAAACTGTCCCGACGGTTTCTCGCCACGGCGCACTACTTTCAGACCGATGCGGTAGCCGCCGAACTGGGGGTGCACGGCCCTGCCATTACGGTTTCCACGGCCTGTGCTTCCAGTACCTCCGCTCTCGGCATCGGTTTTTCCCTGCTCCAGGCCGGCAAGGCCGATGTCGTACTGGTGGGCGGCGCGGACGCCTTTTCTCTGTACACCTACGCAGGCTTCTACGCTCTGGGGGCGATGCCGGAACAACCTATCTCTCCCTTCAGCATCAATACGGGGGTGACCTTCGGGGAAGGGGCGGGTTGCGTGGTGCTGGAAAGTCTGGAACAGGCCCGGGCGCGTGGCGTTCCTGTTCAAGGCGAACTGCTCGGCTGCGGTATGAGCGGCGATGCCTATCATATTACCGCCCCTCATCCCTCTGGAGAGGGTCTGCAGCGCGCCATGGCCGCCGCCCTCAGGCAGGCGAATTTAACTCCGGCTGAGGTGGATTACATCAATCGTGGTCGTGGCCGCCGATGAAATCACTCCACTCTATTTCCGCCTGTACGACTGCCTGGGCCGGCTGGCCGGGGACGTGATATTACCGTATTTATATCAAGCCGACAGTCCTGGCATGGTACTGGGCGAGGGGGCGGTGGCGCTGGTGCTGGAACGCGCCAAGGTCGCCCATTCCCGCGCTGTGCAACCATTGGCCACCATCGCCGGTTATGGTTCGACCAATGATGCGACACCCGAGCGGGTCGCTGAGACCAGCGGTCGCTGGCTGAAGGAGGCCGCCCGGCAGGCGCTGGACGAGGCCCGTGTCCCCGTAACGGCGCTGGACCTGGTGTTCGGTATAGGCGCCGGGATGGCAGCCCACGACCTGCGCGAGGGACATTCCCTGGAGCAGTTATTGGCCGGCAGCACGCCGGCGGTGGGTTGCGTCAACGGCAACCTGGGTCTGGCCGAAGCGTGCAGCGGCCTGTTCGCCGTACTCGCGGCTGTGGGGGGACTATACCATGGCGAGACCTACCCGCTGGTGAGCGCCGGTCGACCCTATGCCGGCCTGCCTTGGGTTCGGCGGTTGCAGCGGGGCGATTACCGCCATGCGCTGGTAGTGGGCAGCTCTGAACAGGGTAACAACACAGCAGTGGTGCTGCGGCGCAGTGAGTGGGGAGAACCGCTGTGAACGATGCCGTGGTGGTCACCGGCATGGGGGTGCTCGCCGCTTGCGGCGATGGGTTGGTTGCCGTGGTCACGAATGTGCTGGCGGGACGGAGTGGTATCGGGCCTATTCGCTCGTTCGATACGACCGGCATGAAAATGCAGTATGCGGGCGAGGTGCAGGCGTTCGACCCTTACCATTACCTTCCCCCACTCAGGGTGCGGAATATCGACCGGGCCAGCCAACTGGCGCTGGCGGCCGCCGGTGATGCCCTGCGACAGGCCGGGCTGTGTCCCCCCGACGATACCGTGACCGGCATTGCGATCGGCGTTAGCGGCGCCAGTCAATACCAGAACATGCCGGTACCCTTGTCCCGCAGCTATCCGGTCAATCGCCGGGTAGCGCTGTATCAAAGCCGGACCGCGCCTTATTTCCAGGCGGCTGTACTGGCCGGACGGTACGATCTGCATGGTCCCCAGGGCACTTTCAGTTCGGCTTCCGTGGGCAGCGCCCTGGCCTTGGGATGGGCGCTGGAGGTACTGCGCGCCGGGAAAGCGGAGGTCATGCTGGCGGGCGGTGGCGAGATCCAGACTTTATTGAATGCCCTGGGCATGGATGTCCTGGAATTGGCCGCGGCCGGTCCCTGCTCGCCATTCAGCGGTGCGCCTGGCATGACCTTCGGCGATGGCGCCGCGTTCGTCGTCCTGGAAACGCTGGCTCATGCCCGTCGGCGCCGTGTCAGCATTCTGGGGGAACTGGTCGCCTATGGAGTCAGTGCCGACGCCTATCATGCCATCGCCAACGATCCCTCCGGCAAAGGCCTGTCCCGCGCCATGACCAAGGCGCTGATGAAAGCCGGCCTGGAACCGGCCGATATCGCCTGGATTCGCGCCAGTGGTACGGGTCATCGGGAACAGGATGTCGCTGAAGCCACCGCCATCGGTATGGTGTTCGCCGACGGGCCAATACCGCCGGTGACGTCCACCGAACCCTTCTTTGGTCATGTCAACGGCGTTTCGCCGGTGCTCGGCCTGGTCACCGCATTGGGCTGCGAGCAAAGAGGCATGCTACCCGCCATACCGGGGCGACAGACTACCAGGGCCGGCTGCGACTTGCCTCTGATCGGGCCTGACCAGCCGTCGCCAGGGGGTGATTTTTTGCTCAACGCTGTCGCTTTCGGCGGTAACAATGCCACCCTCGTGAGTGGATGTTACCAACCCGGACGTAAGCGCCGGCGAGACGCCGCCGCCGAACTGGTCATTACCGGCATTGGTGTGGTATCGCCGTTCGGTTGCGGCTATCAGCCGCTGCTGCTGGGCCTGCGTACAGGAGCTTGCGGCATCGGCTCTATCGAACGCTTCACAGTAGCCCCTGAGATCGCCAAACGGGCCGGCCTGATAGTGGATTTTCAACCGCTTAAATTGCTGCCGCAGCTTGATCTACGGCGGCGGGAACGGCTGGTGCAGTACGCCATGACGGCGGTAGGGCTGGCTTTGAAGGATGCCGGCTGGGACCATCGGGTGGCCGGACCGGAACGCATCGGCCTGATCGTGGGGTTGACGAGAGGACCGGCGGGACCTTATGAACACTTCTTCAGCCGGGCATTGCGGGGCGAATTCGATGCCACTACCGGCCGCCTGCTGCTGAAGATGGGGCGCTTTGCGGTGACCAGCGAACTGGCGCATGCTTTCGGTCTGCAAGGCTATTGCGCCACGGTCTCACACGGGATCAACGGTGGCCTGCACACGCTGGCACAGGGGGTCGAGGTACTACGTCGGAGCACCGATCTGGATGCCCTGCTGGTGGTGGGCGCCGACGAACTCAGTGCGCTATATCTACAGTTGTTTGCCACTCTACATCTGCTGGTCGAGCCCGACCAGGCGGGAACTGAACGGCCGGCGCCCTATAACCTGGCGGCGCAAGGCACCGTGCTTGGCGAGGGAGCGGTGGCGTTGTTGTTGGAACGGGCGGTCCCGGCACGGGCCCGGCGGGCGCGGAGCTACGCCCGCATAGCGGGCTATGGCTTGACGGCGGATGCCTTGCCCCGCGGGGGACTCGAGCCCAGCGGCCGCTGGCTGGAGCAGGCCATCCGCCTGGCTCTCCAGGAAGCGGCGCTGTCGCCGGCGGCGCTCGACCTGGCCGTTGGCCACGGTTGCGGCTGGCCTGCTTATGACTTGCGGGAAGCGGGAGCCCTGGCCAGGATACTGACCGGGCAACCGGTATGCTGCGTAACCGGCAATACCGGTCTGGCGGAATCTGCCGGTGGCCTGTTAAGCGTCACGGCTGCTTTGCTGGGAATGCAGCATGGCGAAGCCTATCCCCTGGCAGGCGACAGCCCCGCTGCCGCATCGCTGCATTTTGTCGCTGGCGCGCCCCGGCCTGGCGATTACCGCCATGCGCTGGTAGCCGGCAGCACTGAGCGCGGTGTCAACGCCGCCATTGTCATCACGCGGACGGACTGAAGAATGGCTGACATCATCGGCATCGGCGCCGACATTGTGGCGGTGCTTACCGGATAACCGCGGCGGAGCAGACAGGCACCGATCATTTTTCCAACTTCAGCAATGACGAAGACAACTATGAACGGAACCACACGAGTCGTACTCATCCAGGGCTGCGGATCCGGCATCGGTCATGCCGTAACCCACGAATTGAGCGGTCGCGGCGTCACCGTGGCATTACACGACGCCGGCAGGCCGGCGGACACAGCGGCGCTGGCGGCGGAATTGAACAGCACCGGGCGGGTGATTGATATCAGCGATATGCCCCTGGATGACGGCGATATCCTGCTCAATCTGGACCGGATCGCTACGCGTTGTGGCCGCCTGGATGCCCTGGTGAACCTGTTTACCCCCACCGCCGCCACCACGCCGGCCGAGCTGTACGGCTATGCTCAGGCAATGTATCAGCGTGGCTTGGCGGCCGGGGAGGTTATCGCCCGCCATACCGATAACGGGGTGATCGTCAATCAGTTCTATCTGGCTTCGCTGTTTGCCGATACAGCCCTGGCTGCTCCGGTATCCATGGCACGGGGCGCATTGACCTCCGCCACCCGTTTGCTCTGTGTCCGCTATGGCAAGGTGGGGGTACGGGTCGTTGGCTTGTTGGTCGGTCTGTTGGCCAGCCCTGAAACCGATGCACTCCTGAGCGAACGGGTACGGGCCTTCACCCCGCCCCTGCCACGCTGGATAGAGCCGGTGGATGTCGCCAAAAGCGTAGCCTTCCTGGTCCTCGACGCGGGCTATATCAGCGGCCAGATGCTCATTATGGACTGTGGCATGACCTCTGGCATCAACGGTACTTAGGGAGATCGCCATGAGCGGACCGGACACAGCCTGGTTGTTCCCAGGTCAGGGTTCACAATATGTAGGCATGGGCTGGGACCTGCTGCGGGAATTTTCTCCTGCCGCCGAGATCATGGAGCAAGCGTCTGCCCTAAGCGGCAAGGATCTGCAAAAACTCTGTCTGCAAGGACCGGATGCACTGCTGACCAGGACCGATAATCTGCAACCGGCCATTACCGCCATCAATCTAGGTTGCGCCAGACTGTTGCAGGACCGGGGTTTTCGTCCTGCCGTCGTGGCCGGTCACAGCCTGGGGGAATTTGCCGCGCTGTATGCGGCCGGCGTGCTGACTGTCAGGGATACGCTATATCTGGTTACTGAACGCGGCCGGCTGATGCACGAAACAGCCCGGCAAGTGGGTGGCGGCATGCTGGCTGTCAAGGGGCTGACGGCCGCCCAGGTAGAACATTTGCTCGCCGGCCTGCAAAGCCGATTCGTGATTACGATCGCCAACTACAATGCACCGACGCAGACCGTTCTGTCCGGTGCGGTGGATGGTTTGGAACAGGCTCAGGCCGCGGTGTCGCAACAGGGTGGCGTGCCGGTGCGGTTAAATGTCAGCGGTCCCTGGCACAGTTCCCTGATGCAGGCGGCGGCGGAACGTTTCAATGCCCTGTTGGCGGACATCGACTTTCAGCCCGCGCAGATACCGGTGGTCTTGAACGTGACCGGCGAGCCTTGTCAGGATCCACAGGCTATCAAAGCAGTCATGTTGCAGCAGTTGTGCAGCCCCGTGCGCTGGCGCCAGACGCTGCAAACCATGCTGGCTCTGGGCGTGCAGCGCTTCATCGAGGTAGGTCCCGGCAAGGTGCTGCGCGGTCTGCTGCGCAGTATGCAACCCGCCGGGGTCGATTATCCGGCGCTGGGGGTGGACGGGCCCAAGAGTCTGCGGTTCCTCAGCCAGCGTGCCACCGCCTGACGGCAGCGCCATGAAAACGGCCTGGGTGTTCCCGGGACAGGGATCCCAGTATCCGGGAATGGGACTGATGTTGTTCCAGCAGGTTGCCCGGGCGCGCCAATTACTGGCGGCAACCCGGTCGGGGGATGCGGTGGCGGTGGCCGCCCGTAACGGCCGCCTTCACCTTACGCTGACCGGAACCACCGCGGCCCTGGCCGCGATAGAACGGCGGGCGGTTGCGCTGGGTGCGCTCAGCACCTGGATCGAGGCGGCCGGACCTTGGCACAGCGAGCGGCTGGCGGATGCCAGCCGGGAACTGTTGGCGAAATTGCAGGATATGCCCTTTCATCCGCCGCAGTTACCGGTGTTCATGAGCGCCGGCGGAACCGCTGTAACCACTCCACCGGCCCTGCGAGAGGCGCTGGCGGTGCAGTGGAGCCGGCCGGTGCTGTGGGACGCCATGGTGGCAGGCATGCTGGCCCAGGAGGTACGGGTTTTCCTGGAAGTCGGACCGGGGCGGGTGTTGACCGGTCTGTTGAGCCAGATGGAACTGCCCGCCGGGGTTCGCTGTTATTTTCTGGAACGGCCCGGTGGCGCCACCAGCCTGTTTAAGCCGGGCTTTATTGAAAAGCTAAAACAATAGGTTAGCCATTATGACAAGTACACTGGAAGGTCGGGTTGCAGTGGTGACCGGCGGCTCGCGCGGCCTGGGTCGCGCTATCACGCTGGAATTGGTACGGCGGGGTGTGGGCCACGTCGTGATCAACTTCCGCCGCCGCGATAGGGAGGCTCAACTGACCCTTGAGCAGGTGCGCGAGTTGGGCGGTGAGGGTTCTCTCCACCAGGCCGATATCACCGATGCGAACCAGGTGCAGCCCATGTTGCAGACGATTTATAAACAGCACCGGCGTCTGGATATTTTGATCAACAACGCCGGCATTACCCGGGATGCCTACCTTTTAACGCCAATTTCCATGAAGGATAATCAATCAACATTTTGGCTACCAACTCAAGGCGGGACAAGCCGCCCCTGGGAGCGCCGGCGTCCTCGCCGGCCTCAGGGCATCAACGCCAGTCAACAGACAGTCAGCTGCTGGTGCTC
>CAIMUS010000140.1 GCA_903844665.1 uncultured Pseudomonadota bacterium
ATAAGCAACTGTTTGAATAACTTAATTTTTTCATGCCAACACTTTCGTAACACCACCCGGTTATGATACCTCAAAATGGCCTCAAAGTGGCATAAATACTAATATAAATCAACAAGTTATATGAAAAGTTAGTGCCATTCGAGTCTGACCCCTTTTCCCTTTTTTTAGACCTCTGTTTTCTGACGAACTGGAACATACCTACGCTTACTTATTCCGTAAATGCCTAAGACCAATGGAAACCCTGCTAATACGAGTGCCATGGTGTTCGGTTCGGGCACGTGTGCCGCTCGGAATTTACCTGAAAAATCGGTAGTGCCACTGGTTTGGAAGCCTCCGGTCAAGTCTCTGAAATTGGTGCTGGGTGTCATTGTGAGATCTAGGAATGTAATAAAGTTCACGTTCAGGAGGGTTTGCCCTAATGTGTCCACAAAAGGGGAACCCTGATCAGGGAGATTAGCAAAGAAGGGTGAATCAGGCGCTACGCCGGAGAGATTGAGATCTCTAGTCAGCGCGGTAAACTTATCACCTTGGTTGGTGTCACAATTACCATTCCAGGTCAGTAGGTTCGCGGTCGTGTCCAAGAACACCTGCGCGCCGCTGTGGGCGCTGAGTGGCTGACCGCTGATGTTGGCAAAGACCGTCCGATCACAGGTCGTGAGGGCTGGTTCGAGTTGAAAAGTAGGAATATCGAAACTTGCCCCCACTAAGGGATCGCCCGCCGCCTGTCCGAGAATGGAGCTAATCGTGACATCCGTAAAGGCTAATTCCCCAGTCTGCGCATTAAACGACACTTGTCCTCGGACTTGCGCTTGTGGGGAGTTGGTTTTTTTGCCGGCTTCATCCAGTTGGTTTCTTCTGGCGACTAACGCTTCCCAAATATCCTGCTGTTTCTGGATATCGTCTATACCCATTTTTTGCAATTCTCTAAATATTGCGGTGGCGCCGTCCGGTCCTAAAGGATCTCGCAAGACTGTCAATAAATTATCAAAAGCCTTCTCGATGGCTTTACCCATGGTATGTCCATAGGCAGCCTCAATTAAGTGGCCGCTGGCAAGATCAGCCAGTGTTGCTAAATTAAGCACCGTGGTTAGCGCGTTTTGACTGTTTTTTAACCCGTCGTCAATTAGGCGCTGCACGGCTTGTCCTGCCTGGTCAGTAGTCAGCTTCTGTGCTTGATCTGCCGCCGCTTTGAATTCTGGCGTGTCCGATTTGAACTGCGTCATTCCTTTGACCACCGCGTCTACCAGATTATCGGCATAGACAACGTTGGGTAGCATCACTGCTAGCAAGAAGAGGGGGGCTATCAACACCACTAATTTACTTATATACTTGAGACAAAGTAGGCTGAGCAAATCCCGAACAGGTGTCATTACAGGTGTTTGACTTTGACTGTACATGGGATAATTCATACGAAATTAGAGCCTATTGGTTGCTTATATGATATTCGAAATGAACAGGGTTAGAAGGCCATTAACTCACTCTGCGGTAAAATTTCAACTGAGTGATTTTATCGGAAATTGCAAAAGTCAGACGACATTGGACAAATTGAGTCAAAGTGTCTAATAGCACCGACTAGAACTTCGTACCATTTTGTCTAATGTCGCCAGATAAGATTGACAGAAGATGATTTTCTTGCAAATCCAAATGTAGAAATACCAATAATCATCAGATAAAGTATACTTGGTTCAGGACACGATGTAACGCCGAGGGTTTTTTGACATACCTTAAAAACTCCCGCTCCGCCTTGCGCTATAAAGTCGGTTGAGAGTAAGGTTCCAACAGGAATGCCGATCTTAGCAGCTATGATTTCTATGGAAATAGCTGTTACATCTATGTTAATGACCGGCGTGATGTCGGCTTGAAAGCGTAGCATCTCTGTTTTTGATGTCGGGAGGATAATAATATCCGCTTTGTCGTATAATGTAAGGTCAGTGACATCACCTTTGACCCAAAAATACCCATTAGAATCAGTATCTACATTCGGGATTATAAGGCCACCTCCCTGCTCACTAGATACATAGAATGTCACATTTACAGTCGCATTACTTACGGGTGTCATTTGCGGAGTGTCTTCAAGTACTCTTCCGACGTAAAATATGGGCGTGGCTTGAGCCGTAGACACCTCTGCAATCCAGAATAACATGGTGCTAGCAATCAATCGCAATATCTTGAGTTTGTTCATAATCTATACTCTAAGAAATTAGTACTGTTGAATCTATCTTCAGTATTTGATTAACAATCAATGAGTTGGAGGATAATTAGACTGAACCAGTACCGAATATCTCAAAAACGATCTTTCTTGAGAGGTTGCGGCGGTTACCTAAATATTAGATCAAACGGCGGCAAAATTTCAACTGAGCGATTTACTCGGAAATGGCGAAAATCAGGCTAACATTGGACAAAATGGGCCATTTTGTCTCATGTCCATCCACGCGCCCCTTGATTTTCAAGGGGTTAAGTACACCCCAAACACTCCAACATTAGACAAAACAATGCACGACCGCAACCGCCTGACCGCCGCTGAGATCGATAAGCTCATGGCCGCCGCCGCGCGGCCCGCGACCACCGTGGCCCTCGCGCGCGAACTGGTCCCCGCTCGCGTCATGCCGAAGGCCAGTAGGATGACCACATTAAGAATCTGCTGACCCTCCAACTGACGTGCCTGCCGCTACCTGTAGCCGCTTCGCCATCATCAGCCATCTGCTCACATTAACTGTAACTGAGCGGGTGAATGCGTGCAAGCGAAACTCGAACATCGAGTACGTAGGTTGAGGTGAGGAACGAACCCCAACATCACACATCTGCCACCCCACTTCAAGAATACTGGAACAGCCAGCCCAGGCGCACAGGAGAGCATGGTATCACTCACTTCAGCAAGCGCGGGACGATCTCCTGGTAACGCGGAAATTGGCTGTCGAGACTCGCAAGATCAGCCTCATGAATCAAAGCTGTCGCAATGATGAGGCGGTCGGCAGGATCTTTATGATGTTGTGGAAGCTGAGCGGCTTTATGGGCGATCTCGCAGCTTATCGGAATACAGGCAATCCCCGTGGGTCCCAACGCTTTTGCTATCCAGACTGCCGGCTCTAAAGGCAGATCAATGCGACGACGCTGGTTCAACATTACTACCTCCCAACAAGAGATAGCGGAAACGGTAACTTCCTCCGCATCCTGGATTGCCCTGACGATACCGGCCGGAATCCCCTCATTTCCATTGATGATCCATTGAATCCAAATGTGCGTATCGAGAAGAATCATTGCACAGCATCCCAATCCTCTGGCGGCACGACAGGCGCGATGATGTCGCCCACTATCTTGCCTTTGCCAGCGATATCAGCGGGCGGCTGTCTTTTTTTCTTATGTGACAACTCCTCCAATACCAAAAAAATCGCCTCTAGCCTAGCGTTGGCCGGGAGCTTCGGCTGTTGCATCAGGTGGCCGTTGTTATCGGTTTCCAGGATCAGCTTCTCAGCTTGCATGGCAGTTCTCCAATTAAGAAAGAAAATGGGGTCAGTTAATGAAGCCGGCGTAGGTTGGGGTGACAAAGGCGGCTGCAGTGGCATTAGCTGGCTCCGCAATCTCTTTGACCCAATTGGCTACTACAGTGAAATCGTTTGTTAGAAAGATCTCCTCACCGTTTGGCTGAGTTGCAGGAGTCATTCGCCATGCATGGACATCATTCGGCGCTCTTACATGAAGCTCAATGTCAGTGTTCTGTGCATGCCATTCGATTTGTAGGTCACCATTAGCTCCTGGTACAATTTGAGGAACTGGTGCATCCGCACGACAAGTTGCTTCAAGCATCCTAAGCGCGAAATTTGCATTCTCGAAGCTAACTGGCAAGCCACGGTACCCATCCCATCCCCTATCCAGTCGAACGAGTTCGTTGAGGCGCGCTATGGCTGCATCGCGCCACTCTCGGATAGGTTCGGTGATTAAGATGAGAGGCGTTGTTTGAAGGTCAGGAAGGTGATCTAGTCTATTCACAGCTTGCCTCATCGTTTTTGATCAAAGGACTACCAGATATGCATCGAAAAAGGGGTCAGACCCGAAGTTAAAATTCGAGTCTGACCCTATTTTCCAAGTCCCAGCTAGGCGGCTGCGGGCGCGACAAACTTGGCGTTCACCTCGAAGGTCGAACCGTCTTTAGACTGAAGCACCACTTCCCACAGTTCCTCGTCGGGGATCTCGGTACGTTCATGTCCCGGCAGTTCCCGCTCATCGTCCACCTGGATGCCCCAGAGCCGGACATGGCGGATGCCCGCTACCGGAATCCGCGCCTTGTCGAACAGCGCCCTGAATTCGGCCGATAGCTGGTCGTTCGCCCAGTTGACGAAACCGCACTCTTTAATAGCCGCTACTTTATCGGGTAGCTGCCCTTGGGTGCTGGCTGTTTCGCTCGTTTTGCTCATGTATGGTTACTCCTGATGATAATTGTCTGGAAGATAAATTTGCCGCACTGCATGTTTTGTTGCACCGCTTACCCGGTCATTTTAACCCAGGGGCGCTTCCGACTACACCATGGGATCCGGCGGAGATCGGCGGAATGCAGGCTGCAGAACGGGTTATTCTGAAAAAAATGGGCGAATCAGGACGCTGTTATCCCTGTCTCCCCTGACCCTGGCTCGCAGGGGAGGAGAAAACGACAGAATTAAGGGCGCCGTAAGCCTATCAAGGGTTGGCTTACGGCTGAACACGTCCTAGAATGAACCGAACCGATAATCAAGGTGGCTCGCCGACGGCGGCTGCTACATTTACTGATTAAAAGCGACGCCTCGTCCAGGAGCCTGCACCGGAGCCAAACCGCCTCTGACGCATGCGCCGCGGGATCGGGCGCGCTTGAAACGGTTTCGACCCCCCTTTTTCCAGGAGATCACCAATGGCTAAATCCAAAGACAGCACCACCAAGAATACCGGTACTGCCAAGACGGCTACCAGCAACAGCAAGCCCGCCGAGACGACGACCAAGGCTCGCGGCGGCATCGCCCAGCAGGTTACCCCCAGCGCCGAACTCGGGGCCATCGTGGGTAAGGAGCCGCTGACACGGGCTGAATTGACCAAGCGGGTGTGGGACTACATAAAAAGTCACGATCTGCAGGATGCCAACGACCGCCGCCAGATCAATCCGGATGCCGCGCTGAAGCAGGTACTGGGGAAGGATCAGGTATCGATGTTCGAGATGACCAAACTGATCAATCAGCACGTCAAGTAACCGCATCCCCCACCTTTGGCGCCGACCGTCACCGATAAGTAACCTCCCCCCCGTGGGGGAGGCTACCGATACAATAAGGCGGCCCGCCGAATTTCCTCGAAAGCCGCTCTTTCCTGGGCCCAGGCGGCGGACAGTTCCGCCAGCGAAGCGCCTGCCTCCAGACCCTGCCGTAGCCTGTCATCCCCCGCCAGCAGATCGATAGCCGGAATGGTATCGACGAATTCATAGGGTTGTCGCCGCCAGGCGAAGACAGTCGGCGCGATTTGTCTGACACATCGCAACAAGGCGACACCGGTCAAATAGGAATCGAACCGATGGCGGTCGGTGAGATGAATCTGTACGCCACCACAGGTGCTGCCGGCATGCTTTTGAAACTGCGGCCGGAAATAAAGCGGACGAAAGCGGCAGCCGGGCAGGTTTTCGGCGGCGAGCGCGGTGGCGAGCGCCTCCGGGTCGATACCGGGCGCCCCCGCGATTTCGAAGGGTCTGCACGTGCCGCGTCCTTCCGAAAGCTCGGTCGCTTCCACCAGGCACATGCCGGGATAAACCAGCGCGGTATCCAGGGTAGGCATATTGGGGGAAGGGTATACCCAGGGCAGCCCGGTTGCATCGAAGTACATGTTGCGCCGCCAGCCCCGCAGCGGCAGCACTTCCAACTCGCATTCGATACCGCGCTGCTGCTGTAAATAGCGGGCGATTTCGCCGGGAGTCAGGCCGTGACGGTTGGGAAGGGGATGCAGGCCGACGAACGAACTGAATCCTTGTTTCAGCAGATTGCCTTCCGTGGTTTCCCCATTCAGGGGATTGGGCCGATCGCACACCAGCACCCGCAGACCGGCCTCGCCGGCCGCCTGCATGCACAGGCCCATCGTCCAGACGAAGGTGTAATAGCGCGCGCCGATATCCTGGAGATCGATGACCAGGGCATCGAGTCCTTCAAGCTGCTCGCGGCGTGGAGTCAGGCTTTCGAAGCTGGCGCCGTACAGACTGTAAACCGGCGCCTCGAGCCTGGGATCCAGAGAGATATCGGCAACCCCTTCCATATCCTGCGCTTCGCCGCGGGCGCCGTGCTCGGGACCGAAGATAGCGCCAATCCGGGCGCCGGCGGCATGCAGCAGATCGAGGGTATGGCGCAATTCGGCATCGACGCTTGCCGGATGGCAGACTACGCCCAGCGTTGCGCCCCGGATTTTATGGGGCGCTTCCTGGATCAATGCCTCCAGACCGGTTTGGACACGCGACATCGGGATTCAGCGGGCGGCGTTATGACCAGGCATGGGTTCGGTCTTCCTCGGACGGGAATGGTCCAAGGCTTCGCCGCAGCCGCTGAGGGCCGGTTGTCCCGCCGGCGCCGGCAACAACCAGCATTAACCGTCCTTTCTCAGCGCCAGTTCCTTTTTCAGCCGCTGCGTCTCATGGTTCCATACCGTGAAGTCGCCCAGATTGGCAATGTAATCGATCACCGCATTCCACTCGGCGCCGTCCTTATGATGCAAGGTCTCGGCCCAGGCCTTGGCGGTCATCGGTTCGCGCAGGAAAATAAAGGTCATGCAGACCCGCTGGCTGTTGGCATGCAGGTTGAAGGAAGCCACCCCCTGACGGGTTCTCCATTCCAGCGCCAGACTCCAATCCGGCGTTCCCCGGTAGTATTCCTCGGCCACCACCTTGGGCATGTGGGCTTCAGGATCTATCTTGTTGTGTTCCTGGATAAGGTTATCGATCTTCTCGATCAGCAGATAGAGGAGATCGGCGGAAACGGGAGGATGTTTGACCATGGCGAGTGTCTCACGGCTTGTTGTAATGATCGATGCAAGTCTACCATTAAAGCGGGCAGAAAAAGCATCTTCCGGCGAGCTTGATTTTACTTCCTCGGCTGGTTACACCCCAAGCTCTCTATGGCCAGCTACGGTTACGGCCGGGGCCGGACATCCCGCCAGGAGTTCTGAAGTCGCGGCCCGGTTCTCGCAACTCAGGACTGGTGGAATTCCCCAAGCCACCGCCAGTTCCTCCCGTCCCGGCGCCGGTCGTATTCCCCGGGCCGCCGCCGGTTCCTCTCATCCCAAAACCGGCGGGATTTCCCATGCCGCCACTGGCGCCCATATCTCCACCGCCACGACTCATTCCGCCAGGGCCATGGCCCATTCCGCCACGACCATGACCCATGCCGCCCGGCTCCTGAGTATCGTCTCCAGGATACCCCATGCTACGGCCATGCCCCATCCCGCCAGGTCCCCGGATTTTACTGTCGACATCACCCTTGTTATCGCCAGTCCCTTTACTGCCAGGAACCGCGAAACCATCGCCATATTCCTTCGTTCCGCCAGCGCCTGGCATAGCGCCGCCAGCGCCTGGCATAGCGCCGCCAGCGCCTGGCATCGTTCCGCCGCCTCCGGCAGCCGGTCCGCCAGGACCCATGGTGTTACCGCCCGCTCCCATCATCCGATTTCCGGTCGGCGGCAGCCATCCTGGCGGATAGGGGTTCGGCTTGATGTGGCCCTGCTCTTGAGCGGCGGCCACTGTAATTCCCATGGCCAACGACAGCGCGCAGGTCAGGGTGGTTGCCATCACGGTTTTTCTGGACATGAGGCGCTCCTTAAAGTTGCTGGCAATGATGCCGGGTGGGAATTCATCCCGTAAGATCTTGAACGGAAGGCGGCGTCGCCCCCATTGAAATGCACTGAATCCGACCATAGTAAATTGTTTCCAGTGCCGACAAAAGCTCTGCGAAGCGCCAGCGGTGGAACAGGCGCCGATAGTTGAAATTTGCGAAGGGAAGGCGCGGCGGCAGGCGGGCCGGATTCGCGAGTTGTAGGCTACGCACAGTAGTCATTGTAGTACGCTATGTGTACCCTACTTCAAAAGTGTCCTACCTTAAGTGGATACTCGTGTTGACAAGGGGGGATTCAGTTCAATCAGCAGAGCAAAGACTCTCACGGCAGTTATAAGGGGTACGGTATGAAACGAACCATGAGACCCAAGCTGGCCGGCGCCCTGGCGCTGCTACTGGCTATTCTAACGGCCTGTTCAACAGGGCCATCGGAGCCGGTCATACGCAAAAAGGCGGGTTCGGTAACGCTGCTGTTGCCGGAGACCCAAGGCGCCGGTCTCAACCGAAAATACGAGTTGGTTTCCACAGTGAAAAGCGCCTCGTGCGGTCGGCAGCAAGGCTCGGGGCCTTCATTGGAGGAGGCGCAGAAAATGCTCAAGATGGAAGCGGCAAAAGTGGGCGCCGACGCTGTCATGAATATCTCGTGCGAAGACACCGGCGTGCATTTTTCCTATGGCTGCGGACACGCCATCAAGTGTCACGGCGACGCGGTGCAATGGGAGAAAACGAAACCAGCAAAAGCCCCTGAAGAAACAGAACCTTAGAGAGCAAGCGTAGGGTGCGTTCCACGCGCCCTACGGAACTACGGAACTCCAGCCGCAATTGTGGCGGGTAGTGTTTCAGAACTGGATATGATATTTAACACGGCGCCGATCTATCGCACCTCAGAGAACCACTCATATCCACGTTTGGAACACTACCCCCTACCAACAACTACGCCAGGCTTATTTTTTAAACACTCCCTGCATCCCGCCGCCGATCAGGGTGGCGATATCGGTCAACACCAACAGCGGATTGATCCCGCCGCTGGTCATCAGATAGCGCGGCTCCCACACTGGATCGAACTTGTCCTTGAACTCCCGCAGTCCCTGGAAATTGTAGAATCGCTCCCCCCGGTTATAAATGAGATAACCGAAGCGGTGCCAAAGCGGCGCCAGGGGATGGGTTTCCAGGCCGGCAAGCGGCGCGATGCCGAGCATAAACCGCTGATAGCCTTGAGCTTTGAAATGCAGCATCAGCTTGATAAACAGATAAACCATAGTGGAGCCCGGCGCGCTTGCAGTATGGCGCATCAGGTCCACCGAGGCCTCGGCCTTCGTAGCGGTGGTGAATATCGTCGCGAACGCGACGATGTGACCCGCCTGGCGGGCGAGAGCGATATCGAAACGCTGTACATAAGCGGGATCGAAGGCGCCGAGCGAGAACCGTTTCTCGCGGGCGGCTTTCTGGGCCAGCCAGTGCTCCGACACCGCGGTGATTTCGTCGAGACAGGCCGGCACACATGCGCGCGGCAGGATTTCGAAGCTCATGCCGTCGCGTTCGGAGCGATTGACCGCATGGCGCAAACCCTTACGCTTGGCTCCGTCGAGCGAAAAGCGATCGAGCATGACAATCGCCTCTTCTCCCAACTTTAACGGGGTCAGCCCCATATCCAGATACATCGGCAGGGTTGTAGCGCGGGTTTGATAGAAGGCTATCCGCCCGTTTTCATGATCGACGAGTTCACGAAACTGCCAGGCGAGTTCATCCACCGCCTCCTCCGGGCCGATAGGATCGCCCAGCGCCACCCAGGTCGAGCCGTTGATCCCGTACATCAGGAAGGCGTCGTCGCGCTCGGAAAACAGGAAAAACTTATCGCCCATCAGCGCCAGGTTGCCATCGGCATCGTCATGGGCGCGGATAACGGCCTGGGCTTTGTCCAATTCACCGGCCGAAGGCAGGGCGAGACGGGGGTGCGGCGGCCGCAGCAGGCGTGTCAGTGCAAGAACGAATACGCCGACGGTGACGCCCAGCGTCGCCCGTAACGAGCGCGAGGCCTGGGCATCGTACTCGAACTGCCACCAGAGCATATTGCTGTATTCGACATATTTATAGGAAAACAATACCACCCAGTACATCCCGCCGACCGCGCCGAGAATGGAGACGATCCAGCCCGGCGTGAGCGGCGCATTCAGCAGCGCCGTCTTGCGATAGAACTCGCGGCGGCAGAAGAACAGGATGGCCGCCGTCACCCCTAACAGCAAGGCCTCTTCGTAGTCGATGCCCTTGGTCAGCGAGACGACACCGCCGATCAGACAGAATGCAAGCGTGAGTACATAAGCCCCATTGAGCTTGCGATAAAGGCCGTAGGCGACGACCAGCAGGCCCAGCCCGATGACCGAGGCCAGGATCGTGGAGGACTCGACCACCATCAGAGGGACGATACCTTCCAGGATTTCCAGACGCTGCGGCAGGGCGGGGGTCGCTGCCGAGGCGAGCAGCACGACGCCACCGAAAAAGGTGAGTCCCGCCAGCGCGGGTGGCGCCAGCTTGGCGCCCCAGGAGCGCAGCGAATGCACGGCCTGCACCAGTGGCGGCAGGCGTTCGGTAACCTCGCGCCGCGCCAGCAGGATAAGCGCCAGCAGCAGGGGCAACAGATAGTAGATAGCACGGTAAGCGATCAGCGCGGCCGTCAGGATTTCCACCGTGACGGCATTGCTCAACAGTAACAGGATGACCGTCTCGAAAACGCCCAGCCCACCGGGAATATTACTGACGAAGCCGATGAACAGAGCCAGGGCATAGACCACCAGGAAGGACAGGAACGGCAGCGTG
Organism: uncultured Pseudomonadota bacterium; assembly: GCA_903844665.1. Classification (GTDB taxonomy): domain Bacteria; phylum Pseudomonadota; class Gammaproteobacteria; order Competibacterales; family Competibacteraceae; genus CAIMUS01. The sequence goes on from CAIMUS010000140.1 coordinate 10,635, forward strand.
GTCGCGCCCAACAGGACATACAGGCAGGCTCCGGCGAAGGCGATATCCAGCACCGAGACGAACAGTTGGAATAGCGTGATGGAGCCACTCGGCAGCTTGAGCCGCCAGGGGCCGACCCTGACCGGTGTGCGCCTGATAAAGCTGAAAGCCACGATGCCGCCGATGGCCGTCAGCAGCGCCAGACCCAACGTGCGCAGGACGTTGTCGGAGAGATGGAGGAAATTAATAGCCAGTTCCGGATGGAGGGTTAGTGCAATGGCCCCTACCAGTAGAATGCCTATGCTGAAGGCGATCGTGCCGAACACCGAGATTCGGGCCACATCGGCTCCATCCAGTCCCGCAGAAAGATAGATTCGATAACGCACCGAGCCGCCCGACAGCAGGCTCAACCCTACCATATTGGAAATCGCGTAGCCGCAAAACGACGCCATTGCCACGGTCGGCAAAGGCAGCCTGCGGCCGATATAAGCCAGCGCCGCCCAGTCATAGCCCAGCAGCGCCACGAAACTCGCCGCCGTAAACACGACCGCCAACAGCAGTTGTGTGGTGGAAAGTTTCGCCAGTTCGATAAGAAGCTGATCGTAGGTCACCTCGGCGAGGAAATGGTAGACCGCCCAAATCGCGGCGACAAAGAGACCGAGGGAGATGACCGGCATGAGAAGGTGTTGCCAGCGCTGGCTGAGTGGGGGTAATCCAACGGCGTTGTTGCTATTCATGATCAGAGTGGTCGTCAATTCTCCAAACAATACTATACCGCCATGGTCGGCGTCATAGCGAGCAAGATTGTGATAGTCATGGTAGCACTTCTGAGCGAGGTTCGGCGCAGTTGGATTTTGGCCGAAAGTCGATATGGCTTTTATTTTAAGTTATTGATTTAAAAATAAATTATCAACTACTGTACAGATCATAATTGGTGGGACTATACTATCAATCTAACTGAATTGCTTTACTGGGTTTTTGGCATAAGCTATTGAAAAATAATGTTTAATTGGTTTTCTGTCAGTCACTGGCCAACGATTCCTCAATGACTTAAGGAAATCTTCCTATGCCGCGCGAAGGCAAAGCAAAGGTACTCTCCGAGGCGGAGTTCAAGCGCATGCTCAAAACCCTCGCCGGTGAACATCATGCCGCCCGTAATGTCGCGCTGTTGTATTTAAGCTTCGGCCTGGGCTTGCGGGTGAAGGAACTCGCCGCCCTGTCTATAACCGACGTTGTCGACGCCAGCGGGCAGCTCAAGGAAGAGATCAATCTGCTCAGGCGGATGACCAAGGGAGGAAAGCAGCGCCACGTTTATCTCACCAATCCCCAGGTACGGGCGGCGTTGCAGTCCTATCTGGACCTGCGCCGGCAGGACCGGCGGCATGCGGTTGCGCCGGGGTCGCCGCTGTTTCTGTCCAATAAAGGCAGTCGCTTCAGCCCCAACAGTTTACAGCAGGTATTCAAACGGCTCTATACCCAGGCCGGAATCGACGGCGCCAGTTCGCACTCCGGGCGCCGGACCTTCGCCACCCGGTTGATCGAGAAGGGAATCGATATTAAGGCGGTGTCACGGTTGATGGGTCACAGCACCGTAGCCATGACGGCGGAATATGTCGAGGATAACCCCGCCCGCTTGAAAAATATCACCAGGGAGATTCTATAGGGGGTATCGATCCGGCTACCAACTTAAGGTGGGACAATCCGACCCTGGGAGCGCCGGCGTCCTCGCCGGCCTCAGGGCATCGACGCCAGTCAACAGCCGGCAAGATGCCGGCGCTCCCAGGGAAATCCCTCTGCGGTCAACCTGTACAGCGTTCCGGCTTAAGTGGGTAGCCCTCAATGGTGGCCGGCTGTTTCATGGAATCAAAACCTATAAAAATTCTAAAATTATTATAGGTTTTGATTTCAAGACGTCAAGCTCAAGCCAACGGAGTCGGCAGCTCTCGATTCCTCGCCGGCACCGGGCAAGGCTGTCGGTGAAGGTATGGACGATGCGGAATTCCATAACATTACACCTTGAACACCTTCATCACCTCGTCGCCGAGATGGTTGATCACCTTAACGGCGATGCGGCCGGACTTCGGCTTCTCGAACGGGCGTGAGGTGTCGCTGTTCAGCGTAGCCCATGCCTCCGGGTCAATTTCGGCCTTCAGCGTGGTTTTCAGGGCGCTGTAGGGGTCGTTGGCGCCGAGGAAGTAGGCGTGGCGGACAAAGAAGCTTTCTTCGTTGTAGTCGGTATCGATGAACCAGCAGGCGATGCCGTCGGCGCCATCGCTGATGACTTCGCCGGTCTGGGGTTTAAAAACATCTACCCCGTTCACCTTCACGCGCAGCCTGCCGTCCTGCTCCGGCAGCAGGGTGATGTCTGGTTCTCCAAAGATAACAAACAGGTTGCCCTTGCCAGTGTTCTTGAGATCCTCGGCCATGTGGAGGTCGGCGTTCATGCGGGCCTTGAGTACCGGGATGCGGCCCAGCTTGCTGAACTCCGTGGTGTGCGCCTCGTAGTTGAAGGCGCAGGCGATGAGCACATCGAATCCGCCATCGCCGGCCTCGCGGGCGGCGGCGACGAGGTCGGCGCGCTGGACGGTGCCGAATTCGGGACCGATAAAGATGGCGGCGCGTTTTTCGGTCTCGCCTTCCAGGTAATGTCCTTCCGCGCAGACCAGTTCACCCGGCCAGGGGATAAGGGCGGTGAAGGTGATCTTGTCCTCCTTGTGCGCCTGCTGCACGCCGGCGGTCTTGAGATTCTCCAGGATCATCTGAGGGAAGGATTGCTTGGCCCCGTATTCGCCGCTGTCTTCCTTCATGGCGTCGATCAACTCGTCGTTCTCATCCAAACCGAGCATGCGGTGGGGGCTGAGGCTTTCCACGGTGAAGGGACCGGCCACACGGACTTTCTTTTTGTCCTCGTAGGGTTTGTCGTAGAGGTATTCAAACTCGGCCTTGGCGGCGATGGACTTGTCGATCTCCTGCTGCCGGGCGATGCGGGCCTGCCACCAGTCGGCGTGCAGTTGCTTCGCCGGCTCCGGCCACTGGGCATCGGCCTCGCGCGGAATCTCCCACTCCTGCCAGGTCTTCTTGAGCGCGGTGTTCAGCTTCTCGCGCAACGGCTCCAGCTTCGCCTGCCACTGGTCCCAGATGACATCAATCTCCGCGTTGTTCGCGATAGACTTGAGCGTGATGTGCGGCACGCGCTCGTAGACGAAGCCGTGGCGGATGTTGCCCTGCACGGGCTGCGAACTCGGCGTGGTGCGGGTGACTTCGGCTTCTTTGAGTTGGCCTTCGCGGGAATCGGCCAGCAGGTAAAACGCATAGCGCGCACCCATAATGCGAGCACGGGCCAGCGCCAGCGCTACGCGCGAGGTGTCAATCGTGATCCAGCGGCGGCCCCATTGCTCGGCGACATACGCCGTGGTGCCGGAACCGCAGGTCGGGTCGAGTACGAGGTCGCCGGGGCCGGTGGCCATGAGGAAGCAGCGCTGAATGATCTTCGTATTTGTCTGAACGACATAGATCATTCCAGTAGCCCCCATGAGATCGCCCCAGATATTGGAGATCGGCATCACAGGAAAATCACTGAATAGCATCTTATAGCGCAGAGTGTTCGTTGTAGTCAAAAGGCGATCGCTGCATTCTAAACGCCTTAATCCTTCTGGGCTTGTGCTCCAATATCGACCCCCTGGTGAATACGACTTGCCTCTGAATGAAAACGGATCCTTACCTCGAGAGTATTCGTGGGATGACGTCAAAGCCACGGACTGAAAGGCGTCAGATTCGGAATCGTTCTGGGCATTAAGAAATTGAGCAGTATTGCTCACGTTTCTCTCGCGGAAAACCTTTCTTGCTTTAATTGACTCCTTAGCTTTGCAATACCAAACTAAGTAGTCAGACACCGACGCGATACTTTCAGCGGTAAGTCCTCCGCTCTTTTGCAGAGTAATCAATGAAACGAAATTTTGTTCTCCAAACACCTCATCCATCACCGCCCGGACGCGATGCACGTTTTCATCCCCAATCTGCACGAAGATGGACCCGGACTCGGTCAACAAATCACGAGCCACTGTCAACCGATCACGAAGATAGGTGAGGTAGCTGTGGATGCCGTCGCGCCAGGTGTCGCGGAAGGCTTTAACCTGCTCCGGCTCGCGGGTGATGTGGTCGGCCTTGCCGTCCTTCACGTCGCGGCTGGTGGTGCTCCACTGGAAGTTGCTATTGAATTTGATGCCATAGGGCGGGTCGAGGTAGATGCACTGCACCTTGCCCCGCAGGCCCTCCCGCTCGGCCAAGCTGGCCATGACCTGGAGGGAGTCGCCGAGGATCATGCGGTTGCTCCAGTTCTGGTCGTGCTGGTAGAAATCGGTCTTGTCCGCGCCCTTGGGAATGCCGTTGAAGTCGGCGAAGAGGTCGGTCTGGTGGCCGGACTCTTGCGTCCTGCTATCCCTGGTTTGGCGCAATAAGTCGTCAATGAGCACCTTCGGGTGAACCTTTTCCTGGATGTAGAGCGGCGGCGCGTGGATGACGAGGTCGCTCCAATCCTGTTCGTCCTTGCCCCGCCAGACGAGTTGGGGATCGAGGTCGGTGTTGCGCGGGTAGCGCACTGCCACGGGCTTCTGCTCGTCCGGCCTGAGGACGGACTGAAACTCCGCCGTCGGGATGTTCTTCCGTTTGTCCTCGTCGTGCTTGAGGGTCTCGACGGTGCGTTTGGATGCGGGTGGTTTTGCCATGTTGGGGTCTCAGTCCTTGAATGGGTTTTCGATGATCAGCCCTTCGATTTGCTGGCCGTGCTGCAAGTCTTCGCTGTAGATACGGGTGCAGCCTGACTCCAGGGCCGCGGCGACGATCAACGAGTCATAGAAGCTGAAACCATAGCGTGCCCGGATGTCGAGGCCGCGCCGGTAGAGCGCCAGGGTTGGCATGATTTGCCACAAAGGTGCCAAAACCTGTTCCAAAAAATGCCTTGCTGTAAATTTTCCAGTGATAGAGACAAGCTGATACACTATTTTGTGTAGTAAGAGCAAAGATAACACTATATGTAGTGCTCACAGGTTCTCATCACTGGAAAATTTACACTACCAAAAATGCTGGACATCTTCCACTGCCATCGGCGATGGCAATTTACGGGTCACAACGTTCAGGGTCTCCTGAACGACCTGGTGACTGATGCGAGCGCTGCGGGTTTCTAGCGCCGCTCGGACCAACCGTTCGGCCGTATTGCGCTTGCGGACGTCGGTCTCGTCGAACAGATAAATGAAGACGTTGGTATCGATAAATTCACCGCTCATTCATTTCATCCCGCGTGAATTTGCGGCCGCCGGTGCGCACGTGACCGCGCAGTTCCTCGATCAACGCCATGGCTGCATCCGCGCGACTTTCCTGGCGTACATAGTCTGCGAGCCAGCAGCGGAATTGTTTGTTCAGTGTGGTGTGTTCAGCACGGGCACGGGCACGGGCGGCTTCGATCAAATTGTCATCTGCACTCAGGGTAATGTTTTTCATCGCTCAAACTCTTGATGGTGTTGCGTACACGGGCGTAGTGTACACCGGCCAAGCGTTAGACAGGATAAATCCGCATTTTCGTTCGTCCAATGTCCGTAACTACCGACTTACCACCGCCTTCTCAATCATCTTGTTGAACTCGCTTTCGATCTTGGCCTTGAAATCAGCCTCGATCTGGTAAACCTCGGTGAACTCGGCGAATGCCCAGCGGCCATAGGCGCCAAGATGGTTCACGCCGGGTGCCCAATAGGTGTCCATCGTGGCTTTCTTCTCCTTCGCGTCCTCGCGTCGGTAGCCCTTGATCTCGACCACGAGATGCAGCGGGTCAGCCGGGCCGTGGCCGTCATCCACCAGCACGATGAAGTCGGGCAGATATTTCCGCGTCTCGGAGCCGTAGCGATACGGCGCTTCCAGGCCGAGGTTGTGATTTTTCACGTAGGCGCGGACCTTGGGATGCGACTCCGCCACGCGGCAGAACTCCGCCTCCCAGTCGCTGTCGAGGACGATCCAGTTGATATGGCAGTGCTTTGAACTCGTTTCCCAACGGTCGGTTTTCGAGGTGTTGAACCGGACGTGCCTGGTGGAGCCGGTGGGATTGTAAGGATCGAGCAGCGCCTTGATGGGACGCTCGCCGAGAAACTGCCGGGTGATGGCCGCCGTGATGCGTTCGCAGGCCATGTCGGCCAGTTCCTGATACATGAGCAGCGCCGGATAGGCGCCGCCTTTGCAGACGAGGCAGGTGTCGAACCATTGCTTGGCGATCCGCTTGAGCTGGCCGAAGAGGTACAGCTTTGGCTCTTCGCCGGGGTCGCGCCATTTCGTATAAAGCAGCCGCTGGGTGACGCGAAAGACGAGCGTGGAAAGTCGCGTGTCGCCCAGATGCTCAAGGCTCATGTCCACGCCTTCGCCGATAATGCCGGCGTTGCGGGTGATGGAGGGGCCAACCAGATCGGGGCTGAGTTCCAAAATGGAGTCCTCGTTGAAAGCGGCGGTCAGGCGTTCCTCCGGCAATTCCACGCGATAGCCCTCGACGCGGGGAAAGCGGATTTCGTGTTCTGGCAGACGATGATGAAGCACGGAGGAACCTTGATGCCCTTCTCCTCCCAAAGCGTGAAGGTCTTCTCGTAGTGGCCGTAGAGGGCTTGCAGCGCCGTCTGCAAGCGAGTGGGGAGTTTGAGCGGGTCGAGTTCCCCGCCGCTGCCGCGCCCTTTCTTGGGCATGTCTTTGCGGATGTTCTCCCAGAGATTGCGGAACATCGGCATCTCGTCGCCGGGGATGTTTTCCGCCACCGGGACGCGCGGCAGTTTGACGATGCCGCATTCGATGGCGTCCATCAGCGAAAAATCGCTCATCGTCCACGGGAACAGCGTGCCCTCGGCGTAGCCGGAGCCGCGCAGGAAGAAGGGCGTCGCGGACAAGTCGATGACGCGGCTGAGACCGAGCTTGCGGTTCACGGCTTCCAGGCCGGAAATCCACAGGCGTGCCGCCTCGTTGTTCTTCTCGGCTTCCTTCCTGTCGTCGCCTTTCAGATCCTCATCGTCCGCGTCCTTCGGTTTCTCCCGATAGCAGTGGTGCGCCTCGTCGTTGATCACGAGGATGTTCTTCATGCCCATCAAGTCGGGCATTACGCGCTGCAGCATCTGGCCTTCCGTTTCCAGCGTACTGGGTTCCTCACCCGTGCGGCCCTGGAGAAGCTGGCGTCCGCCTTTGGAAAGCTCGATGCGCTCGCGGCGCTTGAAGGCGTGGTAGTTGGTGATGACAATTTTTGCCCGGTTCACCTCGTCGAGCAGGTCGCCCGGCGCCAGCTCGCGGTCTTTGTAGTAGCTGTCGGGGTCGTTGGGCTGGAGAACGCGCAACCGGTCTTTGATCGTCAAGCCGGGGGCGCAGACCAGAAAGCCGCGCGTGAACTGTTTGCTCGCCGGGCGTCGCACCGCATTGATCGTCTGCCAGGCGATGAGCATCGCCATCACCGTCGTCTTGCCGGCGCCGGTGGCAAGCTTCAGCGCGAGCCGCAGCAATTCCGGGTTGGCGTCTCGGTTCGCCGCCGCGAGATGGTCGAGCAGACGTTTCCCGTTCCTGGATTGGGGCGCGACCTCGGTGAGCCAGATCGCGGTTTCCACCGCCTCCACCTGGCAGAAGAACGGGCGGACACCGCTGAACTTGTGATGGCGCCAGTGCTGCAGCAGGCGGGCTGTCTCCGGCGTGACCTGCCACTGCTTGGGATTGGCCAAGGAACGCCAGGAGTCCACATGACCGCGAACTTCATTGATGATCGAAGTGGGGTCGTATTGCTGCTCCTTGGTTGAAAGCCCCTTGCCCTCACCGAAAACGAATGCCTCCTGGTCGGTGGCGTTCTTCCGCTTCTTCGGCTTCGGGATCGGCGTGATGAACTCGGCGCGGCGCCGGGTTTCGAGAATCTTCTGTGTGGGTTGCCCCTGCTCATCCAGCTCCCAGTACCGCAGCGGGCGCTCGTAGGGCGAGTTCAGGATCGGGTGGTCGAAGAAGGCGTTGGGTGTCATGGGCGGGGTGGTTGGGTTGACCCTTTGGGCTACCCACTTAAGGTGGGACAATCCGACCCTGGGAGCGCCGGCGTCCTCGCCGGCCTCGGGGCATCGACGCCAGTCAACAGCCGGCAAGATGCCGGCGCTCCCAGGGAAATCCCTCTGCGGTCAGCCTGTACAGCGTTCCGGCTTAAGTGGATACCCTTGCTGATTTCCTCCGACTGGCGCAGCAGCGCTTCGAGTCTTTCCGGCGGCAGCATCTCCAGACGGTTGGCGATGATCAGTTGTGTCTCCGCTTCCGCCAGCGACCCGCTGGCTACGCTCAGGCTTTGTAGAAACTCCCCCCGTTCCCGTCCTGGCTGCTCCCTCCGCGACGCCATACGAGTTGCGGGTCGAGATCGCGGTTGCGTCGCGCGTAAGCCACCCGTACGGAGTCCTGCTCGTTCTTCCGCATCACTGACTGGAATTCGGCCGTCGGGATGTTCTTGCGGGTCGCTTCGTCGTGCGTCAGCGTTGCAACGGTTTTGTTGCCTGATTTCTGCTGCTTCGCCATTTCCTTGTGGGTCTCTCAATGTCGGGTTACTCGGCACTCAAGGTGATGTTTTTCAGGGTATCCACTTAAGTCGGGACACTTTGCAGGCTGAGCCCGTAGGGGCGGTTCGCGAACCGCCCCTACGGGGATTCCCTGGGAGCGCCGGCATTTTGCCGGCTGTTGACTGGCGTCGATGCCCTGAGGCCGGCGAAGATG
>CAIMUS010000141.1 GCA_903844665.1 uncultured Pseudomonadota bacterium
ACCACAGCATCAGCAAAGTCCTCCAGTCCGTAGGCAGGCGTTATGTGCAGTACTTCAATTTCACCTACCGGCGCAGCGGCACGCTTTGGGAAGGGCGCTACCGGGCGACGGTAGTGAGCAGCGAGCAATACCTGCTGACGCTGATGCGTTACATCGAACTCAACCCGGTACGGGCGGGCATGGTGGCGCACCCCGGGGATTACCCCTGGTCGAGCTATCGCCATCATGCGCAGGGCGAGCCGGGAGTGAACGCGGACTGGTTGACGGCGCACGAGGAATATCTACGCTTGGGGCGCAATGAGGCGGACAGGCAAAGCGCCTACCGGGAATTATTCCAGGCAGCCATTTCCAGCAATGATTTGGCGGAAATCCGCGAATGCACGCACAAGGGTTGGGCGCTGGGTGGCGAGCGTTTTAAGGAACAGATCGAAGCACTGGCGAAACGCCGCGCCGTGTCGAAAGGTGTGGGTAGGCCGAAGAAGGATAATAATCGTGTCTGACCCTTTTTTGTTTTTTTGTCTGACCCTTTTTTGCTTCCTTTTTTGCTTCCGCTAGCTTCCTCTTATGTTGGCAATGATTGCCAATTTCGGACAATGATGCTAGGATCAAAACTCTATGACGACAGGAACAAGAGGTTGCTTCATGACGCTGAATGTCAATTTAACCCCTCAGCTTGAGGATATGGTCAGGCAAAAAGTGGTGTCGGGGCTCTATTCGTCGGCAAGCGAGGTGGTTCGCGAGGCGTTGCGCCTCATGGAGGAGCAAGACCGCGTGCGCGCCGTCAAGCTCGAACAGCTACGGCAGGATATTCGCGACGGGCTTAGCAGTGGTGAGCCGACGCCGTGGAATCCCGAAGAGATCAAGCAGGAAGGCCGCAAGAGAAGAGCCGCGAGAGCCAGCGCCAGCCAAGAGTCCTAAATGCCCGTTATCATCAAGCGCCCCCGCGCCCGAGCCGACCTTGCCGAAATCTGGAGTTACATCGCAGACGACAGCGAGGCGCGGGCCGATGCCTTTGTTGAGGCCATTGACCGGAAAGTTCATGCCCTGGCCGGGAGGCCCAAGATGGGCCGGGCGCGTGACGAATTGGCGGAAGGCTTGCGGAGCTTTGCGGTGGGCCGGTATGTCATCTTTTACCGAGCGCTCCCGAATGGCGTCGAGATTGTCCGCGTATTGCACGGCGCGCGAGACCTGGACGCCATTTTTCACCCGGACGAGGAATAGCGCCGCCGCGACATTGGACACTTAGGCCCTATTTGTCTAATGTTCCCGTCCTGCGCTCCCCAGAAGGAACCCGAATTGCGCTCTGCAAGCTCCGCTCCAGGTTGGGTAGGGTTCGATGTTACCATCTCCCCCTCCCGTTCAAACCGGACGAGCCATTTCCAGCAATGATTTGGCGGAAATCCGCGAATGCACGCACAAGGGTTGGGCGTTGGGTGGCGAGCGTTTTAAGGAACAGATCGAAGCGCTGGCGAAACGCCGCGCCGTGTCGAAAGGTGTGGGTAGGCCGAAGAAGGATAATAATCGTGTCTGACCCTTTTGACCCCTTTTGACCCCCAGGCGAGTACCCGTGGCGCTGGGTTGGGATGTATCACTGGCGCGGCCAGAACGACGGTGACTACCTCAAGCCTGCTGGTAGCGTTTGACGCTGATGTCCGGCATCCGCTTTTTGGCCTGAGCCAGATCGTAAGCAAACTGCATTCGTAGCAGGTGATCCATCTTGGGGCCGAAAGCTTTTTCGATACGGATCGCCATTTCAACTGATAGCGCTGCCCGCTCATTGAGCAGTGCTGATAAAGCCTGCCGGCCAACGTCCAGTGCCATAGCAGCATCTTTAACAGTCAGTCCCAGCGGTTCAATGATCTCTTCCCGGATAATCCGGCCCGGATGGGGTGGGTTTAGCATATCCATGATGTGTACCTTCTTAGTGATAGTCGATCAGATCGACATCAAAGGCGTTGCCATCTTTAAAGCGAAAGATAATGCGCCAGTTGCCCGAGACAGTCACACTCCAGCAGCCTTGTAAATCACCTTTAAGCCGGTGAAGCCGCCAGCCTGGAAACAAGCCCATAGCAGTCACTCCCGTGGCCTGCGAGAGCGCGAACAGAATGTTTCTGATCTTGTTGGCGAGCGCGGGATTGACACCACGCGGATCGTCATGCAGGAACAAGCGCTCTAAACCTTTGTGCCGAAAGTTTTCAATGCTCATGTCTTAAAGTAGCGGGTCGCGCGACACGAGTCAATAACTTGGTGTTGGTGCAGCGATTCAGAGCGTCCTGCCTATTCT
>CAIMUS010000142.1 GCA_903844665.1 uncultured Pseudomonadota bacterium
AGTTGGTAGGGCGCAATAGCGTAGCGTATTGCGCCGTTATGCTGCTGCCCCTCATACGGCGCATTACGCTCCGCTCCGCTCCGCTAATGCGCCCTACGGTCTGTGATCCCAGGGTTGGAAGCAAACTGATAGGTGGTAAGGCCGTGGCAGCAAGACGCTAACCGTTGTATAGCAATTCTATTTGAGTTATGGATTCCCCTCCTTGGATAAGGAGGGGTGGCGCGCAGCGCCGGGGTGGTTCGAAGCGGTGATTCCACAAATCAGATAGGAGCGCTATACACCACTCGGCTTGTCATAACACTACCTGTTGTATAGTATTACCGGAGTATCCACTTAAGTCGAGACACTTTAGGCGCCCTGGTGCATGGAACGCACTCTACGCTGTCCCCGCTTAAGTGGATAACCCTGTTTCCGATTTAACCGAAAGGAACCTATCGGAAGTCAAGGAATGCATGGAGCCGGCAGAACAGCAGATAAAGCTTGCTCGTAAGCAGCGCATGCAGGCGTTGCATCAATGGCTGGAGCCCTTACCACCCGTACCAAGCGTACCATTGGCGCCTCTGGACAGGGATGTGCTGTATTATGGCAGCCTATCTGCTCTAAACTGTTAACGACCCTTTATTTCGTGGAGATGCTCATGAATAAGCCGATTCCTAAACCATTTGAAACAGCGCCCATCGATCAGAACAGGCAGGCACCAAAGACTGATTTGGGCAGGCGTCTGCTGGCGCTGCGTGAGCGCGCCATCGCTAAAGGCATGCGCCTGTTGAGCCAGGAAGAAATCCTGGCCGAGATACGCCAGCGCCGAGGTGAGGATGACTAAGCGGCGAACCTACGTTGATTCCAACGTACTGATCGCCGCCTTTCAGGGCGATGAATCCACCGCTCAGCGGGCGCAGGCGGTACTTGATGACCCTAAGCGCGCACTCGTGATCAGCGAGTACGTCCGCTTGGAAACGCTTCCCAAGCCTGTATTTCATCGTAGAGAGGAGGAGGTGGCATTTATGCAGGCAATCTTCGCTGCCGCCGAGCGGGTAAGCACCAGTGATAGTCTGGTAACGAACGCCGTGACCTTGGCTTCAAAGTATGACCTCGCCCCTGTTGATTCACTGCATGCCAGCGCCGCCATCCAAGCAGGTGTCGATGAATTCGTAACCTTGGAAAAACCAAACAAGCCGTTTTTTCGGTTGAAAGAGATCACGATGGTATCCATTTATCAAGCAAACGATGAGTCGCCATGACTCTCTTTCTGCGCCTTCTGGACGAACGGGATAAGGCATCCGCCCTGCAATCCGCAATTAGCGCAATGCGGGAAGGCAAGACGGATACTCGTTTTTTTCAGGTGGAACCAGAAGATTTTCGGAAAGTATTGGGGGCGCCGTTTGCGTATTGGGTGAGTGAAAAGGTCAGAGAGATTTTTAAGCGCTTACCGGCTTTTGAAAGTGCAGGTAGAACCGTTAGATCGGGAATTCGCTAACGCCTTGCAAAGCACGCTCGAGGAATGGTCATCCCCCCATGACGAAGCCGCCTACCGTGACCTATGAGAAATATACCGTGACATGATTCATCCATGAAGCTGACCTGTTTTCCGATAATGCTCAATAATTCGCTCGGCCGTCTCGTTGTCGAAATCACTTCCATAGGTACGTTTAAAAAGATAAATTTTCATATCGGTAGGTGTTTGAATCCCGCCACTGGCGCGAATTAATGCGCGTGATGTATCGAACATCCCACATCCCATGATTAATCTGTCGCTCCCGGAACGCTGCATCAACAAGGTCCGGTACAAATCAGCGACAACAGCCGGCGTGTCCAGTGTGGCCATCATATTTGACTCCATAAACTCATAACGTTCAGTTCTGTCGCCCAGTGTTTAATATAACCTAAATCAAGATCAGGCACTGAGGCAAGTAGATTTCGTATATCATTGAGTTGCATTTGAGAGTGGCTATCTTTTGCCCAAACCAGCTTGGAAAGAATCAAATCCTCAGCAGTTACCAACCACAGTTTGAAATTATCGATCTTCACCAACAATCGTTTTGAGAATTCATTTTTTCTATAAGGAGTATCTTTCTTAACAATGAAATCTATTTTTACAATCAAGTTATTATGAATCACATTAAATAAGCTTTGCCGAGCAATGGCGGTACGAACAGTTTCTTCATCGATATAGAAATCCGACTCGAACAGTTCGATAATCCGCTCAGCGTCAGTGGGCGCCAATTCAATAACGATATCGATATCACGAGTTAAACGCGGTTGCGCATAGTAATTCATGGCTATGGAACCGCTCACCATATAAGGGATTACTGCTTTTTCGAGTCGTTCGGCAACTAATTGCAGAACATATAATTGATCGTTCATGGCGGATGGCTGATCTTAAAGAGGTCTATAAATTTCGACTTTGGCCATTTTACACTTGGCCAGGTAGTGCCTGACAGAAAACTATAACACCCGGCTTTGTGGGTGCGTCCCACGCACCATGGTTTCGATCCGGCAGGACCGGGCGTTGGTGCGTAGGAGCGAGCTGGCTCGCGAAGGGGACGTGCAGCGGCAATTTGGCCGGATTCGCGAGCAGGCTCGCTCCCAGAAGAGGCTGAATGCATATTGTTATTTTAACCAACATGTTTTAACGTGCCAAATCTACCATCAAGCATCCTAACCTGCGCCACGAAGATTTCAGACGGCCTGGCGGGGATCAGAGTGAGTATCAAACGAGGCTATCAACAATGTATAGGTGGAATTCAGTGTTGTTACGGGGACTGACTGTAACCATGCTGCTGGGCTTGGTTCTGCTCTCAAGCGGTTGTGGTGAAAACCTGACCGACGCCCAGTATGTGGAACGGGCCAGAGAGTCGCGGGATAAGGGTGAACTGCGTGCCAGTGTCATCAATCTTAAGAATGCCTTGCAGAAAAATCCCGCCAACCTGGAAGCCCGCTTGTTGCTAGGCCAGGTTTATGTCGAGGTCGGCGACGGAGCATCGGCGGAAAAGGAACTGCGCCGCGTGCTCGACCAGGGCACGGCCATCGAATCCTTATCAGTGCCACTGGCGCAATCTCTTCTACTGCAAGGAAAATTTGCTGATTTGCTGGCACTAAACGTCAACACATCGCAACTGAACGAGGATACCAAGGCCAAGTTGTTCGCTCTGCGTGGCAGGGCTTATCTGGCCCAGGGTAAGGTTAATGAAGCGGCTGAACAGCTCCAGTTGGCCCTGAAGGCGAAACCGGATTCACCCGCCACCTTGTTAGGACAGGCGTTGCAGGCCTTCCAGAAGGAACAGTGGGACGAGGCGCGTCGCTGGAACGACAAGGCACTGGCGGCCGATCCCAAATCCGCCGAAGCCTGGAGCCTGAAAGGAGATCTGGACTATCAGGCGAGCGAGTACGGTAAAGCCGAAGAAGCCTATACCAAGGCTATAGAAAACCGTTTTAACAAAGCGCAAGACCTCCTTAAACGGGCATGGGCACGGATTAGTCTTAAGGATTACGAAGGTGCACAAAAGGACATCAATGCCATTAAAAAAATTTCAACCCGTTATCCGGGCAGCAGCTTTGCTCAAGGCCGTATCCACTTCGACCAACAGCGTTTTGCTGAAGCTCAGACGGCTTTCGAGCAGGAATTGAACAGCAATGAAAATCATCTTGAAACCCTGTATTATTCTGCAATTACTCACCTTGCCCAGAACCATGCCCAGCAAGCTCAGGAATACTTTAAGCGCCTCTCCAATTTGGTTCCGCAATCGGATCAGTTAGCCAAACTGCTCGCCGAGACGTACCTGCGCACTAAAGACCCGGCGAAGGCGGCAGCCGTGCTGCAGGAGGTTCTGAAGCGTGCACCGAATGATTCTGAAGCGATCAGGCTCATGGGAAAGACTCGCGTAGCGCAGGGCGATACCGGCAAGGGCGTCGACTACCTGAAAACAGCCGCCGACATGCAGCCAAGTGCTGCCGGCACCCGCCTGGAATTGGGCCTGGCCCTGCTGGAGAAAGGAGACAGGGAAGAGGGTATCAAGGAATTACAGAAGGCGGTTGAGCTGGATCCCAAATTGCAGCAAGCGGACCTTGCACTGATCCTTAGTTATCTGCGTGCCCAAGAGTTTGATAAAGCCCTGCAGGCGGCTTCCAATCTGATCAAGAAGCAGCCCGACAAGCCTCTCGTTTATACTGTACTGGGCGTGGTTTATATGGCAAAGGGCGACGATAGTCAAGCCCGCGCTACCTTAGAACAGGCCCTTAAGCTACAGCTAAATTTTAGCGACGCGGAAATGAATTTGGCACGCCTGGATATCAAGGCTGGCAATCCAACAGCCGCTGAAGAACGCTTTCAGCGGATACTCAAAAACAATTCAGGCTATCTCGGCGCCATGTTAGGGCTGGCTGGCCTGGCGCAACAGGCAGGAAAAGCCGACCAAGCCCTGGTCTGGCTGGAGCAGGCCTGGAAAAAAAATCCTAATTCTGTACAGGCCGGTCTTGCCCTGGCGCAACAATATCTGAGTCTCAATCAGAATTCCAAGGCGCTCGACGTAGCTCAAAACTTGTATACGGCCAATCCCAATGACCCAGTGGCCCTGCGCACCCTCGGCCAGGTGCAGCTGGCTAGCGGGAACAATGCCGAGGCCCAAGCGAATTTCCGTAAATTAACCGAATTAAAGCCGCAGTCACCGGAAAGCTGGCATTGGCTGGCACAGGCTCAAATCCAGGCAAAAGACAGTAAAGCGGCAGAGGAAACTCTGGATAAGGCGCTGGCCGTGCAGAGTAATTACCTGCCTTCATTAATTGCCAAAACTCAACTCCTGTTGCAAGCGCAGCGCTTCGACAAAGCCCTGACAGTGGCCCGCAACATTCAAACCCATTATCCTACTCAAAACATCGGCTATAAGCTGGAAGGCGATGTTTACTTACAGCAGAAGGATTTTAAGAAAGCGGTCGCCGCTTATCGGACGGCTCAGCAAAAATCACCTGGCAGTGGAGGGGTTTTGTTGCTCAGCAATGCCCAGCGACTGGCCGGTGACAGCCAGGGAGCCTTGCAATCGCTGCGTGACTGGCTGGCGGCCCATCCGCAAGATGATCAGGTTAGGATGCAGCTGGCCAACTCCTTGCTCAGGCTGGGCCGTCAGGCCGAAGCGGCTGCCGAGTATGAAAAACTCACCGAGCACGAAGCGGCCCCCGGGCAACCAGCGACTGCCGGCAAAGCAGCACAGGGGGTGACTCAGGCCGATATCCTGTTACATCAAACCTACTTGCAGCAAAAGGAGTACGACAAGGCGATCGCGGCGGCATCCAAGCTGATCGAAGAACTGCCTGGTAATCCGATACCCTACACTCTGCTGGGCGCCGCTTACCTGGCTAAAGGTGAGGATACCAAGGCGCGGGAAGCGTTGGAACAAGCGTTTAAGCTGGCGCCGACTTCCCCCATTGTGTTGATGAGTCTGGCGGAACTGGATCTTAAGTCCGGCGATCGAGCCACTGCTGAAGCTCGTTACCGGCAAATTCTCAACCAGTATAAAGATCATCTCATCGCCCTGCAGAAGCTGATTGGGCTGCTTGAGCAGACGGGTCGCGCCAACGAAGCGCTGACCTGGTTGGAACAGGCTGTCAAGGCTAATCCCCAGGCCGTTGAACCGCGTCTTTTATTGAGTAACTACTACTTACGGTTGGGCCAGCCCTCCCAAGCGCTGGTCACTTTACAACAAGGCCAGCAATCACAGCCTGACAATCCAGTGTTACTGGCCGCCCTGGGCGAGGCGCAACTGGCTGCCAGGCAGCCTGCCGAGGCATTGGCGACATTGCGTAAATTGGCGGAAGTCCAGCCCCAGACCGCTCAGTCTCATTACCTGCTGGCAAGAGCCTATGTGGAAGCCAATGACACCCAAAAGATGCTGGATGAGCTTCACACCGCGTTGCGATTGGATCCCAATCATCTGCTCGCCAAGCTCGCCTTAACCCGTCACTTGATAAGGGAAAATAAACCGACAGAGGCCGGTAAGCTGGTGCAGGAGCTACAACAGGTTTATCCCGACAACCCGGAGGTAATCGTCCTGGATAGCCAGTTAGCGCTGCGCCAGAACCGGCCAAAAGAGGCTATAGCCGCCCTTCAGGAAGCACTGAAGCTAGCGCCTGGCAGCCAGCAGATAGTCACGAGACTTGCCCAGGCGCAGTGGCAGGCGGGAGACCGCGAAGCCGGCCTGGCAACGTTGGAACACTGGTTGGCCCAATATCCTAACGATACCTCGGTGCGCCTCGCTCTGGCTAGGGCTTACCTGGCGCTTGACCGTACCGAGCAGGCAACAGCCGTATTCCGCAAGGTGCTTGAACAGGACTCAAATAATGTTTCAGCCCTCACTAATCTGGCTTGGCTACTCCGTAAGGATACTCCGGTGGAAGCTGTACAATATGCAGAACGCGCTCTTGAGGTGGCTCCTAACTCAGCTATCGCTATGGATACCCTGGGGCTTCTGCTTCTGGACCAAGGACAAACCGAACGAGCGCTGAGTCTGTTTAAGAACGCCTCGGAGAGGACGCCGGAGAATTTGAACGTCCGCCATCACCTGGCGCTGGCGCTGGCCCGTAGTGGTAATAAGGAACAGGCCCGGAAAGTCTTGACGGAGCTGTTGGCGACTCAAAAATCCTTCCCGGAAAAGTCGGAAGCTGAAACCCTGCTGCAATCGTTGGGAAGATGACTTTAGGTGATTTCCTGACCCGCCGGTTCCCTCCCCCTGGTGGGGGAGGACCCGCTATCGATCACTGAACTGTCAGAAAATTTTACAGTATGTTATTTCGCTCGTTTTAAATAAGCGACTGAAATATAAAAAATTTTTTTAAAACGGGTTGGTTTGTGCAATTGTGTGGATCGATCGACTGTCAGAAAATTTTACAGTATCCCTGTCGGCTAGTTTTAACAAGCCATTGAATTAAAAGGAGTTTTCAAATATAACTCGGATTTGGTCTAAAATAACCTGTCAAAAAACTTTACAGTATGGCTCACCCTGATCCTGTCTCTATTTATTAAGTTATTGTTTTTAAAGAATTAAAAAAATATGGCATATTTCCTGCCTTATAGAATGCGTGCAGTTTAAATTTTTAACCCCTAACTTTGACTGGAGATGACCAGATGAACACAACGAAGTTAACAGCCTTAGCTGTCGCGGTTAGCGGCCTGTTCAGCATGGGCAGCGCGTTAGCCGCCGGCGGCACGTCAGTGGAGGGATTGTTCAATAATGGATACCCGACCGGGATGTCGGATAACAGTGGTGAATTTCTTATCAACGTTGATGGCTCGACGAGTGGCGGTGGTCCCACCGTGACAGTCGGTGATATCATCTTTGGTATCAGTAACTTCGGTACAATGGGCGACAACGATACAAATATAGGTGGGGGTACCTCCTATAATGAGCTTACAACCATCTTTGCCGAGAAAGTAGTCACGGTAGGAGCGCCTCAGGGCAACAATAATCAAGGGATTTTTTTACAGCACTCCACTTTTACACCGTTAACCGCAGCGGATACAGCCTATTTCGACTGGTCAAAGGGTGAGATTTACTTGAGTGGTAATGGTAGTACAGTTACCTATACCTTCACCAAGCCCAGCATTACCGGCTACGTTACAGCGAACAATGGCCTGCTTTTCGCCGCCCTGTACGAAGACAGTGCTAATAACTATACTCGTACTTCCACTGTTTCAGCAGGTTTGACTAGTGCGACCGGTGGTACTACGCGTGAAATAATAGAGATCAACACTACCGTTGACCCTAACGATTTTCTTAATGCTGATGGGCCTACGATCTTGGCGCAGTTAGCCGGATTCCCAGCGAACACTTCAATTACCGGTTCGACTATTGGATTCAACGGTACTATCGCTGCTCAGAATTGGAATACGGTTATAAAGAGCCCAGAAGTTATTGGGGGTAACGGTGGAGTTGCAACCAAGAATCCCGTCAGTGGATGGAGTTTTAATGATAACTTGGACATCGCTCAAACTGCTACTCGTACTCCAGAACCCGGTTCTATCATGCTGCTGTCAGTGGGATTGGTGGCTCTTGGCGCCCGGTTCTACAAGAGAAAAGCAGTCTAATAAGCTAATTCTTATTAGACTGGTGTAGTTAATAAAAAAAGCGAAGCCTAACAAGCTTCGCTTTTTCCTACTGTAAAATACCTCACTGGATTAAGGGTTGCATGTTGGTGCAGGTTTCGAGGTTGACCGATAACTGTAAGGTTGAGAGGCATCTCCGATGACGGCATTCGTTCAATGGCAAGGCAAACCCCTGACGCTTGATGAACAATCCTTCGCGGCGGGAATCGCTCAGATAAAGAAGGTGGTTGGCGAGGCGTTTGTGGTTACGGAAGCGGCGGAAGTGCACAAGCGCGCCAAGTGCATCATCCCCGAAGTCAAAAAACCGTCGGCTTTTGTTTACCCAGGCTCGGTTCAAGAGATTCAAGAGATCGTCAAGATCGCCAACGAGTTCAAATTGCCCTTGTGGACCTGCAGCAAAGGAAAAAACTGGGGATACGGCTCGGCTACCCCGGTGCTTGAGGGCTCCTTGATGCTGGTCCTGGAACGAATGAACAAGATCATCACCGTCGACGATAAACTCGCCTACGCGGTGGTGGAACCGGGGGTCACCTATCGGCAACTGCATACCTATCTGAAGGAGCAGAATATTCGACTCTGGCTGGATGCCACGGATGGCCCAGCGGATGGCAGCGTCATTGGTAACGCTCTGGAGCGTGGGGTAGGCGAGACACCATACGGCGATCATTTTGAAAACCTGTGTGGAATGGAAGTGGTGCTGGCTAATGGGGAGCTTGTCCGCACGGGTGGCGGCCCCATGGAGAACTATCAATCCTGGAATACCCATAAATGGGGCGTGGGGCCGTATCTTGATGGGCTATTCAGCCAGTCGAACTACGGCATTGTAACCAAAGCCGGTCTCTGGCTGATGCCGGAGCCAGAGGCATTTCTTTCTTGCATCTTCGAACTCAAGAACGAAAAGGATTTTCCTGCGGTCATTGACGGGATCCGTCGGCTGCAATTCAACGGAGCTTTGAGAAGCAAGATCCACATGATCAACGACGTGACTATGTTCGGCATTCTTTCGAAACACCCGAAGGTGTTGCTGGAAGGAGAGCGCTGGATGAACGATGCGCTGCGGGCCAAGTTACGTCAACGCTACAACCTACCGCCCTGGCTGTTTGCCGGCGGAATCTACGGTAGCGTCGGCCAAGTCCGCCTGGCGAAGCGGCTGGTCAAACGGGAATTAGGCCGATACGGAAGATTGCAGTTCATTGGCAAGCCCACCAAAGAGTTCGTTCAGCGGATACTTCCCTTCTTGAAAAAAGCCCATGCTAATGATCGTACCAAGCGCATGGCGGAAGCCCTCACGCTTCGCGTGTGTGGAAAGCCACTGGAATTTGTGGAGATGTTGCCCCACGTTTATGCCATTGAGAAAGGGGAGCCAAGCGATTACTTCGTCAAGCATGCCTACATGAAATCCCGACGCCCGAAGCCGGCTGACCGCGACATTGATCCTGCGCGCGATGATTGCGGTGGGATCTGGGCAGGGCCCATGGTGCCTCTCGAGGGTGGGCAGGTGTGGTCTATAGTGGAAATGTGCCGAGACCTGGCGCGGAAAAGAGAGGCTGACCTGAACATCGCGCTCATGGTGGCAAGTGGCCGCAGCGTAGTCGTCCTGACCTCTCTCTTCTATGATAAGGAAGATGAACAGGAAACAGCCAACGCCAAAGAGTTGTATTTCGAGATTTGTAATGCCACGCAGCAAGCTGGTTATCAACAGTATCGGACGAGTACCATGTTCATGCCACACATTTTAGCGCCGGCGCCGGAGTTCCAGAGTCTCGCAAATTCCATCAAATCGGCTCTCGACCCGAATAACATTCTAGCTCCCGGCAAGTATGGCATTGGATAACCGTTTAGCACTTCCCTCCTGTTGGCAGGGCTGACAAAGGGAGGGATTGATGCATCAAGTAGATAGTACTACTTTCCCCTCCTTGTTCAAGGAGGGGTGGCGCGTAAGCGCCGGGGTGGTTTTAAAGTTTCTCTTGCCAGCCGTGCGCTCAATCCAAAGCTTGCCACGAGTTATTGCAGCCGGCGAGTGGTTATTTCCTCTTGTGGGCGATAGAGTAGGCAATGACCTTGTTCAAGTAATCCTCTGGAGAGGGTAGCAAAATGCCGGCGGCGGAAAGGATAGCGTTGGTATTGCTATTGGCAAACAATTGCCGATCATCGATATAGTCCAGGAACAATGAAAGGTTGTTTACCGCCTTCTTGAGTTCTGTCGGTGCCACCCACTTGAGCACTGGCAAGGCGCTACGGAACAGCCAGAGCGGAATCAGATGAAGGCGGGGAAGCTTTTCCCCCTGTACTGCTAAAATGTCCCGCAGTGTTTCCGTCAACAGGGCAACATCCATCGCCTTATCTGGCCCTGAACAAAGATGCAAAATTTTACCTGTACAACTATCGTTTGCACTGGACCAGTACAGAGCTTTCGCTACGTAATCAGCCGGTATGGTGTCAAGCTTGACATTTTTTATAATGGGAACCATCCCATAAGTGGACTTGCCGGTGAGAAATTCAGATAAATAATAAAATATCTGGAAGTGAATGATCTTGCCCGTTTGTGAATTGCCTACCACCATGCTGGGCCGGTGAATCGTTACCGGCAAACCTTCCTTTAACTTCTCTAAAATGAATTCTTCCGCCTCTGCTTTGGAAGATTCGTAGGTGTTGTGAAACGCCCGCTTTGCCAGCAGCGGTTCTTCCGGGATAAGTCCAGTCATCTTCCCGGCAACACCCAGCGTGCTGATGTAGTCTAATTTATGAAATTGACCCTTACGCCGGCACTTCTCCGCCAGGGCGGCTATTTCAGTAGTAGAGACGACGGAGGTCTGGTGTGCCTCTTGCGCGGACATCTTCATTTTCACATTGGCTGCACTGTGGACAATATGGGTCACTTCCGAGCCAAGTTGATCATACACGGCTTCCGACAAGCCCAGCCGGGGAACTGATACGTCCCCCCGCACGGCTTGGACCCTCGTCCTCGCCGAAGACGCATCCGCCAATCCCTGAAGTTCGGGTTCCCAAAACTCAAACAACTTATCCAAACGCGCTTGTAACTCGCTATCCGAACGTGCTCGCAGCAACAGGCGGATCTCGGTAGCGGGCTCTTGCAGGAATAACGGCACTACGGCGCTTCCCACAACGCCTGTAGCGCCGGTGATAAAGACGGTTTTTACAGACATAATACGATCGGTTCCTCCGCGGGAGCTGCTGATTCTGATCTTCTGGACTGCTCCAGAATCTCATAGAGATGGTCAATCGCAGCCTTGTATTTGGTTTCGATAAACGCACGCCGAAGCTTGAGATTAGGAGTCAGTTCACCACCCTCCACTGTCAATGGCCCGGTTAATAAAATACAGCCATTGATTCGCTCATAGGGCGCCAGCGTTTGTTGTTGCCGCTGGA
This sequence comes from uncultured Pseudomonadota bacterium, assembly GCA_903844665.1. Taxonomy (GTDB): domain Bacteria; phylum Pseudomonadota; class Gammaproteobacteria; order Competibacterales; family Competibacteraceae; genus CAIMUS01. The sequence continues at coordinate 11,483 of CAIMUS010000142.1, forward strand.
TGTCCCCGGCCAACTGTTTTGCCACCGAGGATAACGGCCCTGGCTCAGAGATCTTCTCTATCTCTGCTGTCGCCAGGCGCCGCAACCCTGCCAATCGCTCCGGGTCCAAGGTGATAAGAGCACAGAGAGTCTTGCGGCCACTGCCAATGACTACCGCCTGGTCTACAAGGGTGCTCTGGCGCAAGACATGCTCGACGCGCGTTAGGGACAGACGCCTACCTGTCGAGGTCTTGATAATCTCCGATTTGCGCCCTTTGAGATACAAATAACCTTCATTATCAAAATAGCCATAATCGCCACTGGCATAGAAGCCGTCGGCTGTGAATCCCTCGCACGGCTGCTCGGACTGATAATAGCCTGAAAATACTCCGGGTCCTTTTACCAACACCTCTCCATCATCAGCAATTTTTACTTCATTTAAGGCCAGCGGCTTACCAACGCTCCCGAGGCGATACTCGTGCGGCCGATTGATAGCAAGAGGAATAATATTTTCGCTCATGCCGTAGGCTTCCAGCAGAGGCAGATGGATTGCGTCGAAAAATGTTAGCACTTGCAGTGGACAGGGAGCTGAGCCGGTAATCATATACTTAATTTTCCCTCCCATAACTTGACACAATCTACTCAGCACCAGCTTGTCTGCGGCAGCAAAGAGCACTTGGAGTGATAGCGGTAAGGGCTTGTGCTCGCGCCGCAATTGCGCATGCCGATCAGCAACGCCAAGGGCGGCTAAAACCAACCGTTTTTGCCATGCCGGCATGTTGGCAATACGAGTCTGAATACCATTATACAGCTTCTCGTAGAAACGGGGCACGCCGATAAAGATTGACGGCCGCACCAATTGCATATAATCCAATACACGCCGTGGATCTTCGACAAAATAAATGGCTGAACCGGTTCCCACAGCAAACAGATTCAACATGCGCTGAAACAGGTTGGCCAATGGCAGCCAGCAAATGACCCTGTTTTCACTGCCAAATGTTCCGAAGATTTCCAGCAGCGATTGACAGGCCAACATGCATTGTCTATGGGTGTAAAGAATTCCTTTGGGAGTCCCTGTTGTTCCTGAAGTAAAGATGAGCGTAGCAGGATCTGAGCCAGTGGGGTTGGCCCCAGCCAAATCCTCGACGACAGGCGTCTCATTCTGGATATCACGCCAGGCAAGAACCGCGATGCCCTCTTCCTGGGACCGATCCGCAAGCGTGATGACAAATTGAAGAGAATGAATGCTCTCGTCCTTTAGATCTCGAAGCTGCTCCGTATCTTTCACAAACAATGCTTTGGCCTGCGAGTGCCCGATAATAAATTCCCTGTGTTCGACAGAAGCATGGGGCTCGATACCGACCACCACCGCTCCCAGCAGTAGCGCGGCTTTTTCCAGGAGGTCCCATTCTTTGCTCGTTGGAATCATGATCCCTAGCCGATCCCCTGTTCTCAGTCCAAAGCGTTTCAGAGCGAAGGCAGCTTGCTGTACCTCCTGCCAGTAATGCGACCAATCCGTCGTCATCCATCCCTTTCCTTCTACATAATGACAGCAGGCGATCGCATGCGGGCTTTCCTGCACGCGAAGCCGAAGAAAATCAGGGATAGTCTGAGGGAAATTCCTGGAAAGCGGATTGAATGCTGCCGACACTACCATCAAAATCACTCCGGGTGAAGAATTATTGTTTCCGAGCAGATAAGATGGGTGGATCGTAGGCGCCTTTTGGCCGCGTGATTTTTAGCTCCTCTGTAGTAAGGCCCAGCCAATCCAGCGATTTTTTGACAGGATATCCCCACAGTACTTTCCGGCGAATCATAAGATCAACGATCGGCACCATGATTTGCCAGTAGAGTTTGTTCGCTTTGCCTGCCCGGATCAGTGCAGAAAATTCAGGTAAATAGGGATTATAGCCAAAATTCTTGAGATCCGAATACATAAGCAGCCAGTTGATTGGATAATTACTATGGATAGGGCTGGCATGGGTCTTGTTGATCACCAGACCCAGCTCTACCACTTTTTTGATAACTTCTTCCTGGTTGTATTCCCAGGCATGAAATGGCGCCAGATAGCGGGGAAACGAGGTGGCGGGGGGATAACGTGTCGGCTTCCAGAAACGGGAAAGTTCCGATTCCTCAAAAATATTGCTATCACGCAGTCCAGGAGGCGTCCAATCCGTTTCGCAAATGAGTTGACGGGAAAATTCATAAACCATACGCTCGGGTTCAGGCTGTCCAGGAGAGTAGCCGGCGAGAACCAGCGGTATGCCTTTCTCCAGTGCGACCTTTAAAGCATCGCCTTCAAACAATGGTGCGTAGACATAGGATATCGTATATACCGCACCGCGCTCTTCCTGATTCTGTAGCAGGTACCTGAATAACTTTCGATAGAATCCATTCGGCGGCCTGTAAATAAGGTGGTCAACCTCTAATTGTTTGACAGTACGCTTAATATTGTCCCAAGCAATCTTGGGGATATTGACATCCGTGGTAAACGCCAGCACCTTCAAGCCATATTCTACCTTCAGCTTATACAGCAGATAGATACTGTCTTTCCCACCGCTCAGACACGACACCACATCATATTCCGCCTTGCCGCGACAGGTCTGCAACGCTTCCTCCAGATCCGCTCTTCGAGAGAGTCGAGCCTGTTCTTCTCCAGCCTGATTGATAGTGGTATATGAACGACAAAATGAGCAAATTCCATTGGCATCCAAGCCGGCGCCGGGCGCCTTGTCCGAAAGAAGACACCTCTTACATGTAGCCATCGCTGATCTCCAAAGCTTTTATATCAGGCAGCTTGCTGAAAAAACGTGTATTTCAGTGGGGGTAAGGAGGATTGGTTAGGCGACTACTTGCCAATCCAGATTCGCCCGAATCGCTTCCGCTTTTATTATAGGACCGATCAAACTGAAAATGTCTCGCAACATCGGTACTCGTGCTGTATCCTGAAGAGCTCGCTCCACGGTGTAATAAAATGCCACTCGGGTACCATGATACTTAGTCGGTTCGCCCGCTTGCTGGAAAGAAAAACCAACCTTCTGAAGGTGGTTTCCCAACCACGGTTCCATCATAGCAAACCAGCCTTGTATCTTGGTGGACATCGACAGGGAGAGAATCACCATGAAGATAACAAAGCTGATCAAAGGAAAGAGGCGGTACTCAACCTCATCGAACTTGAGTTCGGCTAGATTGCCCAACGGCGACTGAATTTCACCCGGGCGTCTCCGGAAAGTACTAGCTACTGTCAAGCGGGAGATCTCAGACAGGTGCTCTCTGGGCAACCTGCTCGGATGCAAGTCTCCCTGGTATAAGCTGTCGCCACAGTACTTTTCAAATGGCAAGAGCGCTGCAGGGTTGTTCTCGGCAGTTTTCACCAGACGCACACAACCGGCCGGCATGTTGCTCGCCTTATGGATTATCAAGCAGTGGATCGATCGCTGGTCATATTCATCTTGTTCCAGTCCTCCAGGGCAATCCTCTTCGCGCTCGAAATGAAATTCCTTACAAAACACTTCATACCGGAGCCGATGTACCTGCTCCCGTAAGGCAGGTGTGTCGGCGATCACTATGCGGAAATAGTTTTGAAAAGCCTCGAATAACTCTTTCATAACCATGAACTCCCCAAAAACTGCACCCTTATGACTGCAGCCAAGCCTTACCCGAACGTCAATAAGCTATTAATTTTCAAAGGTATATTGATGAACCAAGTTGCGAGAAGAACGAGAGAAAAAATTAACCTGATCAATAGCTTGTTGTGTTGCAATGCAGCATGCGGGTAAAGAACGAGGACTCCAGCAGGAGGTAGCATAACTTGTGTACTAATCACCAAACATAACCATCACTTCCGCTCTGAATCGAGCAGCGTCAAAAATGTTATTATTTACTATATGTGAACTTCTGGCAATGGATAAATATCTTATACCAGCCTACAAAATCAGTATAGCCGATGCAGGTTACTTAGTGATCAGTTTTTTTCCACCATGTAGCCGCCGACCGGTGGCATAAACCAGCTAACATAGCGTGTACCTCTTGCAAGTCGGTCAGTTCTGGAAAAGTCGCCTCGGGTACCCGTCGCAGCCAAAAGACCCGCTGCAACCATACCGTTCACACCCATCGCAATCTACTCTGTGCCCGCTCTCGCAGCCACTCCAGCAACGCCGTCAGGACAGCCGGCACACTCCCTGCCGGCGTGCGGTCGTTCTCCGGCGGAAAGGTCGGTAGCCGCCGCCTGCATCGATGAGCCGGGTTCGGCCTATGGTCCAGACGGCTATGCCTCAGTGACTCAGAAACGGTAAGCTCCCAGTAGCATGAACAGTTGCCAGCTGCGACTGGTTTCACTGGGATTCGGGTTATCGAGGAAGAACAGCCAGGCTGTACCGTCAATCCGATGGTATTCGGTACGCAACATAAAATCAGGAAAAATTTTCCAGGTTAATCCCGCTGTCCAGTCCTTGGCAAATTGACTGTAAGGAGGGTGGCCAAACGGGTCTTTAGCAGCAAATTTTTTACCATTTTTATCGTCTTGATCGAGGTAAAATACGTCATAACGCAATAAGCCTTCCCAGTGCGGTGAAAAGCGATAACTACCTTGAATGTAGTAACCTTCAGACATCATTGTACTAACTGGCTGGCTTACCTTTCTCAGAGAATATTCTGTGGTCAGACTCCAATGTTCAGCATTGTACTGCAGAGAAAAAATCCAGGGTTCACTTCGCAATGAACCCGATGGAATAATATCCGACTTATAATCAAATTTGGCCTTATAGTAGGTGACCGCAGCCCGTAGCTGAGAATTATTCCATTCGTAAAGCAGGCGTGCAAGATATGATATTTCACCATTCAACTGATTTTCAAAAAGAATTCCCTCCCATTCCCGATTAATTGCTGGAGGGTATCCTATCCCACCATTCAAGAAAAAGTCTCCATAGCCGCTACGATGTTCACCATAAATATAAGATCCATCTGAGGACAGTTGCGCACTTCGAACATAATCAGGATAGATAGACTGGGGTAACAAGATGCTGGGCTTGGTAAAAGGAATATCGCGAGTTTCGTTATAAAAACCTACCGGATTTTTAATTCTACCCAACCTTAATCCCCAGCGATCAGTTTCATCGGACAGCATGGTATAATCCAACAATCCATAATCCAGCCGCAAACTTTGTGGATCGGTCTCCCCGGCACGGCGGAATAATAGCTGACCGCTCAGTTGCAGATGATTGAGTGGCAGCCATGAGGCGTTAGCACCTATTTCGGTATAGTCAAAGCTGCCATTATCTTGGGAGTGACCGAAGAAATTGTTTTCGGATGTCAAGCTATACCCCTGGCTGGCAAAACCATGGAATTGCAGACTTTCAGGAAAGTCAAAACTCCATAGCGGAGCGGAATAGAGCACCATCCAGAAAACCAGACAGCAAGTCCGAACCATTTTAGATAATGGATTATTGGACCGGGAGTATACGGACACTGTCATTGACCATGGACCTCGGTAAATAGCCGATCGCACCCGGCGTTTTGGCCACCTGCTCACGCATTGCTTCCTCGGAATTGACTTCAGTGGGCGCCTGACCCGTTCCGGAGAAGACCAAACGGTCCCAGGCCAAGCGCAGTTGATGCGGATATATATTCAGAATCTGCTTACTAAATACACTATGAGTAGGGTTATCATCCCGGAGTACGAACACGTGCACGGGTATCTGGTCAGGCCAGTTGCGCAGACGCATGCCGAAAATGGCGCGCAGGGCGTTGGTGGAAACGGATTGCGGTGTCTGCTGAGGCGATACGATAATGACTGGGGAATCCGCCCCTTGCTGGTCGGCAATAGCCAGCATTGGCAGACAAAGCAAAATAAACCCTGCCAGGCGGCACAGGACCTGGCGCTTCATAAGGCAAATACCGCTGATGTTAGGACGACCGGTGGCATAATTACCCTAAAGCTGTTTAGTATCCTTCCTGGAACTTTATTGGATTACAATAATCCAATTCCACCCTCACTGCAAGCCGCTAAGAAAACAACCAGCGGATTTTGCACAACGTTCTTTCATGGGCAGCTTTAACGAGGGGACGTTGTGTACCTGCATAGACAAACCACCCCGGCGCTGCGCGCCACCCCTCCTTATCCAAGGAGGGGAAAAGAAACCGATACCTCCTCCTGTTAGCGCAAGCGGTGAAGAGGGGGCTAAACGGTTACGGCGACAGCGGGTCAAACCTGCCATATGCCGGCGGCGCCATAGCGATCCAGATACCAAGCTACCGTCTTGAAGATGCCGGTTTCGAACGTTTCCAAAGGCCGCCACTGTAGCTGTGTGTTCATCCTGGCGGCATCGATGGCGTAACGCCAGTCATGGCCGGGCCGGTCCGTGACAAAGCTGATTAAACGATCGTGCGGCGCTTGTTGGGGACAGCGTTCATCCATCATGGCGCAGATCTTCTTGGCGATATCGATATTCGCCCACTCGTTGCAGCCGCCGATATTATAACTTTCGCCCAGTCCGCCCCGACGGATAACCCTGTCGATTCCCCGGCAATGATCCTCCACGTACAACCAGTCGCGGATATTGCTGCCATCGCCATACACGGGAATAGGTTGTTGCTGCAGGCAGGAGCGGATCACGGTGGGGATAAATTTTTCCCCATGCTGGTAAGGCCCGTAATTGTTCGAACAATTGGTGGTGGTAACCGGCAGCCCATAAGTGTGAAAATAAGCCCTGACCAGATGATCCGACCCTGCTTTGGAGGCCGAATAGGGTGAGTTGGGGGCATAGGGCGTAGTTTCGGTAAAGGGTGGATCGCCCTTTACCAGCGTACCATAGACCTCGTCCGTAGAGATGTGGTGAAAACGCACTGTTTGGCTGATATCGGCAGACCGGCTCGACCAGGTGGCGCGGGCGGACTCCAGCAGGGTGAAGGTGCCGACCAGGTTGGTCTGGATAAACGCCGCAGGACCTGCGATGGAGCGGTCCACATGACTTTCGGCGGCAAAGTGGACGATGGTGTCAATATCATACTCGTGCAACAGGCGGTCCACGAGAGCACGGTCACCAATGTCACCCTGTACGAAGGTATGTCGATGAGGAGCGGGAAGATCGGTGAGATTATCCAGGGAGCCGGCGTAAGTCAGAAGGTCCAGGTTGACGATATTGACCTGGGCATCGGTTGTTAACAGATAACGCACGAAATTACTGCCGATAAAGCCGGCGCCACCGGTAATTAACATATTTCCTGGGCTGTATCCCATGTTAAAAAAGCACCTTTTTGCTGTCGTCGGAACCGATAGGATGCCATTATTAACAATCAAATTCCAATGTTGGCGGGTCTCGTTGCGATCGGACGGAGTCTATCCGCCCTGGAGTCGTTATGTTCAAGAATGTGTTGATCGCCTTACTCGGCGTATCTCTTATCCTGATGGGCCTCGCTTACCTGCAATCCGAAAAGGGCAGAAACTACTTGGTGGAGCAGTTACGGCAGGCGACGGGACCGGCTGGACCGACCGGAACAGCCACCCCACCGCCAACGACCGCGCCGGCGCCGCCGAATAATACTTCCCAGCCGCCGGCCGGCCAGGCGCCGGGCGCCCCGGCAAGCGGTGACACCACCGCCACGGCGGAACCGCCGAAGCCGCTGGACGAGGCCACCCTGCGCGCGGAGGTCGGCAAGTACGCTGCCCTGTTCAAGTCACGAGTGGTACGGTTCTGGTCGATTCCTTCCGGCAGTTCGCCCGATCTGATGTGCCTGCTGAAAATCGAATTGCAGCCGGACGGCAAGGTCCAGAATGTCAGTATCAACCAGTCCAGCGGCGACGAGGCTTTCGATCACTCGGCGGTCGCCGCCGTGAAAAAAGCCGCACCGTTTCCCCTGCCGGATAACCCGGAGGCCGCCGCCAAATTCAAAAGTTTCAAATTCAGCTTCAAGTCCAATCCCGGAGGTTGATACCCCGGTTCGGGAGCATTCGCCATGGAATCCGCCCTCGAGCGTATCCGTAACCTGGTCGGCGCGCGTGGCTGGCTGGAGGCCCCCGCCGCCATGGCGACCTATCTCAGCGAAACCCGCGGCCTGTTCCAGGGAAGGGCGCGGGCCGTGGTCATTCCCGCGTCCACCGCCGAGGTGGCCGGGGTGCTGCGGCTGTGCAATGAGAGCCGCATCGGCGTCGTTCCCCAGGGTGGCCACACCGGCCGTTGCGGCGGCGCCATGCCGGATAGCACCGGCACTCAGATTATCCTGAGTCCGGCCCGGCTGAATCGTATCTGCGCCCTGAACCCGCTCGATTACACCATCACCGTCGAGGCCGGTTGCATTCTGGCCGATATTCAGGCGGCGGCGGCCCAGTCCGGACGCTTGTTTCCCTTGAGCCTGGGCGCCGAGGGCAGTTGTCAGATCGGCGGCAATCTGGCGACCAATGCCGGCGGCGTCAATGTGATGCGCTACGGCAATGCCCGCGAACTCACCCTGGGGCTGGAGGTGGCGCTCGCCGATGGCGCCATCTGGGACGGTCTGACCGGCTTGCGCAAAAACAATACCGGCTACGACCTGAAAGATTTGTTCATCGGCGCCGAAGGCACCTTGGGGGTGATCACCGCCGCCGTGCTCAAGCTGTTCCCCCTGCCTCGCGAGGTGCAGACCGCCCTGGTGGCGCTGCGCGATCTGGAAGCGTGTACGGAACTGCTGGTCCAGACGCGCGTCGCCAGCAACGATGCGCTCAGCAGCTTCGAACTGATGCCGCGGCTCGGGCTGCAATTCGCCCTGGATCATATCCCCGGCTGCCGCGACCCCTTCGAGCGCCGCTACGACTGGTACGTCCTGCTGGTGTTCAGCGGCGCCCGCCCCGACGGCGGCCTGCGCGCCGCCCTGGAGGCACTGCTGGCGGATAGCTGGCAGGCGGGACTGATTCAGGATGCCGTGCTCGCCGCCAGCGAGGCTCAGGCCCGTGAATTGTGGCGGCTGCGCGAGGGTTTGGTCGAAGGTCAGCGCTTCGAAGGGGGCAGCATCAAGCACGATATCTCGGTGCCGGTGTCCCGCGTGCCGGAGTTCATCCGAACGGCCGGCGACCGGGTACGACGGGAGCTACCGGGCATTCGGGTCTGCGCCTTCGGCCATGTGGGCGACGGCAATATCCACTTTAACCTGAGCCAGCCGCCGGAAATGGACCAGGAACGTTTTCTGGGACTGTGGCGACACTTCAACGATATCGTCCATACCATCGCCATGGAAATGCAAGGCTCCTTCAGCGCGGAGCATGGCATCGGCCGCCTGAAGACGGCGGAAATGGCCCGCTATAAGTCGGCGACCGAACTCAGGCTGATGCGCGCCATCAAGGCCGCGCTGGACCCGAACGGGATTATGAATCCGGGCAAGGTGCTGCCGGAGAGTTGAGGAAAACCTGAACCTGCCCGGCTTCCAGGAGTCGATGCCTGCACACAAGCATCGAGGCAATCGTTATGGCGTGCGCACTCTGGAACGGCGAGGTGATCGCCGCTTCCCTGAGCACCACCGGAGCGCCGGGATTAGGGCTGAGCCGGCTGTCTTGACGGCTGTCGAGTCGGCTTGATCGCCTCCTGGGGCAGCCGTAGCGTGAATGCATTGCCCAACGCCTGCCGGATTTCGTCGATCGACAGAAACCTGGCTCCCATATCCGGGTCCTGCAAATGGCCGCAGGTCATGCGAAACACATTGGGTTGCCTGGAGGAACTCAAGTCCATGCGGATGCCGTACACAATAGGGCTGGGTTTGCCATCGAAGATACCCATACCCGCCCCGCCCATACCTATACCTATCCCGCCGCCGCCGCCGAAACCTACACTGGCAAGCAAACTCCGCTTATCGAACCGATCGAGCGCGGCAAAGACGCCGGTCTGGTGGCTGACATTATAAATACTAAATTCGTCGGGCTCGACTTCCTGGGGCGTATCCTTCAGATCGCGCAGTTCGAACTTGCAAAAAGGGTAATATTCATTGGCCGCATAGGTCAGCCGGCCATCCTGCACGAAGATCTTCAATTCATGGGGAGGCATCACGAATCCCTGATTCAGGATCAATTTCGATCCGACGGGCGGGATGTAGAAGGGCGAGCCGGAGTCGGGCGCCACCTGGCAGGCCGCCAGAAGAACGGCCAGTGGGATTACAGCGAAGCGGTACATAGACACCTCCACGGCAACACATTATCAGGAAGAGCCAGTTTCCCAACCCTAGAGCCGGTGTGCAAGGGTCACCCCCACCCATGGCGGGGCCGGCGGTGGTGATCAATCGACAGCAGAGCAGCGTGAATCACATGAGAATTGTCAGCCGCGGCGGCGCTCGTCGGCGCAGGGCTTGGTACCCTGTTGTTGGTGGTCGGAGCGCTGAACACTTGGAGGACTTTCTGATTCCGGGATCGATTGCAGGTGACTTGAGTATTATAATGCGCCCGTCCTGATTACCATAAGCAAGAAAAAGATCATGATCCTTGAGTTAAGGGTTCCATTTAAATGATATCACAGGGATGTTTTGCCTGGAAGTTGTCAGGGGAGATGCCATGGAATCCTCCGAATCGAGAGCACTTTCGGAACCAGAGACTCTGAGTGAAAATTGGGATATTGTCGAATCCCGATTCAGATCGTAATGCGACCGGGCGTGCGAGTGCGAAAACGGTTGGCGGCAACTCGGTGTTCGCGAGCAAGCTCGCTCCTACAGGTGAGCGGACGACTGATTACGTCCAATCAAGTTAGGTATAACACCTCGATTATCATGGCAGCAATGATATTGAACCGATCGGGTCAAAACCCTGACGGGAAGATTACAAAGTTGTCATGTCCGGAGGCATGATCGTGGCAGTGCCGACCGCCGGTTTCGCTATCGAGACAGACGTCCCCGAATGAAATCATGCAT
>CAIMUS010000143.1 GCA_903844665.1 uncultured Pseudomonadota bacterium
GTCCGTCAGCGTTGCTTTGACGAGATAAATGGGCCAAACTCTACCGGCGTACACAGTGATCAGTCGGGTTTACGACGGCGGATGCACGGATCAAGCTCAAGCGGCTTTACCCGTCACTGCAACGCTGACGTGCTACTAGGTCGGGTTCCAGCCGACGAAATTCGCCAGCAGCCGCAAACCCGCATGAGCGCTTTTTTCCGGATGAAATTGCACAGCAAAGATATTGTTCTGGGCAATGGCCGAGGCAAAGGTGATGAAATACCGCGTTTCAGCCGCGGCGATCGCCGCGGCCGGTTGTAAATAATAACTATGGACGAAATAAAAGCGGCTGTCCTGGGGAATACCGGACCAAAGCGGATGCGCCAGGGTCTGATGCACCTGATTCCAGCCCATGTGCGGAATTTTGATCCGCTCGTCGGTGACAGGATCCCGCAAGGCGGCATCGAATCGTACCACCCGGCCCGGCAGAACACCCAGGCAGGGCGTACCACCGTTTTCTTCGCTGAACTCCAGCAATGCCTGCGGTCCCAGGCAAATCCCAAGGAACGGTTTGTTCGCCGCCGCCTGCCGCACCACCTCCACCAGTCGCCAGTGCTGCAACGCCTGCATGCAATCGCGGATGGCGCCCTGGCCCGGAAACACCACCCGGTCGGCCTGTAAGATATCTTCCGGCCGGTGGGTGACCAGAATGCGGACGGCGGGCGCCACCTGCTCCAGGGCTTTGGCCACGGAGCGCAGGTTGCCCATGCCGTAATCGATAATCGCGATGCTTGCCATCAGGACTGTTCCTGGAGGTTGGGAGGCTGGGAGGCAAAGGGAATCACAGGCTGCCTTTGGTGGAAGGGGTGATGCCCTGCATGCGCGGATCGGGTTCCACCGCCATCCGCAGCGCGCGACCGAAGGCTTTGAATACGGTTTCGGCGATGTGATGGGCGTTACGGCCCCGCAGATTATCGATATGCAGCGTGGCCTGGGCATGGTTGACCAGTCCCTGGAAGAATTCCCGGATCAGATCGACATCGAACTCACCGATCCGGGCGCGGGGATACTCCACCTGATACTCCAGGCCGGGACGGCCGGAGAAATCGATCACCACCCTGGAGAGGGCTTCATCGAGCGGGACATAGGCATGGCCATAGCGGCGGATGCCGGTTTTATCCCCCAGCGCCTGCCTGACCGCCTGACCCAGGGTAATGCCGATATCCTCCACCGTGTGATGGGCATCGACCGGCAGATCGCCCTCGGCCTGAATGTCCAGATCGATCATGCCGTGACGGGCGATCTGATCGAGCATGTGATCCAGAAAGGGAATAGCGGTGGCCAAACGGGAAGTCCCCGTGCCGTCCAGGTCGAGGCTCAGTTGAATTCGGGTTTCCAAGGTGGCGCGGCTCACCGTGGCTGTGCGTGCCGACATAGGGTCATTACTCTGCTAACGATACGGTGTCCAGTTCTTTATTATAACTGGACTTTGGCCATCCTGAAGGGGCGTAACCAGTCGTCCGCTCTCGGATAGGAGCGAGCAGGCTCGCGCAGGGAGCCTCGGCGGCAACCCCGTGTTTGCGAGCCCGTTCGTTTTCCCGGCGCCAGAGAGGGGCTAATGTAACCTCTTGATGACCCCTGCAGAGCGCTCGGCGGGTTACCCGCCGCTTGGAGTAGGCTACAC
>CAIMUS010000144.1 GCA_903844665.1 uncultured Pseudomonadota bacterium
GTCCGTCAGCGTTGCTTTGACGAGATAAATGGGCCAAACTCTACCGGCGTACACAGTGATCAGTCGGGTTTACGACGGCGGATGCACGGATCAAGCTCAAGCGGCTTTACCCGTCACTGCAACGCTGACGTGCTACTAGGTAACGGGCGCAATCCCGTTACCCCGACCCGCTCCTGGCTCGAGGATGAATCGTAAATAGCCGATGGCCAACTTTCCTGAAAAAAATCAGGCTCATTGATAGGAAAACTATCAATGAGCCTGATTATATATGCAAGGTTAATCTTAAATCTCACCTCCTCATAATCCTTAATCCTATTAGACCTGTTATCAACAGCCACAAACTAATAGGTTCCGACACAGAAGTAACTGTTGGTGGACCTAAGTTAAAGCCGCTGTTTGGAACAGTACTATACGTTTGGATCACTGGCAAATCCTGTACAATATCAATACTCAAGAAGGCATTCGTCCCGAAAGGATCCTGCGTAGGAATTGGACTTCCCCCACTATCAAGCAACAGGAATATGAACGAATCCGGAGTTCCACCAATAAAGTTATTGGTGAGATTGATTGTAAAGTTTAACATATTACCAGCGGTGAATCCCTGAACAAATTCATTCAGGAAAAGATTATCGCTTAACAGCACTGTTGAAGAGAGATCTCCGGCAGCACCCCCCACGTAATTTGGGCTGGTAAGTGGATTGCCAAAACCCATGAAGTTGCCAAGGGTTATCTGATTGTTGCTCATACCATCGCCATCAATCAGATCAAACACAACGGAAAATGATCCGCCGCCGATGGATGAGGTATTCATACTCACGTTAAACATGCTGGCCTGTCCAAGCAATGGGACAAGTAAACAGCAGGTACCTAGTAACAGGCTGAAACAATTAAACAAACGACAGTGGTACATGTGGTGACCTCCCTAATTAGCGTTGACCGGAACCAGTTAGTGCCCGGGTGTTGTAGGTAATACCTTGAGTGCCAGAGTTGGTGAACTCCAGTATGACAGTGGCGCTTTCATTAGCACTAAGTACATTGTCACTACCTACATTGACATCAATGTAGGGGCTCCCTAAGGGAACTGCGCAGGTCGTAACACCTGTTTGGTTGAAAAGTCTGGCATTAACACTCAAACTATCCAGAACGAGTGAGACAGGACCTTGAATCGAGCCGGTGCTAGTATTCTTTAAAGTCACCATCTGCACAAAACGCCCTGTAAGTCGGTTAAACCGGAAACCGCTACGAGTAAGGCTGATTTGGGATGAACTATCGCTGGCACAGGGTGGTACGAAGCCTTCAAACTGGCTTGCCAAGAATGCGTCAGTGGTAAAAACATCAGAAACAACCAGTGAATCACCTGCTCCGGAAACAAGCAAGCCACGAACAAAATAAGGACCATCAACACCATGTTGCCCAATCTGGTTGCCATCAAAATTGAACCATAGTGTGTTGGTCCCGGAAGTAAAGAAATCATAACCAGCAAAGAAACCAATTTCCGTGCCATTTTGATCAGCCAGCCGCGCTGACCAATCATAGAAACCGCTATTAGTAATATCCACCTCAACACCAACTGATAGCACGTCAAAAAGACCATTGCCATTGGTATCAATACCTTCAGCCGAACCATTACCAGTCAGACTGATTGCTGAATGTTGAAAGTCGCGGTAACTATAGGCTGCTGTCTGATAGACGTCATTGCGTTCATCGACCGGCAGAATTTCCAGCGCACCTTCCTCAGCCAGACGAACAGTGGTAAGAGTATAGGGGCCATTCACCCGGTTGTTGAAGAGTGTTATGCCGTCAAACTGCAACGTAACAGTTTGTGTACCTGTGTTTAACATCGCCTCGGCAGACGCCTCAAGCGTGTTGCCTTGCGAATCTTTGAGCACACCCAGCACGCGATATTTGGCGGTGGCGGTAATATTCAAACCCACTTCAATAACAAGCTGGTTGAAGAAACCATCCCCGTCGGTATCCAGGCCATGATTCTGGAAAGGACCCGCGATAGTGGAAGCACTGCTGCTGACTGTTGCCAGTGTGAAATCTTCCCTGCTGAAAGCCGGCATACCAAGCACAGTATCCCGGCTGGCAACGAAATTGATACGATAATTACCGGCTTGCGTCGTGGTGGTGAAAGTACCCGTATAGATACCGTCATTCGCGGTTGTGTCACCATTCGTGCCGTCGTCATGCAACATCACATCGACTACTGTGTTATTATCAGGCATAGCCACCATGGCTTTGACTGCGGCATTGGTAAGCGGAGCACCATTGTTCTTGAGAGTGCCCATAAGCTGCAAACTTTCACCAAGGTGAACGTTCGCTTTCGCAAGTCCCCCGTGGAAAGTAATTGCAGGGTTCTCGATCCAGCCACTAACAGCATAAGTAGCTGAACCGGAAGGATCAACTACGGACGGTGCGCTTACTTCCGCAGTCCAAACACCAATCTCAGGGCTAACAAAGCTGTAAGCTTCCATATAGCCACCGAGAATTTCCTGTTCATCGCGTGAGACATTAGGGTTGCCAATCACGGTGGCAGCATCAAAACGCTGGCCCGATGGCGAAATCAAAGCCAGATCCAGATTGCCAGAAGGGTACATTAGAGAAATAAAGGTCGGTGTTGCCTGATCAATGGGGATATTGACGGTTTGTACTTGACCCTGCTGGATAACACCAACGAATGTGGCAGTTTGAGCAAAAGGAACTGGCTCCTCCTGTACCATGGCAGCACGCATGCCGAAAACTTCCACCTGATCCTTAACCGCGTTGTAAACTCTTTCAGAGTGATTTAACCCTGTGTGTTTAGCGGCTCCATCATTCCCTTTTGAACTCAGCAAGCGGTTTTGCGTATAGCCAAGTGCATGCACTGAACTGACTGGAACGATGGTGTCACCTCGACCCGTGATAAGGAGTAACAATCTATCGATCGGGCGGCAGAATATATTCCACCAAGGACAATCTGGATCATAATCTCCTGCTAGTGCCGTATACCTCACTTTGGGGTTCGAACCATGCATAAGGTTATAAGTTCTCATGTTAAGGTTGGGTCAGTTGGACGCCAGCAGGTCCGGCCAGCGCATTTACGATTACCGTGTTGGGCAGTCCGATGCCAACAACTAAAATGCCTTGCGCTACATCTGCTAGTGGACTTCCAGCATTAGGCGTGCCAAGTTGGATAAGCCGCTCAACAGCATCATTATTCTCGACAAAATGGCGGGAATCTATACCACCTTTACTATGAGCGACAATATCCACTTTTTCAACACCCCAGCGCTGTTTTGCATTGATCACTTCATTGGCTATCTTACCAGCGTTGTTGCCAATACTATCTAAGTTGCCCATGTTGAGACGATTGCTATTTAGGATACCTAAGTCGTCTAGTTTTCTCACCCAACTAAAATCAGGTTGATTCCAAGCTGCACCGCTAGATAAGATGCCATGCGCCATAACTACCGGGCGTGCAACCTTGATGGAAAGTGCACCCCAATGTAAGCGTTCACCCCCCTCCCCCTAGCCCCCTCCCACAAGGGGAGGGGGAATACGC
Organism: uncultured Pseudomonadota bacterium; assembly: GCA_903844665.1. Classification (GTDB taxonomy): domain Bacteria; phylum Pseudomonadota; class Gammaproteobacteria; order Competibacterales; family Competibacteraceae; genus CAIMUS01. Next base: position 3,545 of record CAIMUS010000144.1, read on the forward strand.
TAAGTAGCTGTTTTGCAATAACTCCCTCCCCCCTTGTGGGGGAGGGTCGGGGAGAGGGGTCTGAACGGTTACACCCCAATCGATGGCGGTACACCACACCTCTTCTGAATTTGCCGTGTCTATATCAATGCGAACCATATTATCGGCAGGTGTTACCGTGCCACTAGGTCCGGGATCGGAGGGGAAATTCACCCACTCAATTGGTACCTCAAACTCATTCAACCGCCAAATACCATCATCACCTTGAAGGAATTCTGTTGGTACCACGTGACCATTAAAGGAAACACGGTCTCGTTCAGGATTATAAAAACCACCACCGCCAAAGAAGTCGATGTCATAAGCAGGCATCTTCAGAGTTGCTGTTTGTGAAATGAGGTCATTAGCTTTCAGCTTCTGTACGTCACCCACAACGCGATTGACCTTAATGTTAAATACAAGCGGTCCTTCACTTCTGAAACTACAACCGGTATCAAGACCGGTATCACAATCCGTGACAAAAGTAGTATCGTTGGCTTGGGGTGGGGCATACTCTGACGTCTGACAACCACTTGCCGCACTGAGGCCCAGGCGTTTTTGAGGTGCTTGAATGCCTGACTTATCAGGTTTTGGATCGCGAAGATTGGAAGATACTGGAGTCGAGCCAGTTTTTTCTTCCTTGGTTTGGTCTTGCGCTATCAATGGTGGGCCTGCCAGCATACTGATAAGCAGCAAGGCCATACTGACAACATATCTCTTGTTCATACTTTCATCCTCAGATTAGTAATATCTTTAAGTTTTAAGCATGTAAACTACCTAAGTTAAGGTAGAGGTAGTACGGTATAAAACAACTCGGCAGGCTGTTCGAAGGTATCGAACTGCTTGCCCACTTTGCGCCTTCCAGACCAAACCATAAAGAGTCGCGTATGGGAAGCACGCAACTGCACCTGATCGGCATAGGAAAGCGGCGGTGTCAAACGTTGGGGTGTGATAACGTGTCGTAGCTGTTGTCCTCCTTTCACAATGGCAACAATATCGGAGAGTGGAAGAGTGAAAATATCGTTGTTTGCCCAATCTGGAGCATCAGACCAAGGCCACCCGCCTAAGGGTTTCCACCACTGACGGTCAGATTTGCGATAGCGGCTATCTATCCATACCAGGCGGCCATGACCATTAACAGCAGCGGCTGAGACCGAACGCGAATAAAAAGCTGCTGCCAGCCAGGATGGTTGATAGGACGTAATATTTACAGGGGGTGACCATGTGGAGCCATCCGCTGTGTATGTCATGTAAAGGTCAATATTATGATAAAAAGCAAACAATTCTTGTCCTAATGGCAACAATTCAATGGTTTCGCCAATAGTTTGAATACCTGATGGTTTTACTGTCACTCCTTGCGATTCGTTTAGTGAGATTTCCACTGGCGAAGACCAGGTAATTCCAATGTTTTGGCTTTGCAAATAAAAAAGCTGTACTGAAGATTCGAAACGGGTGTAATTCTTTTCTTTTATTTGCCGTTCATCACTGATAGTGCACAGCAGATGTAGGTGGTCCTCATTCGCTGCTAACCTGAGCGCTATAGGACTATTACCTACTAAAGAAGCAATCCGCAAAGGTGTAGTGAGTTTATTGCTACTCCACTTGGTTATGTATAAGCCAATTTCCTTCTTTGTACTCTCAGAGGTGACAATACTGCGTCCAAGATAAGCAGCGATTAGACCGTCATTGACACTGATCACATCAGAAACGAGAGCATAACCTTCAGTATCAGAGAGCAGCGGAGCCAGTTCCCTCCATGAATTGCCTCCATCGGAGCTAAAAAAATGGCGCAGTTTGTTTCCACAGAGGACATGTACACCATCAGTTGTAACCAGAACACGCACAAACTTTGGACAGTTATCTGCCAATTTCTGTGGTTGCGACCAGCTTGCACCACCTCTATCGCCGCGCGCATAGAATATTTTCTCCTGTGCTAAGCGTGAGCGTGTCGGATTAAGAATCCATCCCAGATGCAACGATTCTTGCTCATCCACTGTAAAGTCAATTGCCCGAATGTCGGCGTCCAGTGACAGTGTTACGCCCGGCACAGTTGTCGCAGTTATGCTTATGGGTGATATTTCCTCAGCAAAGGACAACGATCTCTCTGTGCTACTTATGAGCAATACTGCTGTTAGAAGCGTTGCCACCCCAGTCGAACATGAGTGATCCACGCATTTCGATAGTTGCCAGTATGACAGTTGCTGCAATTTGTCCAATGGCGGTATCGTTCTTTTAAGGATTTTATCCACTTTGAGGTTTTCCTTAATCTTCACATATTTTATATTAAATACTCAAAAATATTCAAAGTCAATAACCCACTTGGTGTAACCTGCCATTATAAGTATTTGAATCTTATGATTTTCACAATTTTTTACAATGACTGGGATGAGAATTAACTTGCCAATGACTTACCAGCCAAAGCCGGTAGGTCGTTGGAGGCGTGAACGTCTGTTGAGACTGAAGCACGTAGATACTGTCTTGGCGCTTAGTTTGCAAGCGCCCATTTAGGGTCAAAGGGACAGCCCGACTTGAGGACGCCATAGATCAGCGTCAGCAGTTTGCGCCTGGCGGCACAGACGATCACCTTACCGGGTTTGCCCTTGGCCTTGAGGCGTTCGCAGAACGCCCGCACGACGGGGTGAAGTGAGAGACATAACTGTGTCCTGATAGGCAGCGATGACAGCCAGCGTAGCCCGGATGGAGCGGAGCTTGCGGAGCGCAATCCGGGTTCCGCCCATGAACTCCGGATTCCGGCCTTCGGCCTGCATCCGGGCTACCAATACGCTATGATGACTTAAGGTTCTTTACCGTCGTAACTTGAATTGTGAACCCCAATCGACACCTATCCAGGATTGCGATACCGCCATATGAGCTGGCGAATTTCTGCCGTCGTCATCATATCCAGCGTCTGGCACTGTTCGGGTCGGTACTCCGGGAGGATTTCCGGCCTGACAGCGACGTTGACGTGCTGGTCGAATTTGCGCCGGATGCACCTGTCGGCTTGATCCGCATGGCAGGCATTGAAGAGGAACTCTCCCAGTTGCTCGGTCGCAAGGCAGACTTGAGGACAGCCGCGGAACTGAGCCGTTATTTTCGCGACGAGGTTCTCAAGACCGCAGAGGTACAGTATGCAGAAGACTGATACGGTCCGACTGCGACATATGCTCGATGCAGCGCGGGAGGCGTTGGCCTTTGCCCAGGGGCGGCGCCGGTCCGATCTCGATAAGGACCGGATGCTGGTACTGGCGCTCGTCAAATCGATTGAAATTATCGGAGAAGCCGCCTCCAAGGTATCCCCCGAAACGTGCTCGGCTGTTCCCGGACTGCCCTGGTCGAGCATTGTGGGCATGTGTAATCGGCTGATCCACGCCTATTTCGATATCGATCTGGATCGGGTCTGGGACACGATCATCGATGACCTACCGCCGCTGGTCACCGAATTGGAGCGAAACCTCCGCAACCTGTAATCATTGTGAAAAATTAGGACTATAAACCCGTAGGTTGAGGTGAGCCGACCCCGGGAGCGCCGGCGTCCTCGCCGGCCTCAGCTTGCTGTTAAGAACTTATTTCTATATCATGCGCTCATGACAACGAAGCAATGCTTTCGCAACAACAAATTCAAACTCGAAGTGCGCGAACGTGATCATGGCCCGGCGTCGGCGGCGGGTTCGACGTCAGCATCGACCTGGCCACGCTGGAAACGATGGGCGGACTGGCCACGCGGCTTGCGTGATGAAGTAGTAGCATGGGTTGCGGTACACCGCGATGAACTGATGGAGGAATTGAAACGATGGCATCCATGAAACGTCCTCGCCTGACGTCTGCAAAACCACTGACGAACTTCCACATGGAGCTGACGTTTATCGACGGCAGCGTCTTCACGGTCGATTTCACGCCGTTTTTCGACGAGTCGCCGGGGCTTGCGCCTTTGCGTCATGCCGAAGCATTCGCGAAGGCGACAATCATCCCGTCCGGGGGCTGGACAGTGGAATGGCCAGAGTTCGACATCCAGATCGGCGCCGACACCTTATGGCTCGACGCTCAAGCGCAGAATGCGCCGGACGAAAACACCCGCGCTTTCGCCCAGTGGCGCGCCCGCCACGGCTTGAGCCTCAAGCAAGCCGCCGAGGCGCTAGGCATGACGCCGCGCACCATGAGCGCCTACGGCACCGGCGCGCGCCCCGTGCCGCGCTATGTGGTGCTGGCCTGCAAGGGCTGGGAAGCGGAACGCAACGCTCAGAGTTGAACCTGCTGGAACAACGCGCAAGCTACCGGGCTAGGCGAGCTTGAACATCGCAGATACAATAAGGTCAATGAACATCATCTACGATTCAGGAAATGGTCATGGCTGACAATATTGAAAACATTGTCTTAGAACACTTGAAAGCGCTGCGCAATGAGGTCAAGAGCCTGCGCACCGAGATGCATGAGGAATTCAATGATGTGAAACTACGCTTACATAGCATTGAGGGGGCCATCGTCAAGGCGCGGTCTGACAATCTTGGCACCCAAGAGGATGTGTATCGACAGCAAGCCAGCATCGACCGCTTGGCCGAACGAGTAGAGCGTATCGAACGCCGCCTGGAACTTACCTAAGCGCACTCGTCAGGCATCAGCGCAACGCTAAACCGCGTCTATTTTGAGACCTGAAGTTGCTGCGCTGTGGGAGCGGCGCCCTCGCCGCGACCACGGGCCCGCACCCGTAGCGCTACCGGGTTGATCGCGGCAGGGCGCCGCTCCCACGGTTAAGAGAAAACTATAAGTTTCAAGATGGACGCGGTTTACCATGCCCATCATCGCCGGATCCCCACGACTGCTGAACGAATGCAACAGGAACGACTCAGCGCGAAACAGGACCCGTAGGTCTATCCACCGTCAAGCCAGGGAGATTGCCGACGCCGCATCATCCTGGGTACAGAATATTTCAAAGTAGAGCCATGACTTTTACCGATATCAACCAACTTCGCCAACAATTAATAACTGCTTATGAGGCCCTGACTCCGCTGGAGCAAGCGATCATGCAACTGCTTTCGGTGATTTACGACACCGTTGTGAAGAGCTCGATTGCAGAATGCGTGCGCCGTTGCAGCCTGCCGTTGTTCAAAACCAAAGGCTTTCCCCAGCCGGGTCTGAATCCTCTGCTCGACAAGCTGGTACGCGAAAATCTGGTGATCAAACACACTAACCAGCTTTGCTGCCATCCCCTGATCGTCGAGGAGGCAACCCGCAGAGCGGTGCAAGACGGCCGTTTCAAGGATCTGGTAAAAGCCGTGCAGGATGCTATTAAAATCTCCGGCTGGAGCGGCTCTCTTTATTTTTACAGCTATCGGCAGGCGCTGCGTGAATTGCGCATTGCCTTCTATCGACGCGACATCCGGCGGGCGCAGACCATCCTGGAGACTGGCGTCAAGCAATTCTCCAACGAGTTTTTTTACCAGTCGCCGTGGCTGCTCATCTTCGACAACCCCTTCTCCGAGCAATGGTTGCGAACGCTGCCGGATGACCTGTTGAACGCTGCGCTGGTGGATATTTTCACAGCGGCGGCGCGCCATTTCAAGCCGACCCCCGAGGCACTGGCCCTGGCGGAAGCCCTGTTGGCCGAGAACCGTTGCGGCGACACCTTGCGCTACTGCCTGGCCGAGCACTATCTGCTACGCGGCGAACCGGCGCGCGCCCGGCAGTATCTCGGCACTGACGATACGGACCATAACCAAGCCCTGCAGGGATGGCTGGCGTTTTCGAGCGGAGCCGACGAGGAGGCTGTCCGGCATTACGAAGCCGCCCTGAAACTGCTCCGGCAAAGGACGCGCAAGCGCAAGATGTTCTTCGATAACATGGCCGGCGTCTGTTTCATCCTGACGCTGCTCGCCTGCAACTCGACCGAGCGTCTGCGCCAGGCGGCGGAGTTGATGGCGCTGTTCGATAAAAAGAGTCTTTACCATTATGCCCCCACCTACTGGATGCTGCAGAATGTGATTTTCGTCCAGCAGGGGCAACTCAAAGAACTCCCCTCATTCAGTAAAGCCGCCGATGCGCCCGCGGTCGACCGCTTTTTCCAGTTGCTGGCGCAGGGCTGGGTGGGCGCTATCGAACCCAAAGCGCTGCGAGAGCCGGTGGAAACGTTGCTAAGCACCGCCCGCGAATCCGGCTACCGCTGGTTCGAAGCGACGCTGACCGAACTGTTGCAACGCCTGGACAGCCCGAAGGTCGATGCGCCTGCCGTATCCCGGACCGGGGACGGCGGGCGCAGCATCGTGCGGTTGTTCAGGCGTCAGGAATTCTGGGAGCATGCCTTGAACGCGCTGCTCGAGGTGAGCCACGCGGGACAGGAGCAGCCGCTGGCGACGAACGTACAGACGCGACTGATCTGGTGGCTCACGTGGCATGAGAAAGGCTACTGCAATATTACCCCCCGAGAGCAGAAGCGCGACGCCAGGGGATTGTGGACCCGGGGGCGGCCGGTAGCCCTGAAACGCCTGTACAGCCAGCCGGACCGGATGGATCATATCACTCCCCAGGATCGCCAGATCTGCGCCTGTATCCGCCCGGAATACGGGGGTTACTACGGCTCGACTGTCTATGCGATCGATTACCGCAAGGTCCTGCCGGCCATGGTGGGCCACCCCCTGGTGTTCTGGGAAGAGTCCCCGGGAGTGCGGGTGGAACTGGTCAGGGGTGAACCGGAGTTGTTGATCACCCCGCGAGGTTCGCAGTGGCGCCTGGAATTTTCTCCCAAGGCGCCGCCGGGCGAGTCGGTGAGTGTGGTCAGGGAGACCCCGACCCGCCTCAAGGTCATCGAGTTCAGCGAAGCGCACAAACAGATTCTGACCATCCTGGGAGATGGCCTGCTGGTTCCGACGGCGGCCAAGAAACGGGTGCTGGAGACGATCGCCGCCCTGTCGGGCCTGGTGACGGTGCAATCCAGCATCGGCGGGGGCGTGGAAAACCTGGAGGAAGTCGCCGCCGATCCCCAGCCCCATGTGCACCTGCTGCCCTTCGGCGAAGGTTTGAAGATCGAGTTGTTGGTCAGACCGTTCGCGACCGGCGGTCCTTACTATCGGCCCGGCGCCGGCGGCGAGCGGGTGATCGCTGAAGTTGACGGCAAACGCCTGCAAACCCGCCGCGATCTACGCCTGGAGCGGCAACGGGCGGAGCAGGTCGTCGAAGCGGCGCCCACCCTGTCCAGTCAGGAAGACGTCAACGGCGAATGGATCCTGGCCGATTCGCAGGCGTGTCTGGAAACGCTGCTGGAGCTGCAAAATCTGGGCGATCTGGCGGTGCTGGAATGGCCGGAGGGTGAGAAATTCAAGGTCGGCCGGCAGGTTTCCTTCAACCAACTCCGCGTGACCATCAAGCGGCAGCGGGATTGGTTCAACCTCACCGGCGAGCTGCACCTGGAGGATGACCAGGTCATGGACATGCAGCGGCTGCTGGAACTGCTCCAGCAAAGCCCCGGCCGGTTCGTGCCGTTGGGAGAGGGGCAGTTTCTGGCGCTGACCCGCGAGTTCCGCAAGCGCCTGGAAGAATTGCGCGGCCTTACCGAACTCACCGCCAAGGGGGTGCGGTTTCACCCCCTGGCGGCGCTGGCGCTGGAGGAGTTCACGGCGGAAGCCGGCGCGGTACGCGGCGATGCCGACTGGAAAGCGCATATCGAGCGGTTGCGCGAGGCCGAGGCGTTGCAGCCGGTGGCGCCCTCGACCTTGCAGGGCGAGCTGCGGGACTATCAGGCCGAAGGCTTTCAATGGTTGGCGCGTCTGGCCCATTGGGGCGTGGGCGCCTGTCTGGCCGACGATATGGGCCTGGGTAAGACGGTGCAGGCTCTGGCCCTGCTGCTGAGCCGGGCGCAGGACGGTCCCGCGCTGGTGGTGGCGCCCACCTCGGTATGCCTGAACTGGCTGGACGAAATCCGGCGCTTTGCGCCCACCCTGAACGCCATTATCTTCGGCGGCGGTGACCGCGAGCAGACAGTAAAGCAGTTGGGACCCTTCGATCTGTTGATATGCAGCTACGGTCTGCTGCAACAGGAGGCCGAACTGCTGGCGCAACCACAGTGGCGCAGCATCGTCCTCGACGAGGCCCAGGCCATCAAGAACATGGCCACCAAGCGCTCCCAGGCGGCCATGGCCTTGCAGGGTGAGTTCAAGATGATGACCACCGGCACGCCGATCGAGAACCATCTGGGCGAGCTGTGGAATCTGTTCCGTTTTATCAATCCGGGTCTGCTGGGTTCGCTGGAAAGCTTCAATCGACGCTTTGCCATCCCCATCGAGCGGGATCAGGACACCCATGCACGCCACCGGCTCAGGAAGCTGATCCAGCCTTTCATCCTGCGCCGGCTGAAATCCGAGGTGCTGGAGGCCCTGCCGTCGCGCACCGAAATCCTGCGGCGGGTGGAGTTGGAACCGAAGGAAATGGCTTTGTACGAAGCGCTGCGCCAGCAGGCGTTGGCAAGGCTGGCCAAACTGGACGATACGGAAGGCCAGAAACCCTTGCAGATTCTCGCCGAGATCATGAAGCTGCGGCGGGCCTGTTGCCATCCGCGGCTGGTGCTGCCGGACACCGACCTGAGCGGCGCCAAGCTGGCCGTCTTCGAGGAAATTCTGGAGGAACTGCTGGAGAACCACCATAAGGCCCTGGTGTTCAGTCAGTTCGTGGATCATCTGGCCATTCTGCGTGAAACACTGGACAGAAAGGGCGTCGCTTACCAGTATCTGGACGGCGGCACGCCGGCTCCGGAGCGCAAGAGGCGGGTCGATGCCTTCCAGTCGGGGCGGGGCGATGTATTCCTGATCAGCCTTAAGGCGGGCGGTCTGGGATTGAATCTCACCGCCGCCGATTATGTGATTCATATGGACCCGTGGTGGAACCCGGCGGTGGAGGATCAGGCGGCGGACCGCGCCCACCGGATCGGCCAACTGCGGCCGGTGACGATCTACCGGCTGGTGACCAAGGACACCATTGAGGAGAAGATCGTCGAAATGCATCACCAGAAGCGGGATCTGGCGGATAGCTTGCTGGAGGGGACCGGCGCGAGCGGCAGGATTTCGGCGGACGAGTTGTTGCGGTTGTTGCAGGAGGGGTAATCTACCGGGCTATATCCTTCTGTCTACCTGACTCCCTGGGTAAATGGCGCGCCCGGAGAGACTCGAACTCCCGACCCCCTGGTTCGTAGCCAGGTACTCTATCCAACTGAGCTACGGGCGCGTGTAGCGAAAGGCTTGAAATAGGCTGACTTGTAAAGATTGCAAGTCAGCATCGCCTCGAAAGTGGCGGAGAGAGAGGGATTCGAACCCTCGATGGAGCTTTTTACCCCATACTCCCTTAGCAGGGGAGCGCCTTCAGCCGCTCGGCCATCTCTCCCAATTCGATGCGGGCAGGGTTTAAGAGTATTAAGGATACCCTTAAACCCTGCCCTCGTAAAGGTCCTACTCCACTTGTTGATCGCCGGCGGCTTGTGCCGCTTTTTCAGCCGCCAGACTTTGCTCGCGTTTGATACGCTCGTAAATCTCTTCACGATGTACGGGAATATCCTTGGGAGCATTTACCCCGATGCGAACCTGGTTACCTTTGACGCCTAATACAGTGACGGTGACTTCGTCGCCTATCATCAGCGTTTCCCCAACTCGACGAGTTAAAATCAGCATATAGTGCTCCTTTCAATATCTAGCAGGACCAAGCTTGGATTTACGCGGGTCTCCAAGAACTCCGCTCCACCACCGGCTGTCCCTACTACTTCACGATTAAGTTACTCACAGGCCAGATTATCAGGCCCGGCCAGCAGTTCCGGGCGCTCGATCCAGATGAAACGCTTCATGCAGGGCGCGTACGCCCAGTTCCAGGTACTTCTCGTCCACCACGACTGAAATCTTGATTTCAGAAGTGGAAATCATGCGGATATTGATCCCCTCGGTGGCCAGCGCCTGGAACATCCTGCTGGCAATACCCGCATGCGAACGCATCCCGACACCCACCAACGAGATCTTGGCGGTCTTGTTGTCGCCTTCCACTTTGCGCGCTCCCAGTTCTTTGGCCTGGGTGTTAAGAATTTCCAAAGAACGCTCGTAGTCGTTGCGGCCCACGGTAAAGGTGAAATCCGTCGTGCCGTCCTGCCCGATATTTTGGACAATCATATCCACCTCGACGTTCTCGGCGGCGATCGGTCCCAGGATTTTATAGGCTACGCCCGGCCGGTCCGGGACGCCCAGGATGGTCAGTTTGGCTTCGTTACGACTGAACGCAATGCCGGAAACGAGAGGCTCTTCCATCAAGGTTGCTTCCTCGTAGGTAATCAGGGTGCCTTCACCTTCTTCAAAAGAAGATAGCACACGCAAGGGAACATTGTACTTGCCGGCGAATTCCACCGATCGGATTTGCAGCACCTTGGAGCCCAGGCTGGCCATTTCCAGCATTTCCTCGAAGGTGATGCGATCCAGCCGGCGCGCCTCCGGCACGACGCGCGGATCCGTGGTATAGACCCCATCCACGTCGGTGAAAATCTGGCACTCCGCCGCCTTTAAAGCAGCCGCCAGAGCTACGGCGGTGGTATCGGAGCCACCCCGCCCCAGGGTGGTGATGTTGCCGTGCTCGTCGATACCCTGAAACCCGGCCACCACCACCACCCGCCCGGCTTCCAGGTCGGCGTGTATATGCCTGGCTTCGATTTCCTTGATCCGCGCCTTGTTGAAGGCACTGTCGGTCAGAATATGAACCTGCGAGCCGGTGTAGGAAAGGGCCGGATAACCGCGCTTTTCCAGGGCGATACACAACAGGGCGATAGTGACCTGCTCGCCCGTGGCCAGCAGCACATCCAGCTCCCGCGGCTTGGGACGGGAGGTAATGGCCCTGGCCAGCCCCAGCAGGCGGTCGGTCTCGCCGCTCATGGCCGACACCACCACCACCACGTCGTGGCCGCGATGACGATAGCCGATAACTTTCTCGGCGACCCGCTCGATGCGCTCGATGCTGCCCACCGAGGTGCCGCCGTATTTTTGTACGATAAGAGACATAGAGCCTCGTTCCTTAAAAGGCGCTCATTACACACTAAGCAGGTCAAAAAATAAAGTATTCAATTCTTTTCTTTGTAAAGAATTTGCAACCGTTCAAAAACTCTTAACGCAGCTCCACCGCTTGGGTCAGGCGACTGCGGATCCAATCCGGCACCGCATGCAGGGCGGCCTCCAGCCGGGTCGGATCGTTACCGCCGGCCTGCGCCAGATCCGCGCGTCCCCCACCTTTGCCGCCCACTTGCCGGGCGACCTCGTTGACCAGTTCACCGGCCCGGATACGCTCCATCCGATCGGGGGTCACGCCGGCGACCAGCCGTACTTTACCTTCTTCCACGGCGGCCAGCACGATAGCGGCGGTCTTCAGCTTATCCTTGAGCCAATCCACGGTATCGCGCAAGGCTTTGGCGTCGGCGCCATCCAGCTTCGCCGCCAGCACCTTGACGCCGTCCACGTCGATGGCCCGGTCGGCAAGATCGCCGCCCTGGCTGCTGGCCAGTTTCGCCTTGAACTGCTCCAGTTCCTTTTCCAGCCGGCGGGATTTATCGACCAGTTGCCGCACCTTGTCATCGACATTGCCGCGGTCGCCCTTGACCAACTGCGCCACCTGGCGCAGCTGCTGTTGCAGCTCGTCCACATAGTCCAGGGCCTGTTCGCCGGTCACCGCCTCGATCCGGCGGACACCCGCCGCCACGCCGCTCTCGGCGACGATCTTGAACAGCCCGATATCCCCCAGCCGACTGACGTGAGTGCCGCCGCACAACTCGGTGGAGAAATCGCCCATCCGCAGCACCCGCACCTCGGCGTCGTATTTTTCGCCGAACAGAGCCATCGCGCCGGCCTGCATGGCCGCCTCCACCGGCATGATCCGGGTTTCCACCGCCTGGTTGGCGCGGATCCCGGCATTGACCAGGCGCTCGACTTCGGTCAGTTGTTCGGCGGTCAAGGGTTCGAAGTGGGAAAAATCGAACCGCAGGCGCTCCGGATCGACCAGCGAGCCTTTCTGGGTGACATGCGACCCCAAGACCCGCCGCAGCGCGGCATGCAGCAGATGGGTGGCGGAGTGATTCAAGGCCGTGGCCCGCCGTTTGGCGGCATCCACCTGGGCGATGACGCTGGCGCCGTCAGCCAGCACGCCGCGCTGCATCCGCCCGAGGTGCAGATACACGCCGTCGCCCTGCTTCCGGGTATCGCTGACGCGAAATTCCCCGCTGTCGCCACGCAGCCAGCCACTGTCGCCCACCTGGCCACCGGCTTCGGCGTAAAAGGGAGTATGAGTGAGGATGACCATGCCCTCGTCGCCCTCTTGCAAGGCCGCTACGGCTTGACCGTGGCGGAACAGGGCGGTTACCTGGGTGCTGTCCTCCAGGCTGTCGTAGCCGCAGAACGCCGTGGTTTCACCTTGCAAGCGGGTCAATGCCTCATCCAGTTCGGTATGATGCAGCTCGAACCGGCTGGCGGCGCGCGCCCGCTCGCGCTGCGCCTGCATCTCCCGCTCGAAGCCGGCCATATCCAGTTGCAGGCCCCGCTCGCGGGCAATATCGGCGGTCAGATCCACCGGAAAACCATAGGTATCGTACAGGCGGAAAACCGTCTCACCGGGGATGACCGGGCCGGACAGTCGGGCGATATCATCCTCCAGCAGCCGCATGCCATGCTCCAGGGTCTCGCTGAAACGCTCCTCTTCCTGGGCAATCACGCGGGTGACCTGCTCCCCGGAACCGTACAGTTCCGGATAGGCGGGCCCCATCTCGGCCACCAGCGGCGCCACCAGCTTGTGAAAAAAGGCGCCGTCGGCGCCCAGCTTATAGCCATGGCGGATGGCCCGGCGCATGATCCGGCGCAGGACATAGCCCCGCCCCTCGTTGGCGGGCAATACCCCGTCCACGATCAGAAAGGCGGTAGCGCGGATATGATCGGCGATGACTTTCAGGGAATTGGCGTTCAGGTCCGCCGTTCCGGTGACGGCGGCGGCGGCTTCGATCAGATTGCGAAACAGGTCGATCTCATAATTGCTGTGCACGCCCTGCATCACGGCCGCCAGCCGTTCCAGACCCATGCCGGTGTCCACCGATGGCCGGGGCAGCGGGGTCAGGGCGCCGGCGGCGGCGCGGTCATACTGCATGAACACCAGATTCCAGATTTCGATATAGCGGTCGCCATCCTCGTCCAGGGAACCGGGTGGTCCGCCGGCGATCGCCGGACCGTGATCGTAGAAAATTTCCGAGCAGGGTCCACAGGGGCCGGTATCGCCCATCGACCAGAAATTGTCCTTGGCGCCGATGCGGCCGAAGCGGGTCGGGGCGACACCCAATTCCTTCAGCCAGATATCTTCCGCTTCGCGATCTTCCTCGAAGGCCGTCACCCATAGCTTTTCCGGCGGCAGTCTCAGCACATCCACCAGAAATTCCCAGGCATAGCGAATGGCTTCGCGCTTGAAGTAATCGCCGAAGCTGAAGTTGCCCAGCATCTCGAAAAAGGTATGATGCCGGGCGGTATAACCGACGTTTTCCAGATCGTTGTGCTTGCCGCCGGCTCTCAGGCAACGCTGGGCGCTGGCGGCCCGTACATAAGGGCGATGCTCGCGGCCCAGAAATACGTCCTTGAACTGGACCATGCCGGCGTTGGTGAACAGCAAGGTGGGATCGTTGCCAGGCACCAGAGAGCTGCTGGGAACCGCCTGGTGGCCACGGTCACGAAAAAATTCCAGGAACAAAGTGCGGAGTTCAGCGCTGCTGATCATGACCTTGGTATTATCTCAAGCTCTGAAACAAACGGTTAATCTGCTCCAGGGTAAAACCCCGTTGCCGCAAAAAACGAATCTGTGCAGCCTGCCCGGCGCTATGGTCAGGGGGTAACGCGGCAAACCGCTTGCGATGCAAGCCGGCCAGCTTGGCCATCCAATCATTATCGAAATTCTTTAAAACTGCGGTGATTATTTCTTCTGACACGCCATGCTCCAAGAGTTCCCGCCGAATCCGCCACGGCCCGTACCCCTTGTCGACCCGGCTGAGTGCATAAATCTCCGCATAGCGGTTATCACTGAGTAGATCCTCCGCCACCAGTTGCTGTAACACAGCTTCGATCACCGCCGCTGCAAAACCGCGCTGCTGCAACTTGTGGCGCAGTTCCAGTAGCGCGTGTTCGCGCCGCGCGAGCAGGCGGATGGCGGCCTCGCGGACCTCCGCCAAAGGCTCAGGATGCTTCGGGGGTGATTGCCTCTTCCACATCGGCATCGACATCGGCAACCGCTTCGGGGACCTGTTCGGGCTTGGTGAAGTAATGGGTGCGGATCTTGACTTCCAGTTCCCGGGCGAGCTCCGGCTTCTCCTTCAAATAGGTGCGCACATTGTCCTTGCCCTGGCCGATGCGGGCGCCGCTGTAGCTGTACCAGGCGCCGGATTTATCGATCAGGCCGATCTTGGCGCCCAGGTCGATGATTTCGCCCAGCCGGGAAATTCCTTCGCCATAGAGAATCTCGAAATCCGCCTGCTTGAAGGGTGGCGCCACTTTATTCTTGACCACCTTGACGCGGGTCTCGTTGCCGATGACTTCATCGCCCTTCTTGATGGCGCCGGTACGGCGGATATCCAGCCGCACCGAGGCGTAGAATTTGAGCGCGTTGCCGCCGGTGGTGGTTTCCGGATTGCCGAACATCACCCCGATCTTCATCCGGATCTGGTTGATGAAGATGACCAGGGTATTGGAGCGCTTGATGTTGGCCGTCAGTTTGCGCAGCGCCTGCGACATCAGCCGGGCTTGCAGGCCGACATGGGAATCGCCCATCTCGCCCTCGATTTCGGCCTTGGGAGTCAAGGCCGCCACCGAGTCGATCACGACCACATCGACGGCGCCGGAACGCACCAGCATATCGGCGATTTCCAGCGCCTGTTCGCCGGTGTCCGGCTGCGAGATCAGCAGATCGTCCACATTGGCGCCCAGCTTGGCGGCATAGACCGGGTCCATGGCATGCTCGGCGTCGATAAAGGCGGCGCAACCGCCCACTTTCTGGGCTTCGGCAATGACCTGTAAGGCCAGGGTGGTTTTGCCCGATGATTCCGGGCCATAGATTTCGACGACCCGTCCACGCGGCAGGCCGCCGATGCCCACGGCGATATCCAAGCCCAGGGAGCCTGTGGAAATAACGTCGATATCGCGGGCCACGCCGGCATCTCCCAAACGCATGACCGTACCTTTGCCGAATTGCCGCTCGATCTGGGTAAGCGCGGCAGCCAGAGCCTTTCGCTTGTTGTCGTCCACTTAAACCAACTCCGGAGTCTGCATTGAACAAGAGCTATGGATTATCTCATAGAAACTTATTCTCACCTAGAACGCCGACCGGTTAGGGTGCAATTAATAGTATGAGGCGCCGGCTTGTCTCCTGGGAGCGCCGGCGTCCTCGCCGGCATAAATCCGGCTAAAAGCCGGCGCTTTCAAGGAGCCGGCGAGGACGCCGGCGCTCCCAGGGGGGGGGCCAGATCGCGAATCCGGCAGGCTGCTACACATTTCCCTTCGCGAGCAAGCTCGCTCCTACAAAATTGCCCTGGGCCAGCGCGCCAGCACGGCATAGCGCAAGCCCCGCCCGGTTTGCAGGGATTCGACCAGCGCCACCTGCCCGGTCCGCCAGATCACCGGGTGCTCCAGTTCAGCCGGCGGCGCCGGTCCGGTGAAATCGCGCGCCAGGGTGATATGAGTCTGGAAAGGCCGCCGCTCCGGGCTGAAGCCACAGCTTTTCAGTCGCCTGTTCAAATCTTGTACAAGACTGGACAGTTCCGGTGGCGCCCGGCCGGCGCCGAGCCACAGGATACCGGAACGGGACCAACAGGCGAGCCGGTCCAGCCGCAAGGTGAGCGAGGGAACCGCCAAGTCGCGCAGCGCCTGTTCGTAGCATAGCAGGCGCTCGTCGTCGGTGGCGCCGAGGAACACCAGGGTAAGGTGGAGGTTGTCCGGGTGCACCTTGCGACCACCGCAGAGCGTAGCGGACAGGGCGGCCAGTTGCGCCCGTTCACCGGCATCCGGCCACAGGGCCAGGAACAGACGACGGGGTTTAGTCGGCATCGAGCAGTTCCAATAAGCCTTCCAGCGCGGCGGCCACCGCCTGACGGCGCACGGCTTCCCTGTCTCCGAGGAAAGTATGGCAGCGGCTGTGGCCGGGCCGGCCACGCACGGCCCAGGCCAGCCACACGGTCCCCACTGGTTTGGCCGGGCTGCCGCCGTCGGGACCGGCAATGCCGCTGACGGCCAGCGCCACCTCGGCCCGGCTGTGCGCCAGAGCGCCCGCCGCCATGGCGTTCACGGTCTCGCGGCTGACGGCGCCGTCAGCATCCAGCACCGGCGGCGGCACCGCCAGCAAGTCGACTTTGGCGGCATTGCTGTAGGTGACGAAACCCCGCTCGAACCAGCCGGAACTGCCGGGCACATCGGTAAGAACCTTGGCGATCCAGCCGCCAGTGCAGGATTCGGCCAGGGCCAGCGACCAATGCCGGGCCAACAGCGCCTGTCCTGTCCGTTCGGCCAGCTTATACAGGGCCGGATCTGCCACCGTGGATTGCATCAGCGCTCGACTTGAAAGAGCTGTTCCAGAACCTTGAGCCTGGCATGGGTGGCGGAATCGTTGGGATTCAGTTTGAGGGACTCGCGGTAAGCGTCCATCGCCATCTTGATATACAGGTCGCCCAGGTTGGCGCGAACCGGGGCGTAATCGGGCGTATTGGCGATGGCGCTTAGCAGGGTCTGGCGCGCCAGTTCGTATTCGCCATCGGCGGCATGGATGGCAGCCAGGTTGTTGTAAGCCTCCGGCAACCGGGGAAAGCGCCGGGAGATGTCCAGAAACACCTCGCGGGCGCCGCTCTTATCGCCCTGTTGCAACAGCAGCAGCCCCTTGAGAAAAGTGGATTCGACATCCTCGGGATTGGCCGCGATCCGCTGGTTCAAGGCGTCCATGGCCTGATTCATGTTGCCATTGGCCGCCAACCGTTGAATGGCGCTTAAATCGGGAGTCTCCTGGGCCTGAGCTATGCCCAGGACGGCGAACAGCAGGCCGATCAGCCCGAATCGTAGATACCTCATATTCTGAACATAATTCATTGTCGGTAAACCAAAATTGTAAGGCGCCTTTTCTGACAGAGTAAGGAAGTTTTGTCAAATAATTAGTGTCTGACCGAAAACCTCATTCGGGTACACCCATCCCTCACTCCTCACCCCTCACCCCTCACCCCTCACCCCTCACCCCTCACCCCTCACTCCTCACTCCTCACTCCTCACTCCTCACTCCTCACTCCTCACCCCGTTCCGTCCCAGGAACACGCGATAGGCCGGATTGGCGGTCTCTTCGAGGTAATCATACCCCAGATCATCCAGATAATGCTGGAAGCGCGGCCGTTCCTCCGGCGGCACCTGGATGCCCGCCAGTACCCGACCGTAATCGGCGCCATGGTTGCGGTAGTGGAACAGGCTGATGTTCCAGCCGGCCACCATGCCGGTGAGAAACTGCAACAGTGCGCCGGGGCGTTCCGGAAACTGGAAGCGGTAGAGTAGTTCATCCCTGATGCCCGGCGCATGGCCGCCCACCATGTAACGGACATGCAACTTGGCCATTTCGTTGTCGGTCATATCCAGCACTTCATAACCACGCTGCCGCAACTGGGCGATGATCTCGTTTTTTTCCTCCCGACCCTGACTCAACCCGATGCCGGCGAAGACCCAGGCCTGGCCGGGATCGGCATAACGGTAATTGAATTCAGTGATATTGCGTCGGCCGATCGCCTCGCAGAACTGGCGGAAGCTGCCCGGCCGTTCCGGAATGGCCACCGCCAACAGGGCTTCCCGGTATTCGCCCAGTTCGGCCCGTTCGGCGACATGGCGCAGGCGGTCGAAGTTCATGTTGGCGCCGCAATTGACGGCGATCAGATTGGCGCCGGTGCTCCCATTTCTTTCCACATATTTCTTCAAGCCGGCAATGCCAAGGGCGCCCGCCGGCTCGGCAATGGAGCGGGTATCGTCGAAGATATCCTTGATGGCGGCGCAGATCTCATCGGTCGAGACCAGAATGACATCATCCACCAGTTCCCGCGCCAGCCGGAAAGTCTCCTCGCCCACCTGGCGGACAGCCACGCCGTCGGCGAACAGGCCGACATGCTCCAACCGTATCCGCTGCTGGCTTCGTAGCGCCTGATACATGGACGCGGCGTCTTCCGGCTCCACGCCGATAATCTTGATATCAGGCCGCAAAAATTTCACATAGACGGCGATTCCGGCCAGCAGGCCGCCGCCGCCCACGGCGACGAAGATCGCCTCGATGGGATCCGGATGCTGGCGCAACAGTTCCATCCCGACCGTCCCCTGGCCGGCGATGACGTCGGGATCGTCATAGGGATGAATAAAAGCGAGCCCCTGTTCGGCTTCCAGCAGCCTGGCCTGCTGATAGGCATCGTCGAAGGTGTCGCCGTGCAGGACCGTCTCTCCGCCCAGATTCTGTACTGACTCCACCTTGATCGCCGGGGTGGTGACCGGCATGACGATGACGGCGCGCACGCCCAGCCGTTGGGCCGCCAGCGCCACACCCTGGGCATGGTTGCCCGCCGAGGCGCAGATAATACCCCGCGCCAGCGTTTCGCGGGGCAGGTTGACGATCTTGTTGTAAGCGCCGCGCAGCTTGAAGGAGAATACCGGTTGCAGATCCTCGCGTTTGAGCAGCACCCGGTTGTGGAGACGCCTGGAAAGGCGGGGCAAGCCGTCCAGCGGGCTTTCGATGGCCACATCGTAGACGCGGGCGGTGAGGATCTTTTTGATATAACCGTGCATATTCTAACCTTGTAGGGGCGGTTCGCGAACCGCCCCTACATACATAATGTGGTTACCGACCCCAGGTAGGGGCGGTTCGCGAACCGCCCCTACCTACATAATGTGGTTACCGGCCCCAGGTAGGGGCGGTTCGCGAAC
>CAIMUS010000145.1 GCA_903844665.1 uncultured Pseudomonadota bacterium
AGAAAAGATTCTAACATTATTAAAGGTTCCCCAGGAACTCTATAACTTATCATTTAGCGAACCGATGGTGAACTTGGATATAGAATTCAGTGCAGCGGCATAAAAAATCCAGGTGGGTTGAAAAAATGAGCGAAAGCTAAGTATAAATGCTCAAATTTTGAGTTTCCTAGTGATTAGGGCTCTGGTTGCGCAAAAGTTACGATAGCTTCCACCATGAAGTCAAAACTGTATATCGAAACGTCCATCGTGAGTTATCTCGTAGCTCAACCCAGCCGCGACATTGTCACGGCCGCACGGCAACAGATCACGCGCGATTGGTGGCAGATCAAGCGTTTGGAATTTGACCTGTACGTCTCCGAATTTGTGGTCCGAGAAGCCGGAGTTGGTAACCCCGAGATGGCGACCCTTCGCTTGGCAGCACTCCAAGGTATCCCTGAGATAGCGCTGACCGAAGCGGCGGCCCACTTGGCCCAAGTGTTGGTTCAAAAAGGACCATTACCCCAGAAAGCGGCACTGGATGCGCTTCACATTGCCGTAGCCGTATCTGGTGGCGTAGACTATCTTTTGACATGGAATTTTAAGCATCTGGCGAACGCAGCAATGAAAAAAGATATTGAACGTGTTTGCCAGGTCAACGGTTATGAACCCTGCATTATTTGTACGCCGGAAGAACTCCTGGAGGGAGAGACCGATGTCCCAAGATGAAATTATCAAAGAAGTGCGCGCCATTCGTGAAGCCTATGCTGAGCAGTTCGGTTTTGATATTCAAGCCATTTGGCGGGATGCCAAGGAACAGGAGGGAAAAAGCGGGTGGCCAGTCATCGCACTAGAACCGAAGCATATCCCCGTGGCTATTGAGCGGCCAGAGGTGCAAACCCAGGAGCCTGCCTAACTTCCCGTTGCAGCGGACTTCGGGGACTATGCCCCCCTCCACCGCTGAACGGGCCGCGTTCGTTGCGGTAGAATCAGGGCATGGACACCGTCTACATCGAAACATCGATCGTGAGTCACGCGACGGCATGGCCGAGCAGCGATCCGGCGATCGCCGTTCTTCAAACGCAAGCCAAACGCTGGCTCGCGGAGGAAAGGCCGAATTACGCTCTGGTGACGTCGCAATTCGTGATCGACGAAGCTTCGCTTGGCGATCCCGATGCGGCCGCGCGTCGCCTGGCGCTGCTGGCCGATATTCCTGTGCTGCTGCCGGATGCGCAGGTCGAAACGATCGCCAACGAGATCATTTCGCGGTCGTTGATGCCCGCAAGTGCCAGATTGGATGCGCTGCATGTGGCGTCGGCTGCTGTCGGCGGGGTGGAATACCTGCTGACACAGAACTGCCGACATATCGCCAATGCCCATGTTCTGCCCCGCGTCTACGACTTGCTTGAAGAACTCGGACTGCCACGCTTGCTGATTTGCACACCGGCCGAATTCCTGGGAGACCCGAACGATGCCTCGAAACCCGATACTTGAAGAAATATACGCCGCACGGGACAAACTGCTTGCGGACTGCAATGGGGACGTTCACGCCTACGTCCAAGAGGCACGGCAGCGTGCCCTGGCCTCCGGACGGCTCATCGCCACGCCGAAGCAACGAACTAAGCGATGCACCGGAGCCACCGATCTGGACGTTTTGGCAATGGAAGATCGCTTGGCGGCGGCCCGGTGATCGCCGGCGTTAGGCTCGCTCAAATTCAGGGTATGTGAAAGAGTAAAATTTAATGAATTAGTTCGACTTCTCGAAGACAGTGGATTCCGTATCGTGAAAGAAAAAGGCTCCATCCGCTACTTCCGCTCCATCCAGGCTACACCGGCTGTGGCCCAAACGATGATCATGGCCGTTTTTTATAGTCATAGCCATCGTCATATTCAATGGCGCCGAACAACTCCAACACCTTGAGTTGCTTACGGCGTTGGACGTATTCACGCAGCGCCTCCTCGACAACGGCCCGCTTGGTGCAATGCTCGCCGAACTTGAACGCTTCCTCAATCAGATCGTTTTCAATTTGCAGGTTAGTAGCCATGGGCGGATAGTTGCACAGCATGTTGCACAAATCAAGCTGTGTACCGGTGGAGGAACCGCACCGGTCGGAGCGGCATTATAGCCATTCCGGCCTCCAGGCGGACGCTCGCCCCCCGGCAAAGGGCACGGCTGAAAACCTTAAGATCGTGTACAATCCACCAAATTTTATTCGAGGGTTAATGCAGTTATGGAGCAATTTCATGGAACCACCATCCTGGCCGTGCGCCGCGACGGTCACGTGGTGATCGGCGGCGATGGTCAGGTTACGCTGGGCAATACCATCATGAAGAGCAATGCCCGTAAAGTACGCCGGCTCTATCAAAACAAGCTCCTGGCGGGTTTCGCCGGCGGCACCGCCGACGCCTTCACCCTGTTCGAGCGCTTCGAGGGCAAACTGGAAAAGCACAGCGGCAATCTGACCCGCGCCGCCGTGGAGCTGGCCAAGGACTGGCGCACCGATCGGTTACTGCGCCGGCTGGAGGCGATGCTGATCGTCGCCGACCCCACCACCATCCTGATCATTTCCGGCAACGGCGATGTGGTCGAACCCGAGCATGACCTGGCCGCCATCGGTTCCGGCGGCGCCTACGCTCAGGCCGCCGCCCAGGCCCTGCTGGAACATACCCAACTCGACGCCCGCACGATTGTCGAACAGGCCTTGAAAATCGCCGCCGACATCTGCATTTACAGTAATCACCAGGTAACCATCGAAGAGCTCCAGCGTGACTGATCTTATTAGCCTCAAATCCGTCATCAAGTCCGATATGACCATGACCCCTCGGGAAATCGTGCAGGAGTTGGATAAGCACATCATCGGCCAGCAGGACGCCAAACGGGCGGTCGCTATCGCTTTGCGCAACCGCTGGCGGCGCATCCAGGTTTCCGAAGCCCTGCGCAACGAGATCACCCCCAAGAATATTCTGATGATCGGTCCGACCGGGGTGGGCAAAACCGAAATCGCCCGCCGTCTGGCCAAACTGGCCAATGCCCCCTTCATCAAGGTCGAGGCGACCAAATTCACCGAAGTGGGCTATGTCGGCCGGGATGTGGAATCCATCATCCGCGATCTGATGGACGTGGCGATCAAACTGGTGCGCGAGGCGGAAATGCAGAAGGTGCGCCATCGCGCCGAGGAAGCCGCCCGCGAACGCGTGCTGGATACGCTGCTGCCACGGCCGCGCAACGTGGGCTTCGCCAACGAGCCGGCCTCGCCGGATCACTCCACCACCCGCCAGAAGATGCGCGACCGGCTGCAGCGGGGCGATCTGGATGAACGCGAGATCGAGGTGGAAGTCGTCGCCCATCCCATGGGCGTGGAAATCATGGCGCCGCCCGGCATGGAGGAAATGACCAGCCAGTTGCAGAGTCTGTTCCAGAATCTGAGCAGCGGCCGCACCAAAACCCGCAAGCTCAAACTCAAGGACGCCCTGAAGATCCTGGGAGAGGAAGAAGCCGCCAAGATGGTCAACGAAGAAGATATCAAGCTGCGCGCCGTGCGGTCGGTGGAACAGCACGGCATCGTCTTTCTGGACGAGATCGATAAGGTCGCCCGGCGGGGCGAGTACAGCGGCCCGGATGTATCCCGCGAAGGGGTGCAGCGCGATCTGCTGCCGCTGGTGGAGGGCTGCACCGTATCGACCAAGTACGGCATGATCCGTACCGATCATATTCTGTTCATCGCCTCCGGCGCGTTCCATCTCTCCAAACCGTCCGATTTAATTCCCGAATTGCAGGGCCGTCTGCCCATCCGGGTGGAATTGAGCGCCCTGTCGGTGCAGGACTTCGAGCGCATCCTGACGGAGCCGGATGCCTCCCTGACCGAACAGTATGCGGCCCTGTTGGCCACCGAAGAGGTCAAGCTGGAATTCACCCCGGACGGGGTCCGGCGGCTGGCCGAAATGGCCTGTCAGGTCAACGAGCGCACCGAGAATATCGGCGCGCGGCGGCTGCATACGGTGTTGGAGCGGCTGCTGGAGACCATTTCCTTCGAGGCTCCGGACCGCGCCGGCGCCACCGTGACTGTCGATCGGGAGTATGTGGACGCGCACCTGGGCGCCCTGCTCGCCAACGAAGACCTCAGCCGCTATATTCTGTAATTCAGAGAAAGCGCCTCATGCCCAAACCGACCGATATCAAACTGCATCAGATTTCCCGTATTCTGGAAGTTTACTTCGATGACGGTTCGCAGTTCCATCTGCCCTGCGAGTATCTGCGGGTATTCTCTCCTTCGGCGGAAGTCCGCGGCCACGGTCCCGGCCAGGAGACCTTGCAGGTCGGCAAGGAGGACGTGACCATCACCGCTATCGAGCCGGTCGGCAATTATGCCGTCCGACTGGTGTTCAGCGACGGCCACAGCACCGGCCTGTATTCCTGGGAGGTGCTGTATGAGTTGGGCGTCCATCATCAAGGCAACTGGCGCCGCTATCTGCAACGACTGGCCGAAGCCGGCTATCAACGCAAGGTCCACCAACAATGAGCCAGGATAAGCCTGATAAAGAAACCACCCATTTCGGCTACCAGCAGATTCCCGCTACGGAAAAGGCCGGCAAGGTCGCCGGCGTGTTCGATTCGGTGGCCGACAAGTACGACCTGATGAACGATCTGTTGTCGCTCGGCGTGCACCGCTGGTGGAAACGCTTTGCCCTCGATCTGACCGGCGTCAAGGCCGGCCAGCGGGTGCTGGATCTGGCCGGTGGCACCGGCGATCTGGCCGGTCGCCTGATACGGCTGGTCGGTCCCAAAGGCTTGGTGGTGCTGGCCGATATCAACGCCAGCATGCTGGCGGAAGGCCGCCGGCGGCTGACCGATGAGGGATTGGTCGGGAATATCGCCTTTGTCCAGGCCGACGCCGAAGCGCTGCCGTTTCCCGACAATACCTTCGACTGCATTACCATCGCCTTCGGCCTGCGCAATGTCACCCATAAGGAAAACGCGCTGGTCGCGATGCAGCGGGCCCTGCGACCGGGCGGCTGCGCGGTGATTCTGGAATTCTCCCACCCGACCGTGCCGGGACTCAAGCCGGTCTACGATTTCTATTCTTTCACGGTCATGCCGCTGGTGGGTAAGCTGGTCGCCAACGATGCCGACAGCTACCGTTATCTGGCCGAGTCCATTCGCATGCACCCGGACCAGGAGACGCTGCGGCGGATGATGGCGCAGGCGGGTTTCGAGCGCTGTGAGTATTTCAATCTGACCGGCGGTATCGTCGCCGCGCACCGGGGTTACAAGTTTTGAACAGGCACGACGAATCGGATCTGGAATCCGGCCGGGAATCCCCGGCCACGCCTGCCGTACTGCTGGCCGGCGGTCTGGAACTGGCCCTCAATACCTGGCTGCGACTGGACCCGGACAGCCTGGTCCGGTCGGCGGCGCTGTACGGCAAAGTGATCATGGTGGAACTGGTGTTCACCACCGCCGGCGCCGCCGGCCCGCGGCTGGCGTTCTACCTGCTGCCGGGCGCCGACGGGATTCAGGTGGCGGCGACCTATCCCGATGCGCCCCATGTCCAGATTCGCGGCACGCCGTTGGCGCTGGCCAATCAGTTCCGCCAAGGCGGCGGCGAAGGCCTGGCCGGCGGCGTGGAGGTGCAGGGAGACAGCCAGGTCGCCAAAGCCTTTCAGGAACTGCTGGGCGGCATCGATATCGACTGGGAAGAGCAGTTGTCCCGCCTGGTCGGCGATGCGTTTGCCCACCAACTGGGCGCCGCCGTGCGGGAATTCCGCACCTGGAGCCGACAGGCGCTGACCACACTGCTCACCAACGCGGCGGAATATCTCCAGCAGGAAACCCGCGATCTGCCTCCCAGCGGCGCCATGGCCGCCTTTCTCGACGGCGTAGATACCTTACGTAGCGACATCGATCGCCTGGAGGCCCGGATTCGACGCCTGCAACAGCGGTGCAGCTAAACCATGCTTCGTCCCGGCCAGGTTGCCCGCCTGCTTCATATCAATTTTATCCTGATGCGCTACGGTCTGGATGATATCGTCCTGGCCACCCACCTGTTCCGTCCCATCGGCTTCCTGCGCTATATGCTGCCCTGGAATTGGTGGCGGGACATCGGTTCGCAACCCCGCGGCGTTCGCATCCGCCTGGCTCTCGAAGCGCTGGGACCGATCTTCGTCAAGTTCGGCCAGACGCTGTCCACCCGCCGCGATCTGCTGCCCGACGATATCGCCGTGGAACTGGCCAGGCTGCAGGACCGGGTGCCGCCGTTTCCGGGTCTGCAAGCGGTCGCTATCGTGGAAGCCGCCTACGGCCAGCCGCTGCAAACCGTTTTCAGCGACTTTCAGGAACAACCCCTGGCCTCGGCTTCCGTCGCCCAGGTCCATCTGGCACGCCTGCTCGACAACCAGGAAGTGGTGGTCAAGGTTCTGCGTCCCAATATCGAAAGGATCATCCGACGGGATGTGGATCTGCTCTATATCATTGCCGGTCTGGCCGAGCGCTACTGGAAGGAAGGCCGGCGGCTGCGGCCCCGCGAAGTGGTGGCGGAATACGAAAAGACCATCTTCGACGAACTCGACCTGTTGCGCGAGGCGGCCAACGCCAGCCAGTTGAAGCGCAATTTCAGCGCCTCGACCATCCTGTATATCCCGGAAGTGTACTGGCGGCAGACCCGCCGCAATGTACTGGTGATGGAGCGCATTCACGGCGTTCCCATCGGCAACCTCGACGAGTTGAAGCGCCGCCGGGTCGATCTCAATCTGCTGTCGGAGCGGGGTGTGGAGATCTTCTTTACCCAGGTATTCAGGGACAGCTTCTTTCACGCCGACATGCATCCCGGCAATATCTTCGTCAACGCCGCCAATCCCGACAACCCCAGCTATATTGCCGTCGACTTCGGCATCATGGGAACCTTAAGTCCCGACGACCAGCGCTATCTGGCCGAGAACATTCTGGCCTTCTTCTACCGCGACTACCGCCGGGTGGCGGAACTGCATATCGAATCCGGCTGGGTGCCGGCGGGTACCCGGGTGGATGAGTTCGAATCCGCCATCCGCACCGTCTGCGAGCCGATCTTCGAGCGGCCCTTGCGGGAAATCTCCTTCGGCACCTTTTTGTTAACCCTGTTTCACACCGCGCGGCGGTTCAATATGGAAGTCCAACCGCAGTTGGTGCTGCTGCAAAAGACCCTGTTGCATATCGAAGGTCTGGGCCGGCAGCTCAATCCGGATCTGGATTTATGGAAGACCGCCAAGCCGTTTCTGGAAAACTGGATGCGGGAACGGGCGGGCCCCCGCTCGGTGGCCAATAAGCTCAGATACAACCTGCCGCGCTGGGCGGACCAGTTGCCGGATCTGCCCAATCTGATCCAGGGATTGCTGCGTCAGGCCAGCAGCGGCGAAATCCGGGTCCAGTTACCGCGCCAGGACATGGAGGAACTGCGGCGGGAAATCCGCCGCGCCAATCGCCGCAGCTTTCATGCCGTGGTCGGCGCGGCGCTGCTGATCAGTGCCGCTCTGCTGCTGGGAATGCATGTCTCGTCCGCCACCGCCCTGAGCGAGGCGCCGCTGCTGAGCTGGGTATTGGGAGGCGTGGGGATCGGCCTGCTGCTCAGCGTCTGGCCGTTGAATTCCTGAGCGGGCCTGTCGTCGACTGTGTTATTGGCATTGAACTTCAAGAGATTAATTTATGAATACTGTCAGTTTGAGCAGCAAGGAAATCGTCAAAGACTTGCTTTTACGGCTGCCGGATGAAATTTCTTTGCACCAGATTGCGCAAGAAATTGAGTTTATCGCGGCTGTACGTCAAGGGATAGAGGAACTTGATTGCGGAGAAAATATCACCATTGAGCAAATAGAAAAAGAACTGCCATTATGGATTATAAGGTAACGCTGTCATTGTCCGCTCGCCGTGATCTTGAAGATATCGTGCGTTATATCTCACTTGACGCACCGGAGCGCGCAATTGAGTTCGGCCAGTTTCTTATTTCAAAAACCAAATCGCTCGGTCAGTTTCCAGAAATCGGAAGAGTCGTGCCTGAGTTCGGAAATCCCGTCATCCGCGAAATTGTTGTTCGTTCGTATCGAGTGATCTACCGCGTGAACCATAAGAATCACAAATTGGATTATTTGTTACCTCAGAAACTCATTTGGTGTAATGACGTAATCAGGAAAAATTTTACAAATTTGTGCGTCATAGGTCACCACTTTTGTATTGAATTTTTCAGCTAATGCAATAAATAAAGTGTCATAAGCAGCATGATTGTTAGCCAGTGAGAGCGTCAGGGCACGCTCCCATAAACTAGCACTGGAAATTACCTGAGTCACCAGAGAATCAGCGTCTCTGAGAACGTTTATACCGACTTCTAAAAGAATACTTCGCGCTTTGAGCCACTGCCAAACGACATTGGTTAATTCTGCTCGAAAAGAGTCTGGAACCAGAATCTCTGAAGCTTTGCTTAACACGCTAAGTGATTCTTCATGAAACCCTTCGACTCTTAGCAGCGCATAGGCAAACACCATGGTGTCAATAACCATTGTCATCCTCGCTAAGGCCGGCCGGTACTGCGCCAGGTATTGGCTTCATCAGCCAAAGTGGTCGGCAACGTTTCCCAACGCTGTTGGATACGGGCCATGATGATTGCACGATCAGCATACTGCGTTTCGAGCAAATCTCTGATCTCCTGCTCCAGTGAAAGCCCTTTTTGCTGAGCGACTGTCTGGAGACGCTCAAGCAATGTATCGGGAAAGTCATGAATTATCAGTGTAGCCATTACAAGCTCCAGCACAATATAAATGATTATGGGACAATCAGCCAGAAGCGCGCGTCCACGCCGACGCCATGGCAGACCCAGGGCGGTGATATCGACAAGCGGCAGAGTTAGCGCCCCATCGAATCCCGTGTCGATCACTGTCTCAATCTCTTGCTCCTGTCCCGAAGAACCGCGCACTGTGAGACGAATTGTGGCCTGATAAAAGGGCGTCACCACCAACGATCATGTGACATCCTGCTGGACGTTTGTCCCAAAGCGACGCGCGTATCGCGAGCCAACCCGCGCGAGCCAGATCTGAGCGTCTGGGTGACGCGCCAACAGTTGATCCGAGGCCACCACTTCGTCCGCATCTATTTCATAGGCCCCGGTTTCGATATCGATGACGACAAACTTGCCTTCATGACCGGCTTTGACGTGAGGGCGGATATCGTGCTCGTAGATATCGTCGCCGCGCCGTGCGAACTCCTCTTTGCTGTAGCGGGGTTGTGAGACTGCCATACTTTCCCTCCAGTTTTGCTGTTAAACTGGCATTACATCTACTTTCATTGTACACGATGTCCCTTCGTCACTCTCGTTGGAGATTTTTGCTTGCGCACTTTAGGTGGGCACAGTCCACTTTCTGTAGCAGAAGCAGAAGGATAAGGTGGATCATGCCCCATAGGCGCCAGTTTACGGACAACTTTGCCGGCGCCTGCTCCTTTCGCGAGCCAGCTCGCTCCTACATAAGAGCGGACGCTTGGTTACGCCTCTTCTTAACCCGTATCCTGGGGTTATCACTATGCCCTACTCGCAAAACCAACCAACCCCCCTACCTACCCTCGCCGCCGCCTTGCAATATCAAACCGTTGATCAGTTGAAAATGCTGGCCGTGCTGTTCAGCACAGACCAACGCCGGCCGACGCGCAAGGCAGAGTTGATCGAATTTATCCAGCAGCACACCGAAGGCGACAAACTCAAGGCGCTCTGGCGGCAGCTCGATACCCTCCAGCAGGCGGCGATCGCCGAGACCGTGTACAGCCAGGATGGCTACTTTCGCCCGGATCAGTTTTCAGCCAAATACGGCAAAGCGCCGAACTGGGGTACGAGCGATCGCTACGGCTACCGGCGGGTTCCCTCGCTCCTGGGTCTGTTCTTCTTCGACGGAACCATACCGGACGATCTCAGGCGACGCTTCAGGGAGTTCGTACCTAAACCAGAACCGGCCAGACTCACCAGCCAGGATAATCTTCCCGGCGAGTGGGAACTGGTCGGCCACGGCTGGAACCCGCAAACGCGCCGCCGGGAACCTCATAGCGAACGTATTCCCATCAGCCCTGTTCTCACCGAGCGCGCCGCCCGCCACGACCTCAAAGCCGTGCTCCGCCTGATCGACGCCGGCAAACTGACGGTCAGCGACAAGACCCACCAGCCCGGCGCCGCCGCTTTGAAGGCAGTCGGCGCCTTGCTGTCGGGCGGGGATTTCTATGACGACGCCCAGGGTGATAACGAGTACCAGAAGATCGGCTCGATCAAAGCGTTCGCCTGGCCGTTGCTGGTACAGGCGGGGAATCTGGCGGCGCTCGGCGAAAAATGTCTGGAACTCACCAAAACCGGCCAGAAAGCTCTGAGCGCGCCAGCGGAGAAGATACTGGCGCAGTTGTGGCAACGCTGGTTGAAAACCACCCTGCTGGACGAGCTGCGGCGCATCGACTGCATCAAGGGCCAAACCGGCAAGGGGCAGCGGGGATTGACCGCTGTCGCCGGCCGCCGCGCCGTCATCAACCAGGCCTTGCGGGACTGTCCTGCCGGCAAATGGATCGCCGTGAACGAGCTGTTTCGGCAAATGCGGGCGATCGAACTCACGTTCGAGGTCACCCGCAATCCCTGGGATCTCTACATTTCGAATCCCCACTACGGCAGCCTCGGTGACGGGGGCTTTCATGGCTGGCATATTCTCCAGGCCCGCTACTGTCTCTGCGTGCTGTTCGAGTATGCCGCTACCCTGGGATTGATCGACGTGGCCTATATCCCACCCTATGGCGCCCGGCCGGATTATGGCGACCTCTGGGGCACCGACGACCTGGCGTTTTTCAGCCGCTACGACGGGCTGGTGTACTTCCGCATCAATCCCCTGGGGGCCTATTGTCTGGGGATGGCGACCGACTATCGACCCTCTATCCCGGAAACCCAGGCGCTATTGCGCGTATTGCCCAATCTGGAAATCGCCACGGTCGGCGAACCGTTGGAGCCGGCCGATGAGATGTTCCTGAATTGCTATGCGCACAAGATATCGGATGTCGTCTGGAAGCTGGACCAGGCCCGCCTGCTGGAAGCGGTGGAGGCAGGTCATAGTGTGTCCGCCTTACAGGAGCTGTTGCAGGCCCGCAGCGACCAGCCCTTGCCGGAGACGGTGACCCGGTTTCTGAGCGATATGGTCAACCGCGCCACCCGGTTGCAGGACAAGGGCGCGGCCCGGCTGATCGAATGCGCCGATGCCGCCCTGGCCACCTTGATCGCCAACGACAGCCGCACCAAGCCTTACTGCCTGCTGGCCGGTGACCGCTATCTGGCGGTGCCCGCCGATGCCGAAACCCGGTTTCGCACCGCCCTGCGCAAGGTCGGTTACAGCCTGCCCAAATGAACGATACTTATATCCCCGATAATCCGCTGATCGTCCAAAGCGATCACAGCCTGCTGCTGGAGGTGCATTCCCCCCGCAGCGAAGCGGTGCGTGAGGCCATCGCGCCGTTCGCCGAACTCGTCAAGAGTCCGGAACATATCCATACCTATCGCATCACCCCGCTCAGTATCTGGAATGCCCGCGCCGCTGGCTTGAACACGACGGCGATGATCGCGGTCTTGCAGCAGTACGCCAAGTATCCGGTGCCGGAGGGGGTCGCCCAGGAAATCGAGGCCCTGGGGCGACGTTACGGCCTGGCGGTCATCGAGCGGGACGACGCCGGTCTGGTGTTGCGGGTGGCCGATGCCCCCCTGGCCGAGTTGCTGGTGCGCGACCGCCGGGTCGCCCCCTTGTTGGACGGACGCCTGTCGGAGTTATGTTTTCGGATCAAGTTGGGGGTACGGGGACTGCTCAAGCAGGCGCTGGTCGCTATCGGCTATCCGGCCGACGATCTGGCCGGTTATGCCGAGGGTCAGGAGCTACTCCTGCAATTGCGTACCGTCACCCGCAGTGGCGAAGCGTTCAGCGTCCGGCCCTACCAGTGGGAGGCCGCCGCCGCCTTTTATCAGGACGGCGCTGTCCAGGGTGGCAGTGGAGTCATCGTGCTGCCCTGTGGGGCCGGCAAGACCATCGTCGGGATGGCGGTGATGGCGCAGGTGCAGGAGAACACCCTGATTCTCTCCACCAGCCGGACCTCCATGGAGCAGTGGCGGCGGGAGTTGCTGGACAAGACCGATCTGGCGCCGGAAGCCATCGCCGAATACAGCAGTCAGCGCAAGGACACCGGGCCGGTGACCCTGGCCACCTATCAGATGCTGACCTACCGCCCCAGCCGGGAGGAGGATTTCGTGCATTTCGGCCTGTTCCACGCCCGCTCGTGGGGGCTGATCATTTATGACGAGGTGCATCTGCTCCCTGCGCCGGTGTTCCGCATCACCGCCGAACTGCAATCGCGCCGCCGTCTGGGACTGACCGCCACCCTGATCCGGGAGGACGGCCTGGAGGTCGATGTGTTCGCGCTCATCGGGCCGAAACGCTATGACGTGCCCTGGCGCGAGCTGGAAGGTCAGGGCTTTATCGCCGCCGCCGATTGCACCGAAGTCCGGATCGCGCAGACGCCGGCGCGGGACATGGAATATGCGCTGGCGCCCCGGCAGCAGCAGTTTCGGCTGGCGGCGGAAAATCCCCGCAAGGTGAATGTCGTCGAGGCCTTGCTGCGACAAGAGGCCGGGCATCGCATTCTGGTCATCGGTGAGTACCTCAGCCAGTTGCAGGAACTGGCGGACACCACAAGGTTTCCCCTGCTGACCGGGAAAACCCCGCAGATGGAACGGGAGCGCCTGTACAAGTCATTCCGTGAAGGGACGGTCCCTGGACTGGTGCTATCGCGGGTGGGCAATTTCGCCGTCGATTTACCGGATGCCGACGTCCTGATTCAGGTCTCCGGTAAATACGGCTCGCGCCAGGAGGAGGCCCAGCGCCTGGGGCGGGTGCTGCGCCCCAAACGGGATGGACGGCGGGCGCGATTTTACACCCTGGTTTCGTTGCGCACCTGCGAGGAGGATTTTGCCCGTCACCGGCAGTTGTTTTTGACGGAACAGGGGTATAGTTATCGGATCGAGGGTGAGGGGTGAGAAGGAGGTAGCGCGTAGGTTGGGGTGAGGAACGAACCCCAACATTTCACCGTAGCAAATTACGTTGGGGTTCCTTCATCACCCCAACCTACAGGTTCTATAGTTTTTTTATGAGGAGCAAACTTGGAAATTAATGGCTTGATCTGGCTTGAGGACATCGTCGACAAGCTGTATTGGAAGCATGACGTAGAGGAACAAGAGGTTGTTGAAGTATTGGAAAATAAACCCAAATTTGTACTCAAAGAGGCAGGTTATATGGCGGGAGAAGATGTGTATGCAGCTTTTGGGCAGTCGAGTACAGGTCGTTTTTTGAGCGTCTTTTTTATCTATACTCGGAACAAAAGAGCGATTATTGTATCGGCAAGAGATATGACAGAGAAAGAAAGGAGAAAATATGTCCGCTAAAACATCTATCTCAAAATCCAACACCTATCAAGATATAGGTGCGTTTTGGGATGAACACGATGCTACTGACTTTGGAGGGCAAACAGAAGTCGAATTTGATGTCAATATTCAATCCCAACGTAGATATTATTCATTGGACAAGCATCTTGCTTTGAAACTAAGACGTATTGCGAGGGCTCGTGGCATTAGCGAGGAAACTCTCCTCAATATGTGGGTCCAAGAAAAAGTAAGCCAATCTAAAGATGCAGATCAAAGCTAGCCAGCCCGTGTAGGATGGGTAGAGCGCAGCCCGTGTAGGATGGGTAGAGCGTAGCGAAACCCATTATTCCGGGGCTTCGATCACGCGATGTGTTTCACTTCGTTCTACCCATCCTACGGGCTATGTAGGGAGCCAAGGCCCTGATGTCTGCGATAAAGTGTTACTCAGATCGCTACTGGCAGTGCTTCTACAATAGCTGACTGGAACACACATTGAGCCATAATGTTTTTCGAAACAGCCAAAGAATCCAGGGATCCCTGGGGGCACGCCATCACGGCCGCTGAAGCGCGGCCTCCACCGTATCCCGCTTCTCCCGCCCGCACAGCAGGGTGATCAATGTCAAGGTGAAATCCATCGCCGTGCCGGGTCCCCGTGAGGTGATCACCGTGCCGTCCTCCACCACGGCCGCGCTGCTCAGCTTCAAATCGGACAGCTTATCCAGAATGCCCGGATAGGCGGTGGCAGCGCGGCCTTGCAGCAGGCCGGCGCTGGCCAGTACCTTGGGTGCAGCGCAGATGGCGGCCGTATACTTGCCCTTATCGGCCATTTGCTGGAGCAGTCGGATGATCCGCGGATCCTGCTCCAGCCGTTGTGCCCCTCCCGCCCCACCGGGCAGCACAATCATGTCGAAATCCTGCTCTAAGACCTCATCCAGGGTGTTATCAGGCAACAACACCACACCCCGCGAGGCGGTCACCGGTCCCGCTTCCAGACCCGCCGCCACCACCTTGACCTCGGCGCGGCGCAACAGATCGATGATGGTGACAGCCTCCAGTTCTTCACAACCCTGGGCCAGGGGTACAAGGACAGTTGGCATCATGCTTCTCCTCTGAAGAGAATTGTATACTTTTCATGAATAGCGGCGAAACAAACCTGCCACACGATGTGCCTGCTGACGGCTGTTCTTCGCGGTATTTGTCTTCCAATTACGCCAGTCGTTTGGAAAGCAGTGGCAGGGCTTGTCCGCGGACTTTCTCACTCAATTCGCCCAATTGTTGATAGGCTCGCGAACCAAGAGTCTTTTCGTCTTTTTCGACGGCTTCCAGGATGATCTGAATGGAGTTATCGGCGCCGATGTTCTTCAAAGCACTAAGGTGATTTCCTGAAAAGATTATACCTGTGGGTCCAGTCTTTATTCCCCCCCTGCCAAGGGGGGGCGCCCGAAGGGCGGGGGGTCAAGTCCGCCAGATCGAACCACCCCGGCGCTGCGCGCCACCCCTCCTTATCCAAGGAGGGGAATTCATGCCCACCTATGCCCGACTTTCCGGTATAGCCTTTGCCAGAAATCACCTTACATCCGGTTGCTGTGG
>CAIMUS010000146.1 GCA_903844665.1 uncultured Pseudomonadota bacterium
GGTAGGCGGATGCGTTTGGGTTAGACCAAGATTACTGTCTCATGCTGACACGCACCGCATCCGCCCCTAGCGTCAAGGCGGCTCCTCTCATGGAGGCATCCAGCCGCATGCTGACACCATGCTCGTTTCTCAGCCACAGTCATCCTCTGCCGGTATTCTCCAACGCGAAGTCGCTCTTCTCTTGGACATAGGCGCCTGCAAAGCTCGCCAGCGTGTTCAAGCTATAGACCTCCCCGACGGCGTTCACTCGGGCCAGCGCGGCCCCGCTGACGCCTAAGCCAGTCACTTCAAAGGGATACTGCTTGCCCTGGAAGTTCAGGATTCCATTACCCCTGGCGCCGCTGCCGATAAAGGCTACGTGGGTGAAAGTCACCTGTACCGTGCCAGAGGGCTTTGCCGGCACGGTAGCAGAGGTTTGCTGTGCAGCGCTCTGTTGCTGGGACGTATTGCCGCCATGGGTGGCACAGCCCGCTAGGAGCGCGGCAGACAGAACGATAAGGCCGATAAGACTTAACTGGTTCATGTGTTGAGTCCTGATTAGGCTACCCACTTAAGGCGGGACAATTCGCCGGCGTCCTCGTCGGCACTTTCAAAAGGCCGGCGGGGACGCCAGCGCTCCCAGGTAAACCTCTCTGCGGTCAGCCTGCAAAGTGTCCCGGCTTAAGTGGATACCCTCTCGGTTGATTAACACTGGATAAGTGTAACAGGAAATAATGTGAACATTGGTAGCTGATTCCCTCGTTATCGCGGACGATGTCGGGATGCTGTTCGGTGACGTTGTTTTGTTCGCCGGGATCTTTCGACAGATCGAACAGCTCGGTCTTGCCAGGGAGCAGGGCGCACTCCATAAGTTTCCAGTTGCCCTTGCAGATGGCCCTGCGGAGAGCTTCGACGTTGATCAGGATGTCCTCGTTCGGGATGGTTTGCCCACGGCCAGGGTAGGCCAGATATCCTTGCCATCGAACGGGTGGTTGGGCTGCCCTTGCCGTTGGCGAGGGTCAGTAGCGTAGGCATGACATCTCATTGCACGCTTGACTAACACAAACAAGTCAGCCAAGCTAAAGTATAGTCCATCCATCTTGAAAGAGGAGAGAAGTCCTATGAAACCGATTTTCGTGTCGTCAGTCGCCGCCATTATTCTGATGGGAATGACGGGTTGCAGTTCTGCTCCGGATAAAACCCAACAGCCGGTGGCTTCCCAAGCGGCGCCCCCCGCGCCGACGGTGAAACAATTCACTGCGCCGGGGATGGTCGGTCAAAAGCTTACAATCACGGCGGTCGTGGAAGCCATCGATCTCGCTACCCGCCAGGTCACCTTGCGCGGACCGCAGGGTAACACCGAAACCATCAAGATAGGCGAAGAGGTGCGCAATCTCCCTCAAGTGAAGGTCGGCGACCGGGTGGTGATGGAGTTCTACCAGGGACTGGCCATGGCGCTCACCCCAAGCACAACCAGCTTCCGCAAACGAATGGAAACCACGACCGCGCAGCGGGCCGCACTGGGACAGAGGCCGGCGGGGATGGTAGTGAAAACCGTCGAGGTGGACGCTACGGTCACAGCGGTGGACCCCCAAGCCAGGACAGTCACTTTGCGTGGACCCAAGCGGACACTGAACCTGGACGTCGCAAAAGACATCGACCTGAATCAGATAAAGGTGGGTGATCGGGTACACGCCGTTTACCAGGAGGCGCTGGCCATATCGGTCCGACCCGCTGAGGGATAGCAATAACGCTCGGCAATGCCCAGAAACAGCCCCGGTGATGCTCGACCGGAAGATGAGCCTTATAGCACTCCTATCTGACTTGTGGAATCACCCTGTTTCGAACCACCCCAGTGCTATGCGCCACCCCTCCTTATCCAAGGAGGGGAAATTCCACAACTGGTATAGGAGCGCTATATCAGCCCTTTAAAGGTGACCAATTTTTATTCAATATATTCAGTGACTTAAAATTTTTGGCACGAAGTTTCCAGGAACAATAAAGCCGTAAAATCAATAGGTTACTAACCTCACCTTTAAAGCCCTGGAGCGCTATATGTATGTACCTTATAAATAAAGAGGCCTGTTATGGTATTAGTACCCATAAGCTGTCATCTAGCCTTCTGGCAGAAAGGATTAGCTATGAATGAACAACCCTCCAAAAAGAGCATGGCCAATGAACTCGCCAAAGAGCGCAACCGACAGGCCTCGGACCGGACCCTCATGGCCTGGATCCGCACTGCCCTTTCCCTCATCGGTTTTGGGTTTGCCATCGCCAATTTTAGAGACATTCTTCTCGAAGGCGGACTTATCAGAAACCCTCATGAGGAATTTAACGGCGCTCTGGTGTTCGGGTTAAGCTTTATCTCCCTGGGAGTCATAGGGTTGTTGGCCGCGACGATGCAGCATTGGCGCATTCTCCAGCATCTCAAACAGGACGACTTTTCCTATACCGGGTACCGACCCCTGGCGTTCATCATGGCAATCTTGCTGATGCTGACTGGGTTGTTTGCCTTTGTTGCGGTGCTGGTGCATTAGCATGGTTCATCCAGGAGCCGCAAGCCTTGCTGCGGGATATGGCAAGGGCTCTGGAGCAGACGAAGGCTGTAGGCAAATTTTCATCCCCACCACATTTTCACGAGAAAGGAGATCAAAGGCATGTGTAACCAGAAGTCCTCCAACGAGCATTTTCACCCCAAGGGCAAGCTGGCGTCGACATACACTATAGAGGCGCAGAAGCACCAGAGACAAATTTTGCCCCTGGCCGATAAGCGGGATTTTGAAGAGGCCCATCATGGCTTCATCGCCGTTCCCGATTACAAGGTGATCAAGAATGATAAGGGTGGCGTGGCCTGGGACCTCGGCCGCTACGACTTCCTGCTGCAGGGTCAGGACTTCGACAGCATCCACCCGTCCCTGCAGCGGCAGGCCATCCTGAACATGGATTTCGGTCTCTTCGAGGTTGTTCCCGGTATCTACCAGGTGCGCGGCTTCGACCTGGCCGTCATTTCCTTCATCAAGGGCAAGACCGGCTGGATCATCATCGATCCCCTGACCGTCAAGGAAACGTCCCGGGCCGCTCTTCAATTTGTCAATGAGAAGCTGGGGGCCCGGCCGGTGGTGGCGGTCATCATCTCCCACTCCCACGCCGACCATTTCGGCGGCATCCGGGGTGTGGTCAGCGATGCCGACCTGAAGGCCGGGAAAATTCAGATCCTGGCGCCCAAGGGCTTCATGCGCGAGGCCATCTCCGAGAACCTCTATGCGGGCAATGCCATGGTGCGGCGCAAGGTTTACACCTACGGCGACGCCCTGCCCGTCAGCCCCTTCGGCCACGTGGACATGGCCATCGGGAAGAGCGTAGCGGCGGGCGACGTGGGCATCCTGCCGCCCACCCGGGTCATCATGGAACCCATCGAGGAAGTGGAAATCGACGGGGTGCATATGGTTTTTCAGAATACTCCCGGCACGGAAGCGCCGGCCGAAATGAACACCTGGTTTCCCGACTTCGACGCCCTCTGGCTGGCAGAAAACGTCGTCGCCGGCCTCCACAACGTTCTCACCCTGCGGGGGGCCCAGGTGCGCGACACCCAGGCCTGGGCCAAGTACATCAACATCGCCCTCTACAAGTGGGGCGACCGGGCCAAGCTCATCTTCCAGTCGCACAACTGGCCGCGCTGGGGGAAAGACCGCATTCAGGAAGTGCTGCGCGGAGAGCGGGACATGTACGCCAACCTCAACAACCAGGTCCTGCACCTGGCCAACCAGGGCGTCACCATCAACGAGATCCACAACGTCTATGAAGTGCCCCAGTCCCTGCAGAACCAGTGGTTCGCCCGGGGCTACCACGGCACCTACGCGCACAACAGCCGCGCGGTCATCCAGCGCTACCTGGGCTTCTGGGACTGCAATCCCGCCACCCTGCTCCCCCTGTCGCCTAAAGATTCGGCCCCCCTCTACGTGGAAATGATGGGCGGGGCTGCGAAGATAATGCCCAAAGCCCGGGAGCTTCACGACCAGGGCAAGTACCGGGAGGCCCAGGAGATCCTGAACAAGCTGGTCTATACCGAGTCGCAGAACCAGGAAGCCAAGGACCTGCTGGCCGACGTCTGGGAGCAGCTCGGCTACCAGACCGAGGGCGCCGGCGTGCGTTACATCTATCTGGTGGGGGCCAAGGAGCTCCGGGACGGCATCATCCCGGTGGCCGCGGCGAAAGCGGGCACGGCTGACTTTGTGCGGGGCACCACCACGGAGATGTTCCTCGATTACCTGGCCATTTTGGTGGACTCCAAAAAGGCCGCGGGCCTGCAGTTCAAGATCAACCTGTTCACTCCGGACAACGGCGAAAAATTCGTCATCGAGATGAGCAACGCCACCCTGACCACCCTCGCCGGTTATACGGCTCCGGACGCCGACCTGACCATCACCATTGACCGCTCCGAATTGGAGGACGTGATGATCGGCGCCGCCAAGCTGGTGGATAAGGTCAAAGCCGGCAAGGCCAAACTCGAGGGCAATATTCAGGTTCTGGAGCAGCTGAAAGTCACCCTGGTGAAATTTGATCCCTTCTTTGAGATTCTGCCGGGCACCAAGGCCGCTGCCGCTCCCGCCGGCACACCGGCGAAAGACGAGGTCTTTGAGGATGATGCCCCGGTGGTGAAGGAACCCTAGTAGCACGTCAGCGTTGCAGTGACGGGTAAAGCCGCTTGAGCTTGATCCGTGCATCCGCCGTCGTAAACCCGACTGATCACTGTGTACGCCGGTAGAGTTTGGCCCATTTATCTCGTCAAAGCAACGCTGACGGAC
>CAIMUS010000147.1 GCA_903844665.1 uncultured Pseudomonadota bacterium
AACCACCCCGGCGCTAAGCGCCACCCCTCCTTAGCCAAGGAGGGGAAAACCCAATATCTCCCCCTATTTGCGCAAGCGGGGAAGAGGGGGCTAAACGGTTACGTAAGGACTGAAGCTCGCGTAGATTTGGGGTGAGCAGGACGAACCCCAACATATAGCTGCATGTCGTTTGTTGAAATGAGCAAGTCTTGATCGCCATGCCCAAACTTTACGAATACTTTGGTCTGATTGTGATGTTTTACGCCAATGAGCACGAACCGGTGCATGTGCATGGAAAATGCCAGGGACGCGAATCCAAGGCTGAGATTATTGTCCTGGATGGCATAGTGACCGGGATTCGCTATTCGGGAGTAGCCGGACGTGCACCGTTGGAGTTCCGTGAAATGCAGTATTTTCAGGAACTTGTCAGCACCCGTGCCGACGATATCGTGCGGAAATGGATCGATTTCTTCGTCTTGCACAAATCCATTAGACCAGAACGGATCACCGGGAGACTGAAATGAGCCAAATCTTGATTAATATCGTTACCGCTGAGCTGGCGGGTGATTACCGCCTGCACCTGACATTTGACGATGGTAAGGAACAGACGGTCGATTTCAAACCGTTTTTAACTCACGCACGCCATCCGGATATTCGTGCGTACCTCGATCTGAGCCGATTCTCTGCCTTTCGCATCGAATACGGTGAACTGGTATGGGGAGATTATGAGTTGTGCTTTCCGATCATCGATCTGTACCGGAATCACTTGGAGCACAGTACCCACCAGGAAGCCGTCGCCTGATGATGTCACGGCAGCCAGCGTAGCCAGCCAGGATAGGTCGGGCACAGGATGCGCCCGACCGGCGCTGCCACGAACGGGGAAATGTCGGGCGACGCTGGCGCTTTTGCCCGACCTACGTCTGTCGGGTTACGCTGCGCTAACCCGACCTACGTCTACTGGAGGACGACAGCCGCTTGCGGGTGGCGGCGGCGGGGCCAGGCGCAACCTTGACCGCCATCCCCACCGCCTGCAACAACGCTGCAATCTGGATATCGTCCAGTTCATCCCACTTGCCCGGATGCAGGCCGCGACGCAGACTGACTGAACCATAGCGCACCCGCAGCAGGCGGCTGACCAGCACTCCCTGCCCTTCCCACAGGCGCCGCACTTCGCGGGTACGGCCCTCGCGCAAGATCACGTGATACCAGTGGTTGGCGCCGCTGCCGCCGGCATCCACAATGGTGTCGAAGCGCGCCGGTCCATCTTCCAGCTCGACCCCTTCCCGCAAGCGTTGCAGCACCGCCGGACCGACCTCCCCCAACACCCGCACGGCATATTCCCGTTCTATCTGCGAAGAAGGATGCATCAGGCGGTTCGCCAGTTCGCCGTCATTGGTCAACAGCAACAGGCCCTGCGTGGTGATATCCAACCGGCCCACGGCAATCCAGCGCCCCTCTTTGAGTGGCGGCAGGTGCTGGAACACCGTCGGCCGGCCTTCCGGATCGTGCCGGCTGGTGACTTCCCCCACCGGTTTGTAATAGGCCAGCACCCGCCGTCTCCAGGGGCGACTGGCCGGCGCCACCGCTTTACCATCCAGCCGGATCGTTTCAGTACCGTCGACCTGGTCGCCCAGCTTGGCTGGCGTCCCGTTGACCGTGAGCCGCCGCTCGCGGATCCAGGTTTCGATTTGACGGCGGGAACCCAGCCCGAGGTTGGCCAGGAATTTTTGCAAACGTTCGCTCATGAATTTTGCTCGGAGGCAGCGCCGGTGGGAGGTTCGGCGGCAGCCCGACGGCTCTCCAGCTCGGCGCCGATAAGATCCAGGTCACGGATGGCCGCCAGGGGAGGCAGTTCCGCCAGGTTTTTCAAATTGAAATAATCCAGAAACTCCCGGGTGGTGCCGTACAGAGCCGGCCGGCCGGGCACCTCCCGATGTCCCAGCACTTTGATCCAACCGCGTTCCAGCAGCGTCTTGATGGTGGTGGTGCTGACGCTGACCCCCCGCACCTCTTCGATCTCGCCGCGGGTGATCGGCTGGCGATAGGCGATCAGCGCCAGGGTCTCCAGCAAGGCTCGCGAATAGCGGGCGGCGCGTTCCTCCCACAGCCGGGAA
>CAIMUS010000148.1 GCA_903844665.1 uncultured Pseudomonadota bacterium
AGATTCACCCCTGGAGGGCACTCCAGGTTCGAGCGACTGGATGCTGTTTGCGCCCTTGAGACACCAAGCTCGTCACGTAGATTGTTGCAGCAGTCGCTCCTCCTCGACGAAAGATCGAACAGTATCTTTGGTCCGGCTTGCTGGCAACCCGCATTCACAAGGTTGATCAGTTGAGGTTCACCGTGCCCACGTTTCATGTCGGTATCGATGTTGCCAAGCCAAACTGGACGGTGCTTTCCGGAAAAAACGTCGATCCAGCTCTTTATGGTGCTTGACATGGATAACAGTATCTACGGGCTGCCATCATTCAAACTGGTCAACGCTCTAGAACTTTACCGGCCGTTTGGCCAGCTTGCGCTGCAAGGTGCGGCGGTGCATGCCCAACTGTCGGGCGGTGGCGGAGATATTGCCACCGTTTTCGCGTAGCACTCTCTGAATGTGTTCCCATTCCAGACGGCCGATACTCAGTGGACGGACGTTGACCGGTATGGTTGGATCACCACCGGTGGCGGCTAAAGCCGCCAGCACCTGGTCGGCGTCCGCAGGTTTGGCCAGGTAGTTTACTGCGCCAAGCTTGATTGCCTCTACGGCGGTGGCAATGCTGGCGTAGCCGGTCAGCACCACGATGCGGATGGCAGGATCGAGGGCGAGCAATTCCGCAATCAAACCGAGTCCCGAATCGCCGGCCAGATTGAGATCCACCACGGCATATTCCGGTGGCTTGGTCTGCACCAGTTGCAAGGCCGTGGCGCTGCGGTAGGCGGTGTGCACATCAAATCCGCGCCGGCTCAGGGCGAGTCCCAGCACCTGGCAGAAGGTGGCGTCGTCGTCCACCAGCAGCAGACTGGGGAGCGCAGCAGTGCTCATGCCACGGCGCCGAGCTGTGCCGGCAAAGCAATGCGCGTACAGGTTCCCCCCTGCGGGTCGCGTAACAGGCTAACCTGTCCACCCAATCGTTCCAGCGCGGTATTGGCCAGCAGCAGGCCGATGCCAAGACCCTCTTCCTTGGTGGAGAAAAACGCTTCGCCGGCGCGGCGCGCCACCTCCGGCGTCAGGTTCGTCCCTTGATCATGGATTTCAATCACCACCCGACGGGCATCCCAGCGTCCTGTCAGGTCGATGCCCTCAGGGCAGGCGTCAGCCGCGTTATTGAGCAGGGTGATCAGCGTCTGGCCGATGGTCTGCGGAGCCGCCACCGCCGGCAGCGGCGGCGACCCCGAGCAACTCACCCGCAGCGGCACCCTGGGCCGGATGAGTTGCCAGCGGTTACGGGTGTGCTCCAGCAACACATCCAGCGGTTGCGCCGTTTCCTTGTCGGCTGCCAGATCGGCGCTTCTAAGCAGGTCGCCGAGAATGGCTTTGCAAACCTCGACCTGGTCGCGCAGGATGCGCAGGTCGGTGTGCAGATCCGCGTCGCTACCATGAGCGAGTTCCAGTTCCTTGACCAGCACCGCAATGGTGGACAGCGGCGTGCCCAGCTCGTGGGCGGCGCCGGCAGCGAACATGCCCAGGGCCAGTATTTGCTCGTCGCGCAGCGCCTTCTCCCGCAACTGGGCCACCTGCCGGTCACGCGCTCGCAACGCCGCCGCCAGCCGCCCCACGAAACCCGCGATGAGCAAAGCGCTGATGACGAAGACCAGCCACATCCCCCACAGATGCGCCTGAAAACCGGAGCCGTGGCCGCTGAGCATACCGGGCAGCGGCTGGTGATAGAACATCAGCGCCGTGTAAACCGCTACCGTCACTGCCGCCATCGCCCAGACACAGCTTGCCGGCAACAACGCGGCGGTGATGATTAAAGGCAAGAGCAGCAGCGAAACGAAGGGGTTGCTGGCGCCGCCGCTGAAAAATAACAGCAAGGCCAAGGCCAGGACGTCGAGTTGTAGATAAGCGAATAACTCCCAGGCGGTCATCGGCGTCGTCAACCGGGCGCGCAGGCGCAACGCGGCGAAAGCCAGCGCCATCAGCCCCAGGAACAAGCCGATAGACCACGATAACAGGGAATAGGACGGGGTCAGGCCGAAGTACAGCCAGAGCAGCATGACGCCGGGTCCCAGGAGCACCAGCAGGCGGAGTAGCAACAGGCGTCGTAAATCTTCCATCGGTTGAAGTTCGATTGAGTAACCACGTAGCCGCAGTGACAGTTGCATTTTAACGTCTCTCCGAAGGCGGGGACTGCGACAGTTTGCCGCATTTCCACTGTACCGGTATCGCTTTAACATGACTCGATGCTCAACACACAGCGGCTTCAATAATCTGGAAATCACGCCGAAATATCAATTTTTCGAGAGCGACTTGCACGAGACGGTGCTCTCCCTGCAACTGAATTGGGAGATCGGTGACACTGGCAGCCAGCGGGTCAACGCCGATTCCTTCAGCACTTGGACCCCGGCCCTGTTGTTCGGTAAAGGATTTGGCGATCTGCCCGACAACCTGGGCGCACTCAAACCCCTCGCGGTCACCGGTGTCGTTGGAGTGACGTTACCAACCAAGTCCCAAAAGACTCAACTCAACGACGACGGCGAATTCGCAACAGAAAAGTATCCCCACACTCTGCAATGGGGATTGGCCTTACAATACAGCATTCCCTATTTACAATCCTCGGTGCGGGATGTCGGTATTCCCCAGCCGCTCAACCGACTGATACCATTAGTGGAAATGGTCTTCGAGACGCCGTTGGACCGCGGTGGCGGGACGACTACCGGCACCATCAATCCAGGCGTAATATGGATCGGCAAATCCTTTCAACTCGGCCTTGAGGCAGTCATTCCCATCAACGACTCCAGCGGACGGGGTGTGGGAGTCTTAGGACAGCTTCACTTTTACCTGGATGATCTGTTTCCCCACAGCCTCGGCCGACCACTATTCGAGAAGCCATGAACTACCTCCAGAGAATGCTTGCGATTTTGCTCCTATCCATCGGCGGGATGACCGGGGCGCACGCTCACGCCATGCTCGACCATGCCGAGCCAGCCGTCGGCAGCACGGTGAAAACCCCACCGGTCGAGGTAAAACTCTGGTTTACCGAGGCGCTCGAACCCGCCTTCAGCACGGTCCAGGTTTTCGACCAACAAGGCCAGCGGGTGGATCAGCAGGACACTCAGCCGCAACCCTCCAACGCTAAAGTGTTCCGCGTTGCTCTTAAACCGTTGTCACCGGGAATCTACAAGGTCGTCTGGCGCGTGGTCTCCATCGACAGTCACGTCACCAAGGGTGATTTTACCTTTCAAGTAGCCCCCTGAACCTCCCTCCCAATCACCGGTGCGCTGGAAAACGATTCCGCCAGACTGGCAGAATTATGGCTGAACCGCTGGCATCGATTCGCGCCCTCCACTTCGGAGCCTCGCTGTTGCTGACCGGTGGCTGGGCGTTCATGTTTATTATCGCCCGGCCGGTTTTCAGCCATGGCGGCGAGGATGTGGAAACGGCGCATGAGGTTTTCAACCGGTGGTGGCTGGGGCTGATGGGGTGGAGTCTGCTGGCGTGCTTTGCTTCGGGACTTCTTTGGCTCGGTGTCGAAGCCATCGCCATGAGTGGGCTGGCTTGGTCTGAGGCGTTGACGGGAGACATCATCGGTACTGTATTGACCGGGACCCAGTTCGGCCAGGTCTGGGAACTGCGAATGGTGTTGATCGTGCTGCTCGCTGGATACTTGGCGCTGCGTTGGCGCAGCGTCGGCGTTCGGCGCCTGTCGGTTTTGGATCTCGGCGCTGGTCTGCTGACCGGAGGCTTGCTCGGATCCTTAGCTTGGGTTGGACACGCCGTTGGCG
The DNA here is from genome assembly GCA_903844665.1 of uncultured Pseudomonadota bacterium. GTDB lineage: Bacteria > Pseudomonadota > Gammaproteobacteria > Competibacterales > Competibacteraceae > CAIMUS01. Next base: position 3,771 of record CAIMUS010000148.1, read on the forward strand.
CGGAGGGTGGGGAGCGCTGGTTACATCTGGCGATGGATGCTGTTCACTTGCTGGCCGCTGCCGCCTGGCTGGGCGCACTTGTCCCCCTGGGTTTTATCCTCGCACAGGCGCGGCGCTCGCCCGCTCCCGTCTGGATTGACCTTGCCCGGCATATAATCCCCCGGTTTTCCATCCTCGGGCTGGTTAGCGTCGGCAGCCTTATAGTAACCGGATTAGCGAACGCCTATTCCACAGTGGGAGATAGCGCCCATCTTATTGCCACCTCCTATGGTCGTTTACTGTTGCTGAAAATCGCCCTTTTTGGGCTGATGCTGCTTATCGCCGCCGATAACCGCTTACGGCTAACCCCACAGCTTCTCGCTGCGGCCGGACAGGATAAAGCCGTATTCCAGCCGACTGCCGTCGGTCGGCTTTGGCGCAATGTGATGGTGGAAATAGGCTTGGGAGCCGCTATCCTGTTTATTGTGGGCGCGTTGGGGATTATGCACCCGGCCGTTCACATTTTGCAGTGATAGTATTACACAACAGCTACAGTGGCTAATACCAGTTAATTTTCAACCCTAAACAGCAGGATGCACGGCGCTCCATCTGTAGCGAAATCAACTATTATGGACTGTTATAATGGTGGATGGCGGGCATTGAGCGCGTAACCGCTTGGCTGCAACGACAAACGCGGCGCGCCAGCGCCTCCGCCGACACCCTGATGTTTAACAAGAAGGATACCTTAATGAATATTGTGAAAACCCTGTCGATCCTATTCGTCCTGTTGGCCGGCCTCCTGGCTGCGCCGGTATTCGCCGGGGATAAGGACCCCCTGTTCATCAACATGACCACCGATGAGCCACATCGGGCGGATATGGCTGTTACTTTCGGCAAGCATCAACTGGAGAGAGGGCATCCGCTGACGATTTTTCTCAATGACAAGGGGGTCTATGTGGGTTCGACGGCCAATGCCTCGAAATTCGGTGAACAGCAGCATGTTCTGACCGAACTGATAAGTAAAGGAGCCATCGTCATAGCCTGTCCGATGTGCATGAAGCATTACGGGGTCAAAGAAACCGAACTACTGCCGGGGATTAAGGTAGGCAAGCCCGAACTGACCGGCGACGCGCTGTTCAAAAACGACACCAAGACCCTGAGTTGGTGATGGCCGTTCGGTAATTGCCGCTGCAATTTGCTTGAAAGAGGTGGGCTGGATCGGTCCGGCCCGCCAATTCCTTGAGAGGCCGTAGGGTGCTAACCCTGGGACGACTCGATCATGAATTTGAAGATGCCGAGTATCTTATCGACTTCCCGAATATAGTAATCGTCGAGATCGACAACAACAGTATTATTGCTGTATTTCAGATATTTCCAGACAGTACCTGTGGTGACACAGCCATAGATCGCTGCAATATTTCTCTGCTGCCTGTCATTGACAATCCGGCAGGCAATCAATTCAGCCATACACTGTGGTATACCGATATTGATGTTCTCATTCTTCGCTTCGACAACGGCGACCACCGGCGCATCGATCATCAATTGCTCCGATGAAAGGCTAAGTATAAAATCACACGTCCCAGTCAACCCTTGTTGAGGATCGACATTCAAAACTACGCCGGAAAACAGGCTGATTTTATTTTGAAACAGCAACCTGATTTCAGCCAGAATAGGCGCGATGATAAATTCGGAACGGGCCTTTTCAGTGTTGATCGCATGAGCGAGTGGAACCCAGTTCTGCAGCAATTCAGACAGACGCGGAGAAACAGCGCATGAATTTACCTCCGAAAACAGAGATACCTGCTCCTCTACGTTTATACTGAATTTCGTTTTGATATCTTGCAGAGTGAAGTCACTGTAGGACATGGTTCACCTCAAAGCGCAGACATAACGGCGCAATACGCTTCGCTATTGCGCCCTACAGGATGCTGACCGGCGCGGACGCCGGCGCTCCCAGAATTACTGCATCAACCGTACCCTCACATAAGACCCCGGCGCCTCTTCGAGCACCGGCAACCGGCCATCTCCCGGCACGCGCGCCGGGACCTGCGGCCCGGTAAACGGCTCAATCCACTGCCGCCAGTCCACCCACCAGGAACCCTCATGCCGCTCGGCGCTCCCGAGCCATAATTCCGGCGTCTGCGGATGGATGGAATGCTGGCCGAAGAAGGAAGAAGGCGGCGGCGCTGCGACGCCACAGTTCGGTGTACTCCTGCCAAAGCGACATCTGGGCCTGGGCCAGCCGGGTCGGTTCCAGCATCATCTTCTGGGTTAACTGCAAAAACGCCTTGCCGATATTCAGGCTGCTTTCCAGGTCGAGGGAGCCATCCGCCACCTGGCGCCGGAGAAAATCACTGACCAGCCGTTGGCTTTTCTGGGCAATGACGGCAATCGTTTGGGTGACTTGCACCGGATCGGGTAATTTGATCTCCAGACCCTGCGAGCTCATGGGGCCTCCTCATCGATGGTGGCTGTCATTTATCATTCGTCCTTATTGTTCTTATTATCATTGATTTTGGCAAAACAAACAGGCCACCCGGAAAACCGGATGGCCTGGGTTAGGGGCAGACGGGGCGAGACATCTACTTATTGGTGAACAGCGTTTTCAGTTCTTCCACACTTTCGGTAAATCGCTTGTTGATCAGATCGAAGGCTTCCGTGTTGGTCTTGCTGAACATTTCCGCCAACTCGCGCATATTGGCCAGCGCCTTTTCGAACGTCTGTCCGACCAGTTCCGACTGCTTGGCGCCCGCTTCCTGAGGGTTGCCGGAACCCGTCATCTGTTGCGCCATGCCGGAAACCTCGGCAACCGCCTGCGCCATGATTTCAGCCTGCCGTTTGGCGATAGCCTGCATGCCCTCGAGGGCAACCCTGTTGGCCGCCATCAACGCCTCCAGATTCTTGCGTTGGGCGGTCATCAGGGCGGTCATGTCGAAGCCGGGAAGCTTGAGGTCGCCGAACATCTTGGTGACATCGAACTTGCCCAGGTCGAAATTGGCAAATGGATTGAAAAGATTTTCAGTCATCACACTTCTCCAGGATACCAGCGGTTATTGTGCAGTGCATCATACAGTTTATTGTGCGCCCTTCAGACCGTCCCTGTCAATTGCTTAACCACAATAAACAAATTAAATCATATACTTAAATTAACCCGCCTCCAGGCTTTTGACGACAATCTCGTATACATCCGGCGACAGCGCCGGGGTCTGCCGGATACGCTCCAGTTCGGCCCGCATCAGCGCCTGGCGACTGGGATCGTATTTACGCCAGCGGGTGAAGGGATTCAGCATCCGCGCGGCGATCTGCGGGTTAAGGGCGTTCAGCGTCACCACCTGTCCGGCGAGGAAGCCATAGCCGGAACCGTCGGCGGCATGAAAGCGCACCGGGTTGGACTGGCAGAACGCACCGATCAAAGCCCGCACCTTGTTGGGATTCCTGATGCTGAAATCCGGATGCTGCAGCAAGGCGTTGACTTCCAGCAGCGTATCGGGCAACTGGGAGGTGGACTGCAGGGCAAACCATTTATCCAGCACCAGGGCGTCATGCCGCCAGCGCCGGTAAAAGTCGGCCAGCGCGTCGGTGCGTTCGGGACAGGCGCGGTTGGCCAGCAGGCCCAGGGCGCTCAGTTCATCGCTCATATTGTCGGCGCCGCGGTATTGCCGCAGGCACAGCTCCAGGGTGAACGGCTGTTCCAACTGCATCAGATAATCCAGGCAACGGTTTTTCAGGCTGCGCCGGCCGATGGCGGCGGCATCGTTGCGATACTCGTCGCTTCGATTGGCCTCGTAGACGGCCAGGAACCGATCCCGCAAGCGCTGCGCCAGCGCCTGCCGGACAAAGTTACGGGCGGCATGGATGCCGTCCACATCCACCACTTCCATCTGCTCGGCCAGATAGGTTTCATCCGGCAAATTCAATACCTGATCCAGCAGCGCCGGATCCAGTTCCCGATTGTCCAGCGCCTGACCGAAGGCGGCGCTGAAAGCGTCCGACAGCCCCCAGGATCTACCCTGACGGCGGTCCTCGACCAATCGCAGGATGGTGCGCAGCGCCAGCGTCTGGCCCGCATCCCAGCGGTTGAATTCATCGCTGTCATGAGCCAGCAGGAACATCAGATCGGTATCGCTGTAATCCAGCAACAGCTTGGCCGGCGCCGAGAATCCCCGCAGTAGGGAGGGCATCGGCGGACCGGCTATATTCACAAAGGTGAAGCGGTGTTCCGGCTCGCGCAGTTCCAACACCCACTGCGTTCCTGTCGGCGCTGTTTCTCCCGCCAGTTGCAACGGCAGTTCACGGCCGTCGGCATCCAGCAGACCCATGGCCAACGGGAGATGAAACGGCTGCTTGTGAGGCTGGCCGGGCGTGGGCGGACAGGACTGGCGCACCGTCAGGGTATAGGTCCGCGCGGCGGAATCGTAATCGCCGCTTACCCGCAGTTCCGGCGTACCGGCCTGGCTGTACCACAGGCGGAACTGGCCGAAATCGACCCCGTTGGCGTCTTCCATGGCCTTGACGAAATCATCGGTGGTCACCGCCTGACCGTCATGACGTTCGAAGTACCAATCCATCCCGCGCCGAAAGCTTTCCTGGCCCAATAAATTGCGCAGCATGCGCACCACTTCTGCGCCCTTGTTATACACCGTTACTGTGTAGAAATTATTAATCTCGATAAACGACTCGGGCCGTACCGGATGCGCCATCGGCCCGGCGTCCTGGGGAAACTGGGCGGAGCGCAAAACCCGGACATCGCCGATGCGCTTGACCGCCCGCGAGTTCATGTCCGCCGAGAATTCCTGATCGCGGAATACCGTCAGACCCTCCTTCAGGCTCAACTGAAACCAGTCCCGGCAGGTGATCCGGTTACCGGTCCAGTTGTGGAAATATTCATGGCCGATCACGCCTTCGATACCTTGGTAGTCGGCGTCGGTGGCGGTTTCCGGCCGGGCCAGCACGTATTTGGTGTTAAAGATATTCAAGCCCTTGTTTTCCATGGCGCCCATGTTGAAATCGCCGACCGCCACGATCATATAGATATCGAGATCGTATTCCCGGCCGAAGACTGCTTCGTCCCAGGCCATCGCCTTCTTCAGGGAGGCCATGGCATGGCCGCACTGGTCGAGGTTCTGCGGCTCCACATAAATATGCAGCGCCACCCGGCGGCCGGAACGGGTGGTGAAGGTATCCTCCACCCGCCGTAAATGACCGGCCACCAGGGCGAAGAGATAGCAGGGCTTTTTGAAAGGATCGCGCCAAGTGGCCCAGTGGCGGCCATCCCCCAGTTCGCCGCTGGCGATCAGATTGCCGTTGGCCAGCAACACCGGATAGCGGGTCTTGTCGGCGGTCAGGGTGGTGGTATAAACCGCCATCACATCGGGCCGATCCAGAAAATAGGTGATCTTGCGAAAACCCTCGGCTTCGCACTGGGTGCAGAAATTGCCACTGGATTTATACAGTCCCTCCAGCGAGGTATTGTCCTGGGGCCGAATCCGGGTGAGCGCTTCGAGTTCGAACCGTTCCGGCACGACGAAGAGAGTCAGGCGCTCCGACTCGACCTCATAACGGTCCGGCGTCAGTTCCACGCCGTCCAGGCGCAATCCCAGCAATTGCACTTGCTGGCCGTCAAGCACCAGGGGACGTGGGCTGCCGGCGGTCGGAACGTGATTGCGCACCATGCGCAGGCGGGAATGCACCAGGGTGGACGCCTCGCCGAGTTCGAACCGCAGTTCGACCTGTTCGATCAGATAATCCGGCGGCGTGTAATCACGTAGATAGATCGTTTTGGGTGCTTGTCTTGCAGCAGCGATGTCCAAGGTGGCGCCTCCGCGGTGGTGCTTCATCAGATGCCCTTAAACGGGCTATTGTCATCATTCGGCAACAGATTTGAGCCAGGGTTCGCCGGTTGGATGGCCGGAAACGGCTGTCAGGGGGCGGCGAGCGCGGCTTTTTCTTGCGCCACGTAGGTAATCAAAGCCGGAAAGAAAAGGCTGGGGTGTAAGCAAATTCTGTAGATACCGTCTTGGCAATTAGCCTATTTTTAGAGTTGTAGGCTGGAATAGGCGGAGCTTGCGGAGCGTTTCCGGCGCTCCTGAGCATGCCGGAAACGGCCGCCGTTAGACAGGCTTGATAAGCAACATTTCATTACCGCCTCGCTGAAACTCGTAAGGGACACGCTTAACCTCAACACCGAAGCCTTGGGCTATAAGACTCTCGGTTACGAAGGATAAGTGCGGCGAAGGCGCGCCGTCCAGCGTAAGCAAAGGAAACACTCTGACTTCACGAGCTACCCGCAACATTTCCCGCATAGCCTGAAGGTGAAATCCAGCGGTCAAGTGAGTACTGTAAAGAAATAAAAAATGCGATGATAAGGCGATGTCGAAACTACCGCTCTCAAAGGGGAGTGACGGTAACTCACCGGCAATATATCGACCTTCGTTCTTTCCAGCCATGTAGTCCGATAGGAACGTTTCCATCGCTGCCATACGAACCCGCCCAAGTTTTTCAACCGACGAGATAGCCCCCCAGGCATAGTTGCTTTGGTTCTCGCGCATTTGAGCCATCACGGTTTCGTAAGTCTCGGAGATGCGGCTTCTGATCTGTGCAGCCTCAAAGACATAGATCGGATCGACTGAAATGACATGACCGCCACGTTTGGTCAGTCCCGAGTTGAATCCGGCTGGACCATCACCACAGCCGAGAATGCGAAATTTCAGATCGGCCTCCGTGAGGCCGAACATGGCAACGTATTCGTCGTAGGAACGCCCCCACGGTATGACTTTTTCGAGTGCAAAACTCATCGATAGTCATTCACTACTTTTCAGGCCACTTCCTGCATGGGCCGAATGCGAGGGCTAGGCAGTGTACGCCCTTCGGCTGCAAAATGACGAATTATATCTTCAACGACTTCACATAATTCACCATATAGCTTTACCGGATCGCCTCCATGAATTCCAGTAATCAAGTCAGGGCATTTCCCAATGTAAGTCTGATCTTCTTCACTCCACTCTACCCATTTGTGATACTGATCGATCTCTTTCATTGCTTCACTATCTCTACAGCTTGTTTCACTTGCTTTTCTTGATAAGATTTAGCATCGTCACCGGACTTTCCGCTGAGCGTCACAGCACCGGCATAGTTGGCATGAGTGAATTTGCGATGCGATCCCTTACCTCCGCCTGGAATTTCGTAAAAACCAGCATTTTTTAGATCCTGGATCAATTCTCTGATTTTGCTTGGCATTTCACAGCTTCAATCGGTACTGCAAACCGTTCAATACCTCACGTTGAGCTTCAGCGGGGGCGCGTTAAGAATCCATAGGTTGCGGGGGTGACGAACGAATCCTAACCTACGCGCTACGCCGGCTGAAGACCTAACGCGCCAATTCAGCGGCGAGCGAAACGAGTCCGCTGCAATGAAGAGTTAGGCATAGGGGATGCTGGAGGCTTAACGTGTTGCCAACCCTCGGCCTCACTTTGCGCCTCTGATCGCTTTATGTCCTCGAAAATTCGACGCACATCGAAACCGAACTGAGCAGCTAATGCCTCTTTAGTAGCGCATACTTCGTCAATGATTTCATCACGCATCGTCTTCTCCTAAAAGTTCTTCCGGGGTACAAATGAAAGGTAACGACAATCCAACTCCAGCAAGATAATCCGAGATATCCGCCTGGATGACGGGATTGGCAATGTGCTTGAAATTCCAGGTTAGCAACAGGTCGATGCCATGTACCGTCGCAACCGAAATATGAAAAGCATCTTCCACTGCCTTTTCCGGGATGATTCGCTGGATAACCAAAGATTCGACAATATCGACTATCCGGGCAGTTACCGATAATGACGGAAACTCCCGCAACGCCTCCAGTCTTCGAGCAGCGGCAACAGGATCGCCAGCGCGACACTCACGCAGCACAACATCGGATATAAATACTCGATATTCGCTTCGCCGCGCCCACCAACGCCGAGTAACCAATTGACGGGCCGCGCCCAAGAGCGAAGAGCTATCGCGCGAAGTAAGATAGCTTACGATAGATGTTTCAATATAGACGCTTGGCTGCTTGGTTTTCATTCGTATCGGGTGTGGTGCAATCTAAAATCGTGGTCTGTCCTCATTTTCCTTGTCGCCGGAGGAACCTGGATTGCGCTTCGCAAGCTCCGCTCCATCCAGGCTACGCCGGCTGACCTCTGTTAGGCCACCTGTTCGGGGTGGGACTCTACCTGTTCAAGAATCTCTGCTACCCGTCTTCCTGCCTCTCGCGGAGAGGATTCTTTGAGGAACTGAAATTGCCGAAGTAAGGATGCTATACGCATTAAATCAACATCCTCGGCAACGACTGGAATGATCCGTTTCTTATCCGCCAACGCCGCACCAAGCTCGAAAAAAGTCCAAGGGCTTTCAACACTATTTGGGCTGAGGATGATAATAAGAGTACTGCTGTCTCTGAGCGCTTCTTGGATCTTGTCCTGCCAGCGTTCCCCAGGAGCCAATTCGGAAACATCAAACCAAGTTTTGACACCTGCATCTCTTAGAGCAGAGGCGAACTCCGACACCCAAGGTTTGTCTTTGAATGAATAGGAGAGGAAAACATCGTAACGCTGTTTCTCAGCCATTGTTTCTCCCGGACGATACCCGCGCACCAAGCTGATTAAAGTACTGGTCGATGTCGTTAAGCCGAATGATATCTCTTTTCTTGAGAAAGACCGGGGCATTCGGCTGGGCTTGGAATTCTTTGGGCGTTAAACCATGGAGTACGACAACTATAGGAATACGGCGAATCCATGCAGCACCGATCTCAGCCCATACATAGGGTCTCTCAAGCGCCCAAGGCGTAAATAACACGACGAGCTCGTCAGCTTTGTCCAGGAACTCGCGAATGTCTTCCTCGAATTCTGCCCCAACGTCAACGTCGGCCTCATCGAGAAACGGCTGCGCCCCACGAGACGAGATTTCCCTAGCGATCTGACGAGCCACCCAGGTGTCTTCGCCAGAGTGACTGACGAAAACCAGTCTTGCACCATGTGAAGAGACCATTTTTACCTTATTATTGGAATTTCTGTCATCAGTCCCGCAGGATGGGCACGCTTCGCTTTGCCCATCCTCCCGATAGAGACAACGATGGGCACAGCGCAATGCGCCTTTGCCCATCCTACCGTTGATATAAACAGACCGTACATCAAACCCAATTGGTCTCTTCCTCGGCTTCCCCCTCGAAAACATCTATCCGCGATTTCAGCTTCTGGCCGGCCCGGAAGGTCACCACCCGACGGGCCGTGATCGGAATCTCCTGGCCGGTTTTAGGATTGCGGCCAGGACGCTGATTCTTATTGCGCAAATCGAAATTGCCGAAACCCGACAGCTTGACCTGCTCCCCTTGCTCCAAGGCTGCCCGGATTTCCTCAAAGAACAATTCCACCAAGTCCTTGGCATCCCGTTTGTTCATGCCCAGTTCTTCAAAAAGCATTTCTGCCATATCCGCTTTCGTCAATGCCATAGCTGCTACACCCTGAGCGTTGCACCGAGCTGCGCTTCCAGCCCGGCTATTATTTTCGCGATGGTCTCATCCACCACTTGATCTATAAGATTGCGCGAAAAATCCTGTAAAATCAAGCCAAAGGCTAAACTTTTCCGACCGGCGGGCAAATTTTCGCCACGAAACACGTCAAATAAGCGTATTTCCCGTAGCAGTTCCCCGCCGTGCGCCTGGATGCACTGCGCCACCGCCCCGGCGGCAACCCCCTCATCCACCACGACGGCGATATCGCGGCGACTGGCCGGAAACCTGGACAACTCGCTGAACTGCGGCGCCCGCGCGCTGGCGACAGCGTCCGCCCGCAACTCGAAGACGAACACCGGGCCTTCCAATTCCAACCGGCGCTCCACCGCCGGATGCAAGGCACCGAGCCAGCCGCAGGGCCGGCCGTCGAGATCGATCCGCGCCGTCTGGCCGGGATGCAAGGCTGGATGCGGCGCCTTTACAAATGCAAAGGCTTCGGGCTGTCCGGTCAAAGCCAGCAAGGCTTCCACATCGGCCTTCAGATCGAAGAAATCCACCACCCGGCGGGATTCACCCCACTGTTCGGGCAGCGCCTCGCCGCAAATCACGCCGCCGAGGTAGCGCTCCTGCACCAACTCTCCACCCTGCGGCAGGAAATTGAGACCGATCTCGAACAGACGGACCCGCGCCTGCTGGCGCTTCTGGTTGTAAACCAGCGCCTTGACCAAGCCAGCCCAGAGGGTGGTGCGCATCACCGCCAGATCCTCGGAAATCGGATTGGCCAGGGCCAGCGGCTGCCGCTCCGGGTCCAGCGCCTGCGCGAACCGGGGGTCAACGAAACTGTAGGTGATGGCCTCCTGGAAACCCCGCTGCACCAGGGTTTCCCGCCAGCGGTTCAGATTCACCTGGGATTCCGGCTGCGGATGGAAACCCATGCGCAACAAGGGCGTCCGGCTCGGTAGGCGGCTGTAACCGTAAATCCGCCCGAGTTCCTCGATCAGATCCGCTTCGAGGGTAATATCGAAGCGAAACGACGGCGGCACCACCAGCCAGCGATCGCCTTCGTCCGCCACCGCCATCCCCAGGCGCGTCAGAATTTCGACGACCTGCTCTCCCTCGATGTCCAGACCGAGCAGCCGGCGGATGCGTTCCGGCCGGAGCTTGATGGCCGGCTCCGCCGGCAGGTGCTCGGGCGCCACCGCTTCGACGATCGGCCCCGGCCGGCCGCCGGCGATGTCCAACAGCAACCGGGTCGCCCGTTCCATCGCCCGTACCTGCAATTGCGGGTCCACACCCCGCTCGAAGCGATGGGAGGAATCGGTGGATAGCCCATAGCGCCGGGCGCGCCCGGCGATAACGGTCGGGCTGAAAAAGGCGCTTTCCAGAAAGACATCATGGGTCTGCCCGTCCACCGCGCTGGCGGCTCCGCCCATTATCCCGGCGATGGCCAGCGGCCCATTGTGATCGGCGATCAGCAGGGTCTCGGAATCCAGCTCCACCCGGTTGCCGTTCAGCAACTCCAGCGTCTCCCCGACTTGGGCGCGGCGCACCTCGATGCCGCCGGCCAGCCGCTGGAGATCGAAGGCGTGCATGGGCTGGCCCAATTCCAGCATGACATAGTTGGTCACATCCACCAGCGGGCTGATCGGTCGCAAGCCGGCGCGCCGCAACCGCTCCTGCAGCCACGGCGGAGTCCCGGCGGCGGGATCGAGCCCGCGGACGACGCGCCCCACATAGCGGGGGCAATCGGCAGGGGCGCTCAGCTTAACCGGCAGCACGGCGTCGATTGCCGCCGCCACCGGGTCGGCCGCGATAAATTTAACCTCACAGCGATTCAACACTCCCACCTCGCGGGCCACCCCGGCCATGCCGAGACAATCGCCGCGGTTGGGCGTTAGATCGATTTCGATGATCCGATCGTCCAGCCACAACAGCCGCCGCAGATCTTCGCCTAACGGACTGTCCGCCGGCAGTTCCAGCAAGCCCTCGGCGCTCTCCGCCAGACCGAGCTCCCTGGCGGAGCACAGCATCCCCTGGGAATAGACCCCGCGCAACTCCGCGGCGACGATCTGCACACCATCGGGCAGCACCGCGCCCAACAGGGCAAGCGGCGCGCGCATGCCGACCCGCGCGTTGGGCGCGCCGCAGACGATCTGCAAGGTTTCCCCCTGCCCCACCTCCACCCGGGCCACCCGCAAGCGGTCGGCCTGGGGATGGGGTTCGAGTTCGACCACCTGCCCCACCACCACGCCGCTGAAAGCCGGCGCCGCCGGCTCGACGCTATCCACCTCCAGACCGGCCAGCGTCAATTGCGCCGCCAGTTCGGCAGTGGAGATCGCGGGATCGACCCACTCCCGCAGCCATTGCTCACTTATTCTCATAAAGCCTCCTTAAGTCCCTCAGCGAAACTGCTGCAAAAACCGCAGGTCGTTCTCGAAAAACAGCCGCAGGTCGTTCACGCCGTAACGCAGCATGGCCAGGCGCTCCACCCCCATGCCGAAGGCGTAACCGGTATACCGCTCGCTGTCGATGCCTACCTGCTGGAATACCGCCGGATGCACCATGCCGCAACCCAGCACCTCCAGCCAGCCGGTATGACTGCATACCCGGCAGCCTTCACCGCCGCACATCACACACTGAATGTCCACTTCGGCGGAAGGCTCGGTGAAGGGAAAATAGGACGGACGGAATCTGACCTGCAAATCCGCTTTTTCGAAGAACTGGCGCAGAAAATCATCCAGCACGCCCCGGAGATCGGCGAAACTGACCTCTTCATCCACGAACAGGCCTTCCACCTGATGGAACATGGGCGTATGGGTGATATCCGAGTCGCAGCGATAGACCCGGCCGGGAGCGATAATCCGCAGCGGCGACGCCTGCGCTTCCATGGTGCGGATCTGTACATTGGAGGTATGGGTGCGCAGCAGCAGGCGGCTGTCGAAATAGAAGGTATCGTGCATCGCCCGGGCCGGATGGTGGGCCGGGATATTGAGCGCCTCGAAGTTATGGAAATCGTCCTCGATTTCCGGCCCTTCCGCCACGATGAAGCCGACCTGGTTGAAAAAGGCCTCGATGCGCTCCAGAGTACGGGTGATGGGATGCAGGCCGCCCGGCCGCTGGCCCCGTCCCGGCAGCGTCACGTCGATGGCTTCGGCGCCTAACTGCGACTCCAGTTGCGCCGCCAGCAGCGCCGACTTACGGGCCTCGAGCGCCTGCTGAATCTCCTCTTTCGCCTCGTTGATCATCTGCCCGAACGGCGGTCGCTGCTCAGCCGGCAGCTTCCCCAACTGCTTGAGGCGTTCCGTCAATACGCCTTTCTTACCCAGATAATGCACCCGAATCTGATCCAGCCTGGCCAGATCGTCTGCCTGCGCCAACGCCAGTTGAGCGTCGTGAACCAATTCCACTAACTCTTGCAAGTCGAATCTCCCCTATCAGTCAACGTGTAACCGTTCAGACCCCCCACCCCAACCCTCCCCCACAAGGGGGGAGGGAGTTATTGCAAAACAGCTACTTAGCGTATTCCCCCTCCCCTTGTGGGAGGGGGCTAGGGGGAGGGGGGTGAACGCTTACGTCAACGTAGGGTGCGTCCTACGCACCAATACTCAGCACCCTGCTGAATCGAAACGAGGGTGCGCAGGACGCGCACCCTACAAAGTCAACGTAGTGCGTCCTAAAAAGCAAAAAGGGAAAGGTTGCCGGGCCTTTCCCTTTTGCAACACTAAACCGGCTAAGGTTAGGCTACGGCCAGAGCGGCCTTGGCTTTTTCCGCCAGGGCGGCAAACGCCGGCTTGTCGCCCACCGCCAGATCCGCCAGGATCTTGCGATCAATTTCGATGGCCGCTTTCTTCAAACCGTTAAGAAAACGGCTGTAAGACAAACCATGTTCATGGGCCGCCGCATTGATGCGGACAATCCACAAGGCGCGAAACTGCCGTTTTTTCTGGCGGCGGTCGCGATAGGCGTACTGTGCCGCCTTGGTGACCGCCTGCTTGGCGACACGAAAGGCCCGGCTGCGGGCGCCGTAATAACCCTTGGCCTTCTCCAATACTTTTTTATGGCGCGCATGCGCCGTCACACCACGTTTTACTCGGGGCATAGGACTGACTCTCCGACGGTTCCGCGCTGTTTAGGCGTAGGGTAACATGCGCCGCACCAAGGGGGCGTCCGCCGGATGCACCTGGACGGTGCCCCGCAACTGCCGTTTCCGCTTGGGAGACTTTTTGGTCAGGATATGGCGGGCATGGGAATGGGAACACTTAAGGCCGCCGGAACCGGTGGCGTTAAAGCGCTTGGCCGCGCCGCGCTTGGTTTTCAACTTAGGCATCGTTAAAACTCCGCATTGCAAGTAAACGGCGTTGCGGCAAAGCCGCAACGCCGACAAGGCCGCTATTTTTTCCTGGCGGGCGCGAACACCATGATCATTTGCCGTCCTTCCAGCTTGGGGCGTTGCTCCACCGTCGCATAGTCTTGCAGGTCCGCTTCGATACGGGTAAGCAGCTTCATGCCGATATCCTGGTGAACCATTTCCCGACCGCGAAACCGCAGCGTCACTTTGGCCTTGTCACCTTCCGACAGGAAACGTATCAGGTTGCGTAGTTTGACCTGATAATCCCCTTCGTCCGTACCTGGACGGAATTTCACTTCCTTGACTTGGATCTGCTTCTGTTTTTTGCGGGCTTCCTGCTGCTTTTTGCTTTGTTCGAACCGGAATTTGCCGTAATCCATGACCCGGCAAACCGGCGGTTTGGCGCTCGGGGACACCTCGACCAGATCCAACTCGGCCTCCAGCGCAATCCGTTTGGCCTGCACCAGAGGGACAACCCCGACTTGATTACCATCCTGATCGATCAGGCGTACTTCACGCGCCGTGATCTCGTCGTTCAACCGATTTTCAGTACCAGCGGGAATGAGTCATTCCTCCTTTCAATCCACCACAAAACGGCCGCGCTGCGCGATATCGGTCCTGAGACGCTCCACCAGGGTGGGCAAAGCCATCGCCCCCAGGTCCTTACCACCTCGCGTACGCACGGCCACTGTATCAACTCCCGCCTCCCGATCCCCCACGACCAGCAGGTAGGGCACACGCTGTAACGTGTACTCGCGGATTTTAAAGCCGATCTTTTCGTTTCTCAAGTCCGCTTTGGCACGGAAACCTTGTTGCACAAGGAAATTTTCGACCTGCCGGGCATAATCCGCCTGATTGTCGGTAATATTCAGTATCACCGCCTGGGTGGGCGCCAGCCAGGTCGGCAGAGCGCCCGCATGATGCTCCAGTAAAATACCGATAAAACGCTCCAGAGAACCGAGAATAGCCCGATGCAGCATGACCGGCGTTCTTCTGCCGCCGTCCTCCGCTACATAGTCGGCCCCCAGCCGGCCCGGCATAAAAAAATCCACCTGGATCGTGCCGCACTGCCACACCCGATCCAGACAATCGCGCAGGGAAAATTCGATCTTGGGACCGTAAAAAGCGCCTTCCCCCGGTTGCAGTTTGAACTCCAGTCCTTTGTTCTGCAAGGCCAGCGCCAGGGCCTGCTCCGCCTTGTCCCAGAGATCGTCGCTACCCACCCGCTTGTCGGGGCGGGTGGACAGGCCGATCAGGATATCTTCGAAGCCGAAATCGGCATAGACCTTGAACAACAGGTCGATAAAGTCCGCCACCTCGGATTGGATCTGTTCGTCCATGCAAAAGATATGGGCATCGTCCTGGACGAAATGGCGCACCCGCATCAGGCCGTGCAGGGTGCCGGAGACTTCATTGCGGTGGCAGGAACCGAATTCGGCCAGGCGCAGCGGCAATTCCCGGTAGCTCTTCAAGCCCTGATTGAAAATCTGAATATGACAGGGGCAGTTCATCGGCTTGAGGGCGTAATCCCGGTTCTCCGAATGGGTGGTGAAGATCTCGTCGTGAAACTTATCCCAATGCCCCGAACGCTCCCACAGGCTGCGATCCACAATCTGGGGGGTATGGACCTCCTGATAGCCGCGCTGGCGCAGCAACTCCCGAATATAGTTCTGGATTTCCACATAGACGCGCCAGCCGTTGTCGTGCCAGAACACCATACCGGGCGCTTCTTCCTGCACATGGAACAGATCCTGCGCCTTGCCGATGCGGCGATGATCGCGCCGTTCCGCCTCTTCCAGGTGATGCAGATAGGTTTGCAGATCTTTCTTGTCGGCCCAGGCGGTGCCATAGATGCGTTGCAGCATCTCGTTATTGGAATCGCCCCGCCAGTAGGCTCCGGCCACCTTCATCAGCTTGAAAGCCTGGAGCCTGCCGGTGGAGGGCGCATGCGGTCCCCGGCACAGGTCGATGAAGTCGCCTTGGCGATACAGCGAGAGGGTCTCCTGCGGCGGAATGGCGGCGATGATCTGCGCCTTATATTCCTCGCCCAGGCTGCGGAAGAAGGCCACAGCCTCGTCGCGCGGCATGACCATGCGCTCGACCGGAATATCCTGGGCCGCCAGTTCTTCCATACGGGCTTGAATGGCTTCCACGTCTTCCGGCGTGAAAGAGCGCCCGAAAGCGAAATCGTAGTAAAAGCCGTTATCGATGACCGGGCCGATGGTCACCTGGGCGCTGGGAAACAGTTGCTTGACCGCATGGGCGAGCAAATGAGCGCTGGAGTGGCGCAGGGTTTTCAGCCCGTCGGGGTCGCGCGGGGTGATGATAGTCAGAGCGGTATCGTGGTCGATGACATGCGAGGTATCCACCAATCTGCCATCCACTTTGCCGGCCAGCGCGGCCCTGGCCAGACCCGGACCGATGGCGGCGGCAATTTCCTGCACGCTGACAGGCTGGTCAAATACTTTTTGACTACCATCGGGAAGTGTGATTACCGGCATCGCTACTCTATCCACTGGGAGTACGGTACAAATGATAAAGGGCGAACCGTAAACCCCTTCTTTTGGAAGGAACGGTACGCCCTTCAAAGCACCGTATCATAAAACTGGTAGGCGCGATTGGACTCGAACCAACGACCCCCACCATGTCAAGGTGGTGCTCTAACCAGCTGAGCTACGCGCCTGTCGTAAAGCGTGGCGATTCTACAGGAACCCCCCCCGGCTTGGCAAGTTTCATCTGACCATGGCGATCAGCAGGATGACGAAAAGCACGACCAGCGCCAACGGTATCAGCACGCCCGGCCAGTCCTTGGGCGCGACACGGCTCTGTTCCAGCGCGGCTTTGATGCCCGGCCGGAAGAACAAGATAAGCAGGACGGCGGCGAGGCCGGCCAGGAGGATTTCCCAGTTCATGACTCGTTCAACCTCTGAGTGATGGGCGGTTATTCCTTGTCCTTGCGACCGCCGGGCGGATAGAGAGGACCGGGAAAAGGGGCGATATTGTCGGCTGAATCGCTGCTCGAACGGATCTTACTGATCCCCTCTTTTTCCACTTCATCGATGCGGATCACCGCATGCAGCGGGATAAAGGTGCGGCGGACTCCGGCGAATTCCGCCTGCAAACGTTCTTCAGCCGGGTTTACCAGCAAACCGGACTGTTCACCGAAAGCCAGTTCCTCCACTTCGATGAAGCCGTAGAGATCGCCCTGGCGGACATGGCCGGCGTAAAGCTCGTAGACCTTCCCCTGGCTGTGGAAGATCACTTTATACACATTCTTGGCGGGTTTGGTCATCAGAGGGTGTCGCAAGCAGAAGCTGATGGCGCTCACTGTAACGCGCTTTTATCCTGACCACCACCTGGCGCACTTCGATAAGGCGGATAATCAAACCGTGACGGCGATCGAGGCAGGCAGTTTCAGCTACAGTTAGGCCGCCTGCCCTGTGCCTGCGCCGCCTGATAGAGTTGCATGGCCTTTCCCATATTGGCTTGCAGGTCGCGCATACGGGTGTCGTAACCCGGATGGGTGGACAGGAACTCCGGCGGCTGACCTCCCCCGGAGGCCGCCATGTTCTGCCAGAGTTGCAGACTCTGACGCGGATCGAAGCCCGCTCGCGCCATCAGTTCCAGACCGATGATATCGGCCTCGCTTTCCTGCGTGCGGCTGTAGGGCATCAACACGCCGTATTCGGCGCCCAGTCCCAGGCCCTGCATCACGGCGTCGTGGCTTGCCCCCAGCTTGGCGCCATAGAAGGCATCGACCGCCGCCAGTCCGCCCTGCACCATCACCTGCTGGGAGGTCCGTTCGTTGGAATGATTGGCCAGCACGTGACCGATTTCGTGACCGATCACCGCCGCCAGTTGATCCGGGTTGCGCGCCACCTGGAACAGGCCGGTATTGACGCCGATCTTGCCACCCGGCAGGGCGAAGGCGTTGGCGCTTTTATCTTGAAACACCCGGACTTCCCAAGGACTCCGGCTCCCGCCCAATTGCGAGGTAATCGCCCCGGCCACGCATTGGACATAGGTATTGGTTCGGGGATCCTGATCGATCGGTTTGGTCTGCTTCAATTGATTGAACGCCTGGACTCCCATGGTGTTGATTTGCTGGTTGTTCATCAGCAACAATTGCTTGCGTCCAGTGGGAGACACGGCGCAGGCCGTCAGCAGTAAGGCCATGACACCATAAAATACGTTATTTCGCATCGCTCGGCTTGCTTGGGTAAAGACTGGAAAGGACATCTGCATCAGAAAATTACGACTTAATCCTTTGGCCGGCAATAGTCTGGAAAGTTGCATGGAAATTCTTCCTTTTGCTCGCCGACCCCTCCCCGTCAGGGTCGGGATAAAAAACGATGGTGCGTAGGACGCACCCTACAAAGCCTGCTGTCAAGTACGGGAAGCGCCGCAACGGCACAGGGCCATACGGGTATCCGGCATACTCACCTTATGACGCCTGCCAGCCGGCAATAGTTTCTTCCAACCTCCGGCCTGGTGAAAAAGCTCAAAAAAAAGGGAGTAAACTTTCCCATCGAGCGCCGCCATTCGGCCCGGTTCCATGATTCAACCGCCAGTATGGCACGAGCATGAAATCCGAATAACTATTTGCTGAGGATAAATCCATGCATCAGAACAATTCCGACAGCACAGGCCATGCCAGAGAACGACTCATGGCCCTGACCTTAGGGGCGATAGGCATTGTCTATGGCGATATCGGCACCAGCCCCCTGTACGCCATGCGGGAATGCTTTGCAGGCAGCCACGCCGTGGCGCCTTCGCGGGAGAACGTGCTGGGCATCATCTCCCTGATTTTCTGGTCCCTGACGATCGTCATTTCCATCAAATACGTGATGTTCGTGATGCGGGCCGATAACCGGGGGGAAGGCGGCATTCTGGCGCTGCTGGCCCTGGCCATTCGTAAGTTCAGCAGCACTTCCCAACAGCGGGCGGTTCTGATTATGGTCGGGATTTTCGGCGCCACCCTGTTTTTCGGCGATGGCATGATCACGCCCGCTATTTCGGTATTGAGCGCGGTCGAGGGACTGAATGTAGCCACGCCGGTCCTGGAGCCCTATGTCATCCCGATCACCATTATCGTGCTGTTCGGACTGTTTCTGGTTCAGGCCAGCGGTACGGCGCGGATCGGGGCGTTGTTCGGACCCATTATGGTGCTGTGGTTTTTTATCCTGGCGCTGCTCGGCGTCATCAACCTGGTCCGCGAGCCGCAGGTGCTGGCCGCCTTCAATCCCTGGCATGCCGTGGCCTTCTTCGGCCAAAATCACTGGCATGGCTTCCTGGTGCTGGGTGCGGTGTTCCTGGTGATGACCGGCGGCGAGGCGCTGTACGCGGACATGGGTCACTTCGGCAAACGGCCCATTCAAATGGCTTGGTTCACCCTGGTCATGCCCGCGATCCTGCTGAATTACCTGGGTCAGGGCGCGCTGCTGCTGAGCGATCCGTCCGCCACGGAGAATCCGTTCTACCTGCTGGCGCCATCCTGGAGCCTATACCCTATGGTCATTCTCTCCACGCTGGCCACGGTCATCGCCTCCCAGGCGGTCATTTCCGGGGTCTTCTCACTCACCCGGCAGGCGGTGCAACTGGGCTATTCGCCACGGGTCAACATCGTCCACACCTCGGAGCGTGAAATCGGCCAGATCTATATTCCGATCGCCAACTGGGGGCTGCTGGTGGCGGTCATCGGCCTGGTGCTGGGATTTCGCTCCTCCTCCAATCTGGCCGCCGCTTATGGTATCGCCGTCGCCATCACTATGGTGATCACCACCCTGCTGGCCCTGGTGGTGGCGCGCACCCTCTGGGGCTGGGGCTGGCTGCGCTGCGCCCTGGTGGTCGTGGTCTTTCTGCTGGTCGATCTCGCCTTCTTCGCCGCCAATGCGCTCAAGATCGCCCATGGCGGCTGGTTCCCCCTGTTGATCGGGGCGGTGCTCTACACCCTGATGATTACCTGGCAACAAGGGCGCGCCCTGCTGGCCGAGCGGTTGCGCGAAACAGCGGTGCCGGTGGACGAGTTCATTACCCGGCTGGCCACCGGTTCCGCCATCCGGGTGCCGGGCACGGCGGTATTCCTGTCCAGCAATCCCGAAGGCGTGCCCAACACCCTGTTGCATAACCTCCGCCATAACAAGGTCGTGCATGAGCAGGTGGTATTGCTCACCGTGCTGACCGAGGATATTCCCCGCGTGGTCGATGCCAATCGCGTCCAGGTGCAAGGCATGGGCCATAATTTCTATCGGATCATCGCCCACTACGGTTTCATGGAAGATCCCAGTATCCCGGCCATTCTCGACCTATCCGCCCAACAGGGACTGCAATTCAATCTTATGGACACCACATTCTTCCTGGGACGGGAGACCCTGATTCCCACGCCGCGACCGGGCATGGCCCTGTGGCGGGAAACGTTGTTCGTCAGTATGTCGCGCAACGCCGCCCGCGCCATGGATTTCTTCCGTATTCCCCATACCCGGGTGGTGGAGCTAGGCACTCAGGTGGAATTGTGAGCGGAATGGTTTGCCGGCCTGGCCGAAGGTTCTAAAAAAAGCCGAGGCGGGGGGATTGCAGCCACTGTCATTGCGGTATTTGCACCCCCTGTTTAGACTAACGCGGGTTATCCCTATTGTGAGCGCATCCCCGCCGGTGATGCGCGGAGGTATTAATAGTGTTCGCTATACTGAAAGGACCTGTGGGCAAGGGCCTGGCGCTGGGCATCACGGCCGTGGTGCTGGCGCCGATCATCTTACCGGTCGTCACCCGGGCGGCCCGTCCCCTGGCGCATGCGGCTGTCAAAACCGGGATGATTTTCTATGAGAGAGGCCGCGAGGCCGTCGCCGAAGCGCAGGAGGTGTTGGAGGATGTGATCGCCGAAGTGCGCGCCGAATTGACCCGGAATGACGATCAGGAGGATTGGGCAACGGTCGAATCCGAGGTCGCGGCGGACAGCGCTCAGACGGCCACCACAAGCAGCGAAACCCTAACGCCCCTGGTATGAGCATCGCCGTTGCCCATATCGTCCACAGTCTGCCCGGCCGAACCCGACTGAAAGTACCCGACCGGCGCGGTGAACCGCGCTATTTCACCCATCTCAGCGAGCGTTTAAGCCAATGTGCCGGGATCGTGCGAATTCAGACCAACCCCCGGACGGGCAGCCTGCTGCTCGAACACACGGTCCCGCTGGCGCAAATCGCCGCCTTCGCCCAGGCCAATCAGTTATTCACCCTGGCGCCGCCGGAATCCTTGCAGCAGGAAATCACACAAAGCACTCAGGCCGGTCTGCGCTGGCTGAATCGCCAGTTCGCCCAGGCCGGCGAAGGTTTGCTGAACCTGCGCGTCGTGCTGATCGTCGGCCTGGCGGGTCTAACCTTTATTCAGGTTGCCCGCGGCCAGATTCTGATGCCTGCCACCAATTTGCTTTGGTTTCTGGCGCAAGTACTGGATTTAAACTGGCCGCGCGATGGGAAACGTTAAGGCGCCCGGCTGGAAAGATAGTTGAAGGTCTGGATTTGATAGAGGCCGCCAACCAAAACACCTTCGCTGCCGCCGTCGCCATCGGGCCGCGTCCAGGGCCTTGGCTCCGTCTGGCTGAAGAATCTTGCTAATCAGGAAAACCTATGTCCTACGACAGCAAAACCCGCAACACCCTCGATATGCAGTATTGAAATTGAGATCTAAGACCATGCTCAGACAAATGCTCCATCCCACCCAAAAACAGATTATCCTGGAACTGCCGGATGACTATCTCAATCAAGACATAGAAATTCTGGCTTTCCGTTTGCGCGACGCCGAACCCGTACCGAGTCATCCCCCGGCGGCCAACACCCGGTTCATTGCCAGCGCCGAGGATGCCTTGGCGCTGCTTGCCAACATCAATCTGCCCTTCGGCCCCAACGACTTCAACCGGGAAGACGCCAATGTCCGGCGTTGAACGCGCCTTTGCTGACAGCAACATTCTGTTGTATGCCATCAGCGACCAAGCCGATAAAAAAGCCTGCGCTCTGACTCTATTACGTACCCGCCCGGTCATCTCATTACAAGTGATTAACGAGTGCAGCAACGTATTACGCCGCAAACAACAGCCCGCGTAGCCCGCGTAGGGCGGAACCGCGAAGCGGGTTCCGCCACCCGCCGACCCGTCAGCCCGCTCTCCCGCTTGAAGGTCGTCATCCACGGTACCCGCCCAATCGGCAGGATAAACACCCACCCGAACCCAGCGGTGAAACGTAGAATACGGCTATTCCTGTACCACCTTTGCCCACCCTTTTTAACCGGATTGCAGTGGATATAGCCTACGTAGACCGGTCAACTTGCTGCCTACCTACTTGCAGGAAATCCTTGCTCCAGGATTGAAACTATCCCTGGTGCTCCGGGAGAATGGATCTCAAGCAAAGAGTGATTATCCGTAAAGCCAACAGGACTTTCTCAATGAGTATAGTGATCCCTGATGAAATCCTGCAAGCAACCCACCTGTCGGCCGGTGAGTTACTGCAGGAAATCGCATTAATGCTGTTTGCCAAGGATAAACTGACCCTGGCGCAGGCCAGCCGTTTGGCCGATATGAGTCAGTACCGGTTTCAACATCTATTAGCGAGCCGGAGTATTCCCATGCATTACGATGTAGAGGACTTTGAAGCCGATCTGGCTACACTGCAACAGGCTGGCCGCCTATGAAGGTGGTCAGCAATACCTCGCCGATTATCAATCTGGCGTGTATCGGGCAACTGAATTTGCTGCATCAATTGCCATCCGGGCTACGCTGGCTACTCTGGCTCTACGCTGGCTAACCGGGTAATAGCTCGAAGCCCTGCTCGGCGAAGTGCTGGTCGAACGCGAACGCCCGGCGCAGGCCGAGTCGGCGCATGATCTGAAAGCTGGTACAGTCGACCAGACTCAACCCCCGGCGATTTGCCGTCAGGAGAGCATGGGTGGCCAGCCGATGATCGTCCGGTGTGATCCAGTGGACCTGAACCACGGGGAGGACCGCCTCGTGGAAAACGCGTACCGCCTCCATGCCCAGGCGCGCCTGGATCAGCGCGCAGGATTCCGCAAGCACATAATTGCTGGTGACCAGGGTGAATGTCTCCGGATCAGCCACCCGTGTCGCCCAGGTTGCACGGGCTGGTTCATGCACTGCATCATCGCGGTCCAGGACGGCATAGAACGCGGACGTATCGACGAAAATCACTGGCGGTAGGCTTCAGCAAGATAGTCGTCATGATGGCGCACCACGTCTTGCAGGCCTGAGGCGAACGTGCCCGCCGCCTCGATGGCGCGTCGGCGCTGCTCGTCCGGCGCAAGTTCCGCTTCCACCACGACCCATGCCGCCACAGCACGGCGAACCAACGCCGAAACCGACACCTGTTCCCGGCGCGCCCGCGTTTTGAGAGCTTGTAATTGCACTTCGTTCAACTGTACCTGTACTCGAATCATCTGCGCTAATATCATCATTTTGTTCAAGAGATGACATGCTATCGCTGTCACAGGCAGGCGTCAATTTCCGGCTGGCTGGCTTATCCCAACCGGCGTTTGCCTGTTTGTCCGCCAAACACTTTCTCAAACAACAACCAGCGAGGCACCAGGGGGTTGCGTAGTATGCATATTGTGCATATACTAGCGCATGCCCTCGCGCTTCGACCCCAAGAAAGAGGCCGTAAACCTCAAGAAGCACGACGTCTCCCTCACCGAGGGCGACGGGGTGTTGAGCGACCCCCTGGGCATCACCATTGAAGACGAGTCATCGCAGGGCGAACGGCGTTTCGTTACCGTCGGGGCCAACGTCTTTGGTGCGGTGATGGTCGTTGTATGGACGGAGCGGGGTGAAAACCCCCGCTTCATTTCAGTCAGGCGGGCCGAGCCCAAAGAGCGTAGAGCGTATGAAGAAGGTCTATGATTTTTCCAAGGGCACGCGGGGTGCAGTCCTCCCGGTCAAAGGGAAAACTCGCATCACCATCTATCTTGACGACGCCATTGTGGGCCGGTTCAAGGAGATGTCGGCGAAGAGCGGCAAGGGCTATCAGACTCTCATTAACGAGGCGCTCGGTGCTCACCTCGGGCTTGCCGAGCCACCGGTTACCGCAGAGCTTGTGCGCAAGATTGTCCGCGAAGAGTTGGCCGCTCAAAGTTGAGGGCTAACTACACGTTCGGGCTGGCCGTCGCAAGCAAGCTTGCGCTGGCGGCTCAACGTGAGCGCTAGCCCGCGTAGGGCAGAACTGCGAAGTGGGTTCCGCCCTACTACTTACAAACTACGGCGCACCAGCACGAGGCGAAAAATATCGCCCGCCCAACAACCCGCCGGTTAATGACGGGGGGACGCCAGGTAACCCACCGCGCTCGCTGCCGCCGCCCGTGGCGGGATGGGCTTACCGACCTGGATGGGGATCGGCTCTTCCGCCCGCGGCAGTTCGATCACCTTCTCAGCCGGCCTGGCCGGTAGATTCTTAGGCTGTGAATCCACCCAGACTTCAATATCGTCCAGCGCATCGCTCAACGAATTGGTCATTTTATTCTGCAGCTTCGCCAGTTGCGAAATTTCCGGAGGCACGATCAAATGGCTATCGAAACGGCGACTCCGATCTTCCAGAATATCGACTCGCAACTGGATACCATGACGGGCAAACAGAGGAATCAACTCATTCTTGCGGGCCAATAAATCCCGGCGGGTCGTCTGATAGGCATGCTCGCAGACTTTACGGCGATTGGTGAAACTGAAGACATTGGAGAAGAACATCTTGGCATCGCCGCTGTTGGGCTCGAACAGAATGATATCTCTATCGGGATAATCGGCCGTATATCTGGCCAACCCTATTTTCATCCGCGAGTGAATCAGCGCATAAAACATCTGTGACATCACCACCGGCAAGCCACCATCGACCAGGCTTTCCATATTTCTCATTTCACCCGGCTTGGCATGTTTGGCATTAAAAGGAACCAGAGGATTAATACAAATCAATAAATCGGCGCCGGCATCCAATGCCGTCGAGGCATGAACGGTTTTCTTTACGCTACCGTCGATATAATGACGTCCCTCTATTTCCACCGGCGGATAAAGGCCGGGCATGGCGGTACTGGCCTGAACCGCTTTGGAAATAGGAATATGATCGTTAACTCCGGTGCCGAACTTTATAATTTCCCCGGTATCCAGATCGGTCGCGACCACAAACAACTTATGCTTTAATCTACGAAAATCATTGGTTCGTTTGCGGCTGCTGAAGATCGTGGCCAGAAACTGATCGATCGGTTCATTATCCAACAGGCCGGCGGGAATAGCAGGACCCAATTTACTCAACACCGCCAGAATATCCCTGTCCTGGGGATTTTTGACGAAACTCCATGAAGCATCCCACAGCAGACCGGGCACCGATTTTAAACAGTCCCAGTACAACCCGAAGGCGGGCCGCATAAAATGTTCGGGATCGAGGGGAAACGCCAGAGACTCGTTGCGCACGAAAATACGGCAGATCTTCGCCGGGGTAAACCCGTTGGCCAAGGCGGCAGCGTTGATCGCGCCGACGCTGACCCCGCCATAGACATGAAGGTTGTTCAGATCGATCCCTTCCAAAGCTTCGTCGAGGGCGAGCAAAGCGCCGATTTGATAGATGATACCCAGGGGACCGCCGCCCGCCAACGCCAGCCCGACCCGGGGTCCGTTTCTGACTATGCCATCTTTTAAAGGCTGTGTTTCTAGCATGTTGATTCCTCTGGAAGTCTCGCTCAGACCAATGAAATCATTGTAAACCATCGGCCGGCAGTATCGCCATGGTTATATTTGCGGCTGAAAAACCCGGCGCGCACCGTCCTACCCCCGCCAGACAGGGGATGCGTTCCGGCGCCCGGCGGCAGGATAGCGCATGAGCCTTCAGCCAGCCATCAGCCCGCCTGGAGCATCGGACTATTGAGCGCGAACAGTGGTATGGTCCCGATAATGGTTATTCAGACATTCGTTGCCGCTGGCGCCCTGGGAGAGCCGCACCCCAGTGCGGCATTGTAATGACGCCAGTGGCAAGTGGCGAGAGCCGCACTGGGGTGCGGCGCTCCCAGGGGTGGTATTTGCGCGGCTACCCACCACCCTTCACTGTCTGGATAATCATTAGCGGAGCTATAAGTCACCGCCAATTAACATAATGCCTCCGCGGTATCGGTTTTTTCCCAGGGTAACTCCAAATCCGTTCGCCCCACTTGGCCATAAGTGGCTAAGCGTTGATAGAAAGGGCCTTTGCCGGATAATTGGCGTAACTGAAAAAAGCGGATAATACCGCCGACGCGAAAATCGTAGTGGGCCTTAAGTCGTCGGGCCAATTCAGTTTCATCCATTTGGCCGGCGCCAAAGGTGTCCACGTGAATACTGACCGGATGCGCCAGGCCGATGGCATAACTGAGCTGCACCTCGCATTCGTCCGCCAGTCCCGCGGCAACCACATTTTTGGCGGCAAACCGGGCCATATAGGCGGCAATGCGATCCACCCGCAACGGGTCTTTGCCACTCAAAGCCGATTCACTCTGGCGGGCATAACCACCATAGGTGTCATTCGCCGTTTTGCGCCCCGTCATTCCGGAATGAGTGGCCGGTCCACCGCCTACCCTGATTCCATTGGGATTGACGAAGATACGGGTCTGCTTATCCAGACCGATGGCTTCCTCCAGAAATATCGGACGGATGACCTGTTCGATCAGCGCCGTTCGCAAGGTATCCGGGCGAGGATAGTCCGGTTGATTCTGGCTGACGGCCAGGGTAATGCTATGCACCCGACGGGGACGACGGTCCCGGTACTCGATGCCGATCTGCACGGCGCCATCGGGGGTAAGATAGGGCAAGGCGCGGGATGCCCGCACTCTGCTCAGGCGCCGCGCCAGGCGGTGCGCCAGCCAGATCGGCAAGGGCATCAGCGCCGGCGTCTGCCGGCAGGCAAAACCAAAGGCGGTGACCTGATTACGTGCTACCAACATCTCCAGATCCTCGTCTCCCAGAGTAGTTTCATCCTGGCCGGCGCGCGCCGCCGCCGGCATTTCCACCAAGCTGGTCAAAATGCTGCAATCGCGGGCGTTGAACTCGCCCTCGGTATAACCCACCTGTTGAACCACCTGACGCGCCAGGGCGGGTATATCCACTTTGGCCGACGAGGCAAAGCGCGTTGCAATAAAGGCCACGCCCCTGGCGACCGCGCACTCGGCGACGATCCGGGCGCCGGGATCGAGCGCCAGATAGCGATCGACGATGGCGTCGCTGATCTGGTCGCACAGTTTGTCGGGATGACCTTCTGTGACCGACTCCGAGGTGAAGACAAAATCAGAACTCATGGCATTTCCTCTACCGAGTCTGTACCGCCTTCGGCCAGGTCCGAGGGCGCCGACAGATCAGGCGATGCAAATTTCTTGGTGCTCTCATTGATGAGCAAAGGCAAAACCGCGCCGGCGCCGATGACCAGACTGTCGAGCAGACCCAGTGGGGTAGTCCCCAGCAGCCGGCGCAGGCCGGGAACCAGCACCGTCAGGCTCTGGAGCGCCAGGGAGACGCCCACGGCCAGACGCAGCGGCGGATTGGGTGGCAATCGCTCCCGGTCGAACAGGCTATGTCGTTCGGAACGGCTGCTGAAGGCATGCAGCAACTGGGCCGCGGTCAGGGTCATGAAGGTGTGGGTATTGGCCCGCGGTCCCGCCCCGTAGCGCCATAAGGCATAGGCGTAACTGGCCAGGGCGCCGCTGCTGATCACCGCCGATTCCAGTCCCAATCGACCCAGGTCGCGACGGGTGACGATCGGCATCTGCGGGTCGCGTGGCGGTTTATCCAGAATATCCGGTTCCGGCGGCTCCAGCGCCAGCGCCAGGCCGGGGAAGACATCGGTGGCCAGGTTGATCCACAACAGTTGCATCGGATTGAGCGGTTGTCCCACCCCCAGACCGACACCGGCCAGCATCACGGTAATCTCACTCAGATTGGTGGACAGCAGATAGCGGACCGCCTTGCGAATATTGCTGTAGATGGTGCGGCCATCGCGAATGGCTGTCACCATGGTGGTCAGATTGTCGTCCTCCAGCACGATATCGGCCACCGAGCGGGCCACTTCGGCGCCGCCGCCGCCCATCGCCACCCCCAGGTCGGCGGCTTTGAGGGCGGGACCGTCGTTGATGCCGTCGCCGGTCATGGCCACGATCCGGCCGCCGCGCTGCAAAGCCTGGACGATCTGCAGCTTATGGGCGGGACTGACCCGGGAAAACACCTGTACTCGCGGAATCAGGCTGCGCAGCAGTTCGGGGTCCATTTTATCCAGGCTGACCGAATCCAGCATTTCCACCGGTCGGCCGTCGGCCAGATCCAGTTCTTTGGCGATCGCATAGGCGGTGGCGCTCTGGTCGCCGGTAATGATGGCGGTGGCGATGCCAGCCTGATGGAACCGGCGCAACAGGGCCGTCATCCCCGGCCGCAACGGATCGGCCATGCCGGCCAGACCCAGCCAAATCCACTGCTCCGGCGGCTCGGACTCCGCCGGCGCCAGCGCATAGGCCATTCCCAGCACCCGCAACGCGGCGCCGGCCATCCGTTCGTTTTCCCGCAGGATAGCGGCGCGCTTCGCCTTGGTGAGCCGGCGAACCTTGCCCTCCTGCAGATAGTCGCGACACCGCTCCAGCACCTGTTCGGGGCTGCCCTTGACCGCGATCAATTGCTGCCCCTCCTCCCAGGGATGCACCGTCACCATATAGGGCCGATCCTCGGCTCGATGGCGAATATCGAGTTGCGGATGCCGCTGGCGCAGATTGCCGATATCCAGACCCGCCTTGACCGCCAGTTCCAGCAGGGCCACTTCGGTGGCGGAGCCGTCGAAGCGCCGGCGATCCCGGCCGCCGTTCATCCGGACTTCATTACATAAAGCCACGACTTCCAGCAGACGCTGGAAGTCCGGCAGCTCCAGCGGCCCGCCGGCGCGCTCCACCAGCCGCAAGCCCTGTTCGTCCACCACCACCCGCTGCAACCCAACCTGCAGGGCGACCACCGTCATGTGATTCAAGGTCAGAGTGCCGGTTTTATCCAGGCAAAACACCTGTACCGCCCCCAGCGTCTCGATGGCGTCCAGGCGGCGCACCAGGACATTATGCCGGCGCATATTGCGGATGCCGATAGCCAGGGTGGTGGTGGCGACGGTAGGCAAACCCTCCGGCACGGCGGCCACCGCCAGTGAAATCGAGGATTTGAGCATGCTCAGCCAGGTTTGGCCGCGCAGCAGGCCGACGAGAAAGACCACGCCACAGGTGGCGCTGCTCAACAGCACCAATTGGCCGCCCATGACGTTAAGCTGCCGTTCCACCACAGTTTCCGGCGGACGCGCCGCTTCGGCCAACGCCTGAATCCGGCCGATCTCGGTATTCAAGCCGGTGCCGATCACCAGGGCGACGCCGCTGCCGCCGGTCACCAGCGTACCCTTGTAAACCATATTGCGCCGATCCCCCAGCGCCGCTTCCTCCAGGCATACGCTATCGGCCCGCTTTTCCACCGGCATGCTCTCCCCGGTGAGCGCCGCCTCATCCAGGCTCAAGCGTTCCGCCTGCACCAGCCGGACATCGGCGGGCGCCAGGCAGCCTGGGGTCAGCGCCAGGATATCGCCCGGCACCAGGGTGGCCACCGCCACCGGC
The DNA here is from genome assembly GCA_903844665.1 of uncultured Pseudomonadota bacterium. Taxonomy (GTDB): domain Bacteria; phylum Pseudomonadota; class Gammaproteobacteria; order Competibacterales; family Competibacteraceae; genus CAIMUS01. The sequence goes on from CAIMUS010000148.1 coordinate 33,215, forward strand.
TGCCAGCGGCCGTCGCGCCGCACCTGGCTATCGGGCGCCGCCACCGGCGTCAGGCTGGCGATAATGGTTTCCGACTGCCGCTCGGTGAAGAAGCCGATCAGGGTGTTGATAGCCACCACGCTGCCGATCACGGCGGCATCCAGCAAGCCGCCGGTCGCGATGGAGACCACGGCGGACAGACCCAGCAGGGCCACCGGCGGCGTCGCCAGTTGCTCCAGCAGGATACTCAGGTCGGAACGCCGCCCGGCGGTGGGCAGCACATTGGCGCCCACGCTCAGCAGGCGCTCGGCGGCGACGGCTGTGCTTAAACCCGCCGGGCTGCTTTCCAGGCGGGTGCTGACTTCAGCCGTATCCAGGGCATGCCAGGGCGGCGCCGGCGTCGCGGCCGCCGGGGCGGGCCGGGCCGCCGCCGCTGTCGGTTCGGCCTGGGGCGCCGCGCCGGGGCGCGACTCGGGCGGCGTAGCGACGGCTCTGCGCAACAGCGGCAGCGGCAATTCCGCCAGGGCGGCTTCCAGAACCGGCAGCAGCTCCACCAGGCTAAGGTCCGGATCGAATTCGACCAACAGACTGCCGGTCAGCGTATTGACGGCGACGCCCTGGACGCCGGTCACCGCCTGCAAACGGGTTTCCACGGCCTGTTGCAGCGACCCGGCGCGATACAGTGCCCGGCTCTTGAAGCGGGCGCGACCGGCCAGCCGGGTATGCAGGGGCACGAGACAGGCCGCATGTTCGGACGAGTCCGGAGATTCGCCGGGTCGCTGCGAGGCGGCGCCTGAAATCATTGAAGTCTCCTGAAATACTGAGCGGCAATACTATACCCGAGCGCAGGCGGGCGATACATGCTATAAAATCAAATGTGGCATGGTCATAATTCTACACCCGTAGGGATGAAAATCGGCCTCCATGTCGGGTTACGACGCGCCCGTAACGTCTCTGCTATTGGCTGGCTCGGTAGAGAGCGCGTCTAACCCGACCTACAGGGATTTTCACGGTAACCATTTTGAAGCAAGTAGAGGGTCAATTTGAGTCAATTCATGTTTAGAACAGCCGAATTGGGGCGCAAAGTCGATAAGCAGGAATACCGGCAGCGCGAACCTGTCCTGCGGGAAGAATTATTGCTGGTCCAGCAGGATCTGCGGCTATCGGCCAGGTTTCCCGTGCTCCTGGTATTCGCCGGGGTCGACGGCGCCGGCAAGGCGCAAACGGTCAACCTGCTCAATGCCTGGATGGATCCCCGCTGGCTGCTGACCCGCGCCTATGGCGAGACCTCCGATGAGGAGCGGGAACGCCCTCCTTACTGGCGCTATTGGCGCGATATTCCACCCAAGGGCCGAATCGGAATGTTCCTGCGCTCCTGGTATTCACGCCCGATTCTCGATAAGGTCTATGGCAAGATCGACCTGGCGGATTTCGACGAACGACTGGACCGGATCATCGCCTTCGAAAAGGCCCTGACGGACGAGGGCGCGGTGATTCTTAAATTCTGGATGCACCTGAGTCGGGAGGCCCAGAAGAAACGCCTCAAGAGTCTGGAGAAAGATCCCACGACCCGCTGGCAGGTCGGGGACACCAGTTGGGAACATTGGGGCATGTATGACAAATTTCTGGAGGCGGCCGAGCGCACCATCATGCGCACCAGCACCGGCCCGGCGCCGTTCACCATCGTGGAAGGCGTCGATCCCTGTTACCGCAGCCTGACGGTGGGCCAGATCGTGCGCGACGCCATTCGCAGGCGTCTGGACGAGGCCACCCACCTGGAGAAACTCAAAACCCGGCTCCAGGTCCATAACGATTTCGGCGAGGTCATCGAGCCTGGTTCGACCACCCTGATAAGCAGCGGCGATCCCGGCAACGCCGTGGCCAGGCCGGCCAAGCCGCTGCCGACGGTGCTCAGCGCTCTGGACATGTCCAATGGCATGGGCAAAGCCGACTATGAGCACAAACTCAATCGATACCAGGGTGAATTGAATTTCCTGCAACGCAAGGCGCTGCAACAGAGTATCTCCACCCTGATCGTGTTCGAGGGACCGGACGCCGCCGGTAAAGGGAGCGCCATCCGCCGTATCACCGCCGCCCTGGACGCCAGCAATTACCAGATTATCCCCTTCGCCGCCCCCACCGACGAAGAACAGGCGCATCATTATTTATGGCGCTTCTGGCGGCACCTGTCGCGGGCCGGGCGGTTTACCATCTATGACCGGAGCTGGTACGGCCGGGTCCTGGTGGAACGGGTGGAGGGTTTCGCCGGCGAGGCGGAATGGAGGCGCGCCTATAACGAGATCAACGATTTCGAGGATCAACTGATCGAACACGGCGTCGTGCTGCTGAAATACTGGCTGCACATCACCCAGGACGAACAGTTGCTCCGGTTTCAGGATCGCGAGCAAACCCCGCACAAGCGCTGGAAGCTGACCCCCGAGGACTGGCGCAACCGGGAAAAATGGGAGGACTACGAGCTGGCGGTGCACGACATGGTGCAGTACACCAGCACCCATCTGTCTCCCTGGATTCTGGTGGAGGGTAATAATAAATACTACGCCCGCATCAAAATCCTCAAAATTTTGTGCCGGCAATTGGAAAAAGCGCTGGGGGAAGGCAAAAAGACGCTTCCCAAGGCCCGCATCGGTTTGGTTAAGGAGTAAGGCTTATGTCACGTCAACTGCTGCTACTGCGTCATGCAAAATCCGCCTGGGATACCGAGGCGGCGACAGATTTCGCCAGACCCCTGAACAAACGGGGGGAGCGCGATGCGCCACGCCTGGGCCGCTGGCTGCGGCAACAGGGATTCATACCGGATTATGTCGTCAGCTCGCCGGCGGAGCGCGCCAAACAGACGGCCCTCAGAGTCTGCAAGGAACTGGGTCTGGAAGATGAGCGGCTGCACTGGGAGCCGAGTATCTATGAGGCGACGCCGGGTGAGTTGCTGCGGGTTCTGGCCGCTTGCCCCGAGACCGCCCGAACCGTGCTGCTGGTAGGTCATAATCCCGGTCTGGAACTGCTGTTAGGCTATCTCTGCGAATCGGCGCCGACGCCAGCGGACGGCAAGCTGCTGCCGACCGCCACCGTGGCCCAACTGGCGATGCCCGCCGACTGGCGGCAACTGGACCCCCATTGCGCCCGATTGCTGGCCATTACCCGGTCAGCGTCGCTGGCGTAATACCGCACATCCTGGAAGAAATCCCCATGAATCCGCTCAAACATCAGGAACCCCCCGTCTATGCCTATGCCCTGCACGGCAACTGTTACTTAAACCTGACCAGCCGCTGCAATCTGCGCTGTGAATTCTGCCCGCGCCTGGAAAACGAATGGAATGTACAGGACTACGAACTGCGGCTGCGGCGAGCCCAGGAACCCGGCGCCGCGGAATTACTCGCGGCCATCGGCAATCCCAGGGATTTCCAGGAGATCGTGTTCTGCGGTCTGGGTGAACCCACCCTGCGACTGGACACCCTGCTGGCGGTCGGGCGGACCTTGCGGCTACAGGGGGCGCGGGTGCGGCTCAATACCAACGGTCTGGCCAACCAGTATCATGACCGTGACGTCACCCCGGAACTGGGCAGCGCTATCGATGCGATTTCCATTTCCCTCAATGCCCAGGACGAAACCATCTATGAGCGCTACTGCCGCCCCAAACAGGCCGGCGCTTACCCCGCTCTGCTCGACTTCATCGCCAAAGTGAAGGTCCATGTTGCCGATGTGACCGTCACCGCTATCGATGGTCTGGAAGGGGTGGATATCGCCGCCTGCGCCCGCATCGCCGCCGGATTGGGCGTCAAGTTCCGCGCCCGCGTGCTGGATCAGATTGGCTGATAGCGGCCCGGCATGCCGGTCATGCGCTTCGATTTCGACACGGTTCCCGAACGGCGCGGCGGCGACAGCGTCAAGTGGGAACGCTATGGCCCCGAAGTGCTGCCGATGTGGGTGGCGGATATGGATTTCGCCTCTCCCGAGCCGATCATCCGCGCGCTGCAACAGCGGGTGGCGCACAGGGTATTCGGCTACGGCGCGATCCCGCCGCAACTGCCCGCCCTGCTCTGCGAGCGCCTGTTACAACGCTATCGCTGGACGGTCGAGCCTGACCAGATCGTGTTCCTCCCCGGTCTGGTCAGCGGCCTCAATGTCGTCTGTCGGGCCGTGGGGGAAAGCGGCGATGGCGTGCTGGTGCAGACGCCGGTCTATCCCCCCTTTCTGGCGGCGCCGGCGGCCCAGGACCGGCGCCTGCAAACGGCCGAACTGGCGGTGGGCCGGCACGGCGAATGGCTTTATTACGAACCCGACTTCGACACCCTGAATGGGGCTGTCACGGCTCGCACGCGGCTGTTTATCCTGTGCCATCCGCATAATCCGGTGGGACGGGTCTACACCGCCGTGGAACTGGCTCAACTGGCCGAATTCTGCGTCCGGCATGATCTGGTGATCTGCTCCGATGAAATTCATTGCGATCTGCTGCTGGGCGGACAGCGGCACCAGCCGCTGGCGACACTGGACGTGGCCATCGCCAACCGCTGCATCACCCTGATGGCGCCCAGTAAGACCTTCAATATCGCCGGCCTGGGAATCAGTTTCGCCATCATCCAGGACGCCGCCCTGCGCCGCCGGTTTAAAGCGGCCATGGCCGGTATCGTGCCGCCTATTAATATCCTGGGATTTACCGCCGCCCTGGCGGCCTATCGGGACTGCGAGGACTGGCTGACAGCCTTGCTGGTTTACCTGACCGCCAACCGGGATTATCTGCTCACCTTCGTCCAGCGTCACCTGCCCGGCATTCGCGCCACCTGCCCCGAGGCGACCTATCTCGCCTGGCTGGATTGCCGGCAGGCGAAGCTTCCCGCCAATCCACAGTCTTTCCTGCTCGAGCGCGCCAGGGTGGCGTTCAACGACGGCGCCACCTTCGGTCCGGGCGGAGAGGGTTTTATCCGGTTGAACTTCGGCTGTCCCAGGGCGCTGCTGGCGGAGGGACTGGAGCGGATCGGGTCGGCGTTGGCGCAGGCCGGTTGAGAGCCGCTCATTCCGCCGGCCGGAAGCCGGCGCCACACCACAAATATCTGGAAATCTATCATGCCTACTCATTTCGACCTCATCATCACCGTCGACGCCCCGAGTCACACCGCCGAGTTTCGGCTGCTCGACGCCCACGGTTCGCAACTCGCCTACCACCACACGGATTTCAAAACCATCAGCGTCAGCCATCGGCAGGGTCTGTTCGACCTGCGGAATTACCTCCGTCTCTACGTCGAGGAAGGGAAAGAGACGGCGGCGGTCGCCGAGATCGGCGTCTGTATCGCCGAGGAAGTGCTCGGTCAGGACATTTTCGAAAAGCTCTGGAAGTCCGAAAGCCAGCGCACGCTGCGTATCCAGTTGCCGGGAGCCGCCGAGGAGGAAAACCATCTCGCCGCCGCACTGGCCCGCGTGCCGTGGGAAATTGCGAAGCCCAAGGCCGATGCCGAGACCCTTGGCGAGCGCAACCTGCTCGTCCGCGTGGTCCACGACCGGCAGGCCCCGACCTCCCAGCCGGTCGAACTGGCGCCCGACGAGCCGCTGCGCGTGCTCTTTGTCTTCGCCGAGGCGCGCGGCTCGCGACCGCTGGGCGCGCGGGAGGAGCGGCTGGACCTGCTGCGGCTTTTTGCCAAGGAAATCTACCCGCAGCGCCGGGTCGTCGCCCATTTCCTCACGCACGGCGTCACCCGCGAACGGCTGATCGACCAGATTCAGCGGAACAACGGCTATCACGTCGTCCACTGGAGCGGACACGGGAACCTGAACCGGCTGGAGCTTGCCAGGCCCGGCGGCGCGAAAGACCATCTTTCCGGCGAAGAGTTGCTCGACCTGTTCACCGACGCGGGCGGCTTTCTGCCCCGGCTGGTGTTCCTCAGCGCCTGCCATTCCGGCGACATCCTGCGGGTGAAGGACTGGAACGATTTTCTCGCCATCGCCCAGGGCAAGGAGCCGGGCGCGAAGGAAGCGGCCACCAAAGACTTCGACCTCCAGGAACAACCCGGCTTTACCGGCACTGCTCACGCTCTGCTGCACGGCGGCGTGCCCTCGGTGGTGGCGATGCGCTACGCCGTGGGCGACGACTACGCCCGCGAACTGGCGGTGGAGTTTTACCGCGCCCTGCTCGCCCATCCCCAGCCCAAGAACGCCGCCGCCGCCCTCACCCTGGCCCGGAAAGCCTTGCTGGATGGCAAGAGGCACGATCCCGCCCGCTTTACCGTCTGCGATCACGCCACGCCGGTGCTCTACGGGGCGGAACAGCCCGGCCTCACCCTGGCGAAAGGCAGCAGCCCGGACCTCAATCCGCGCAATCCCCGCCTGCACCGGATCGCCGAGCTGACCGCAGCGGGGCACGAATACTTCGTCGGGCGCACCTGGGAACTGGCCGGACTGGGAGCGGATTTCATCGGCTCCACCAGCGGGGCGGAGGTGAAACCGGTCGCGGTCATCACCGGACTGGGCGGCATGGGCAAGACCGCCCTGGTGGCCGAGACGCTGGCGCTGTGGGAGACGCGCTTCGAGTGGGTGTTGCTCTATCAGGCCAAGCCCAACGCCCTCGGCTTCGACGCCACGCTGCGCGACATCCACCTGAAGCTCGTGGGCGAACTGGGCCGCTACTACGACTATATGCAGGTCCACCGCGCCGATGCCCTCTACCGCGACGCCACCGCCGAGTTCACCGGCCCCGAACGGCTGGAACGGCTGACGTACAATCTCATCCGCGCCCTGCAGGACGAAGCCATCCTGCTGGTGCTCGACAACTTCGAGACCAACCTGAAACCGCAGGCCGAGCCGTCGTCCGTCGTCGGGCAACCGGTCTGGGCCTGCCAGGACCCGGCCTGGGACCGCTGTCTGGCGGCGCTGGCCCAGGAACTCGCCGGCTCGCCGTCACGGGTGCTGATCACCTCCCGCCGGCCGCTGGCGGCGCTGGCGGCCGGCACGGGCTATCCCGTCCGGCTCGGCCCGCTGCCGGCAACGGAGGCGGCGCTCTACCTGCAGGCGCATCCCGCCCTCAGCCGGATGGTGTTTGGCCCCAACGCCGGGGAAAGGGAGCTCGCCCTGCGCCTGCTGAACGCCAGCCGCTTTCACCCGCTGCTCATGGACCGGCTCGCCCGGCTGGCGGCGGACGCCAAGTTGCGGCCGCAACTCCTCCAGGCGCTCGATACGCTGGAGCAGAGCAAGGACTTCGCCCAACTCCCGGCGCTGTTCGCCACCACGCCCGGCGATGCGAAGGAACTGGCCTATCTGAACGACGCGCTCGCTACGTCACTCGATCAACTCATCCGCGATGCCAGCCCGGACGCCCGGCGCGTGTTGTGGATGATTGCGGTAGCCAACGAGCCGGTAGCGCTGGGGCTGCTGAACAGCGTGTGGAGCGAGGCGCCCCCGCCCCGTCCCGAGATCCAGCCGCTCCTGCGCCATCTGCTCAGCGTGGGGCTGGTCACGGAGGAACGCGAAGGGCCGGACGATGCCAATCCCGACCTCACCTGCCACGAACTGGTGCGGGAGCGTATTCGCGCCTGGATGGAGCAGCAGCTTCGGGACCGGGGCGAGTGGACGGAGAACGCCATCCGCCTTGCCTACGCCGAGCGGCTGGAGGCGGTGTACAACGCGCTCCAGCACCAGAACATGACCGCCGCCCTGCAGGCCGGCAGCCGCGCCCTGGTCTATTGCGTGCAGGCCGGGGCCTGGGACCGGCTGGGCGACTTCGCCAGCTATGTTGTCACCGGCACCAGCGATCCGCGCCTGCTGGCGGGGCTGATCCCGCACCTCCAGACCGCCGCCGAGTCCGCTCCCGAGGGCCGGCCGCGCTGGAGCTGCCTCGCCATCCTCGCCAATGCGTTGCAGAATGGTGGCCGCCCCGATGCCGGCCTGCCGTTCTACGAACAGGCGGCTACCCTGGCCCGCGCCGCCGCCGAGGCCGGGGGCGAAAGCTCGCAACAGGCTTGGGCGGACCTGGCCTGGATCACCGGCAACTGGGCGAACGCTCTCGTGATGACCAGCAATCTGGACGCCGCCCGCCAGCGGCAGCTTGAATCCGCCGAGGCAAATAAGCAGGCGGGCCGCCCACAGGTCGATGTCATTGGCAGCGAGCTGGAAGCCCTGCGCATCGACATCAGGCAGGGCCAAGTCGAAACGGCCTTGCCGGAGGTGGAGGCGCGGCTGGCGCGGGTGGCGGCTTGGTGGCAACGGTATCGCTCCGGCCAGCCCGTGCCCGAGGCTCCGGATGCCGAAATGCTCGCCCGCGCCTACATCAGCGCGCTCGACATCGCCATGAATGCCGACGTTGCCCGGCAGGACTGGGAATCCGCCCTGCGCCGGCTGGATGCCGTGCTGGAGGTCAAGCGCGCCTTGGAGCGCCCGGCGAAGGACATCGCCGCCACGCGGGGTACCCGGGCCAACGTGCTGAAGGAGCTGGGCCGCTTCAGCGAGGCCAGAGCCGAGTTGGAAGATCTCGCTCAGCTGTTCCAAAATAGTCCGGTCGATACCGCCAAGGTGCTCAGCTCCCTCGCCGGCCTGTTCGACAAACAAGGCGACGTGGCCCAGGCCATCACCCAGCAGCGCCGCGCCCTCGCCCTTTGCGAGCAATTGCCCGATCCCGCCGACCGCGCCAGTTCGCACAACAACCTGGCCAACTACCTCGAACGCAGCGGCGCCCCGGCTGCCCTCGCCGAAGCGCCCCGCCACCGGCTTGCCGCCCTGATTTACTGCCTCGTCGTAAACGCTGGCCAAGCACTTCAGACCTACCTGCGCAACTACGCCGTCCTTTTCCGCCGCGCCCACGCCGCCGGCGCCGAGTTGGCCGTACCCCGCGTGGCCGAACTGCTCGCCGACCCGGCCTTTCACCCGCTTGAGCAGTGGCTCCGTCAGCGCCAGGTGAATGTGACCGAACTGCAAGCCGAGGTGGACCAGGTCCTTGAGCAGGCACGGCAAGCCGCTGGATCTTCGCGAGTCGCAAAGAAATCCAGCATATTCCGAAGGCTGCTTGATAGAGTTCTGGGCCAGCAGGAGTAAATCCACCGGAATCCCATCGCCATGCCAACCGCCGCCAACCCGCAACGCCCGCTCGCCGACCTGCTCGCGGAACTCGCAACCGCCGGCTGGAAGCCGGCGCCACAATTCATTCCGCCGGCTGGAAGCCGGCGCCACGCTCCTACCCACCGCGCTGCGCTTCCAATTCCTCCCAGCGCCGATAAGCCCGCTCCAACTCCTGTTCCAGCGCTTTCAGCCGTCCCAGCGTTTGCTGTACTTCCTCCGAATCGCGCCGATAGAACTCGGGCCGGCTGGTCAAGGCTTGCAAGTTGCTCTGTTCGACTTCCAGTTGCTCAATCCGCACCGGCAACTGTTCCAACTCCCGCTGTTCGCTGTAACCGAGTCTGCCGGGCGCGCGGGGCCGCGGAGTCCTGAGCTCCGCCCTGGGTTTGGGAGACTTAGGAGATGGCGGCTCCACCACGCGTCGCCGCAGCCAGTCGCTGTAACCCCCCACATATTCGCGCACCCTGCCCTGCCCTTCGAACACCAGGCAACTGGTGACCACGTTATCCAGAAAAGCCCGGTCGTGACTGACCAGCAGCAGCGTACCGCTGTAATCCAGCAGCAGTTCTTCCAGCAGTTCCAGGGTTTCCATGTCGAGATCGTTGGTCGGCTCGTCCAGCACCAGCAGATTGGCCGGCTGACTGAACAGTCTGGCCAGCAGCAGGCGGTTGCGTTCGCCGCCGGACAGCGCGCCAGCCGGTGTCTGCGCCCGCTCGGGGGTAAACAGAAAATCCTGCAAGTAACCGATAATATGCCGCCGCTGGCCATTTACGGTGACGGTCTCGCTCCCCTCGGCAACGTTGTCGATAACGGTCTTGTCCAGTTCCAACTGGGCCCGCAATTGATCGAAGTAGGCGATTTGCAGCCGGGTTCCCAGCCGCACCCGACCCGTGTCCGGCGCCAGCCGGCCCAGCAAGATATTCAGCAGGGAGGTCTTGCCACAACCATTAGGACCGATCAGGCCGATCCGGTCGCCGCGCACGATGCGGGTGGAGAAGTCATCGATCAGCGCCTCCCCCTGCCAACTGTAACTCACGTGTTCGGCCTCGATGACCAATTGGCCGGAGGCTTCGGCCCCACCCAACTGAAATTCCGGTCTGCCCAGTTGTTCGCGCCGCCGGTGCCGTTCCTCGCGCAGCGCCTCGAGCGCCCGGACCCGCCCCTCGTTGCGGGTCCGGCGGGCCCTGATGCCCTGCCGTATCCAGACTTCCTCCTGCGCCAGCTTCTGGTCGAAGCGGGCATTCTGGCGTTCCTCCGCCTGCAATGCCTGCGCCTTTTTTTCCAGAAAGCGCTGATAGTCGCCCGGCCAGGAGGTAAGCCGGCCCCGATCCAGTTCCAGGATACGGGTGGCCAGGCGCTGCAACAGCGCCCGGTCATGGGTGACGAACAGCAGGGCGCCCCGATAATTCAGCAACTGCTCTTCCAGCCACTGAATCGTCTCGATATCGAGATGGTTGGTCGGCTCGTCCAGCAGCAGCAGTTCAGGCTCGCTCACCAGCGCCCGGCCCAGCAGCGCCCGCCGCCGCCAGCCGCCGGAGAGTTCGGCCAGCGGCGTATCCGCCGGCAACTGCAACCGGGTCAGGGTCGTCTCCACCCGCTGCTTCAACCGCCAGCCATCCTGCGTTTCCAGCTCATGCTGTAATTGCTCCACCCGTTGCAGCGCTTCCGGCGAGGCCTGTTGCGCCAGTCGCGTGGCGGCGGCGTGATAGTCCGTCAATAACCGGCCCAACGCCGGCAAACCACCGGCCACGAGTTCGAATACCGTGGCGGTACTGTCCACCGGCAGCTCCTGCGCCAGGTAAGCGCAGCGCAAACCGGACTGGCGCCAGATCTCGCCGGCATCGGGCAGCAGTTCGCCCGCGCAGAGTCTGAGCAGGGTGGATTTGCCGGCGCCGTTACGGCCGATCAGGCAGACCCGCTCGCCGGCATCGAGCTGGAAGCTGGCGTCGTCCAGCAGTTTGTCCAGCCCGAAGGCGATGGCCACCTGGTCGAATCGGAGCAAAGGCATGATAAGGTTCTGGAGATGAAAACCGGCGCATTGTAGCGGAAAATGCGCATTCAGGACTTACACATATAAGGTTGGCAACCACATCATGTAGGGGCGGTTCGCGAACCGCCCCTACTTTCAATCAAGAGAGCAACCACATCATGTAGGGGCGGTTCGCGAACCGCCCCTACTATTCAATCAAGAGAGCAACCACATCATGTAGGGGCGGTTCGCGAACCGCCCCTACTATCCAACCAAGAGAGCAACCACATCATGTAGGGG
>CAIMUS010000149.1 GCA_903844665.1 uncultured Pseudomonadota bacterium
TATACGTTCCATCGGATCTTGCGGCAACGTGAAGCCGCTGGGTTCAACCGCCGGATGCGGAAGACCGCATGTCCGGTGGTGTGGGAGGGGTAACGGGCGCAATCCCGTTACCCCGACCCGATCCGGCTCAGCCTGTAAAGCGTCCCGACTTAAGTGGATACCCGGGGAAGGGGGCAAAATCCCCTTCCCCAGCGGATTTATCAGCTACACTCAATCTACACTCAGTATGGAGGATGAAAATGCATATTGCTGCTCTTAACAGTAAAGGCCAGGTAACCATTCCAGCGGAATTACGCCGGTCGCTGGGACTTAAACCAGAGCAACAGGTCGTCTTTTCCTGGACCGAGCAGAGCATCGTCATGAAGCCGGTGAAGCACGACGTGAGCGCCGCCTTCGGTCTGCTGAAAGCGGCCAGGGGCGTATCCCTGGAGGATATGGAACGGGCTGTTGAGGCACAGGCACGGGCGCTACATGATCAGTGTTGATACCAACGGTTGAGGATGGTCGCTAAACGAACAAAGGTTTCAATAACCGGAGAAAGCACGAATGACCTCCAATCCAGACAAATCTCATAAGCAATGATCTTACCCTCGATGCTTACCCCATCAACCGGTTATGGTAGTTAGTGTCTGGCAGAACATTTCTGTTCAGCCTCCCCTGTAGGAGCGAGCTTGCTCGCGAATCCGGCCAAATTGCCGCTGCACGTCCCCTTCGCGAGCAAGCTCGCTCCTACAGGGGGTCACATTAAAAAGGAAAATCCTGGCGGATCTCGACTTTCAGCGGTTCCGCCGTCGGTCTCTGCGCCACCCGATGGACCGCATGGCCGGCCACGTAAATCGCCCGTTGCGGCCGCACCGGACAGGCATATTCGCAGGCGCCGCAACCGACACAGAGCGCTCCCCTTACTTCTGGAATGGTCAGGTTCCGCTGATAGGGAACCATCCGCACCGCCTTGGTGGGACAATGCTCCGCACAGGCCCCACAGGCCGTCTTGTCGGTATAGACGATACAGCGTTCCTGCAGGAATTGCGCAACGCCGAGCTGGGTGATTTGCTTGACCTCTTTGCCGAGCGGCAGGATCGCACCGGACGGGCAGACTTGGCCACAGCGGGTGCAGTCGAAATTGCAGAAGCTGAGATGGTAATCCATCCGCGGTTGCAGGATGCCGGCCAGGCCGTATTGCAGCAACGCCGGCTGCAATACCTGGGTGGGACAGGCGCTGATGCAGAGATGGCAGGCGGTGCAGGTTTGGGTGAATTGCGCCAGGCTGCGCGAACCGGGGGGAGACACCGGATTTGGCGGAGTGACGGCGGTTGCTGTTGCCGTCTGGGTTTTGGTCAATTGCGCCAGGCCGGCCAGATAAAGGACGGATTTGCCAAGGAACGCCCGTTTGGAGGGCTCTGGGAGACCGTTTCCCTGGCTCTCCTCCTTCCCCTCCACCCTAACCCTCCCTCTCCAGGGGGGAGGGGACTGATGGGTAAGGAGAGGATTGAGGGAGAGTGTGAGGCTGCTCTTATAACCAATCCCAAGCCCTGGGCATACATCGATGCAATCGAAGCAGGCGATACAGCGGCTGAAATCGATCTCTTTGGTTTTGAGGCGAATACAGCTCGCCTTGCAGTTGATGGAACATTGGGCGCAGACGGTGCAGGCTTCCTTGTCTATTTTAATTTTGAATAAGGAAACGCGGGAGACAAGACCCAGCAGAGTACCGACCGGACAGAGTGTATTGCAGTACAACCGGCCTTTACCGGCGCTTAACCAGATCAGCATTCCCAGAAACAGCAATGGGAAAATCAATGTGATCAGAGAGGCAATTTTCCACTCCATCGGGTGAATCAGATAGACCTTAAAAGATTCCAATAGGGATACGATCAGATTGGTCAGGCCGATATAAACCGGTCTGATCATATCGGCAATGAGCCTGCCGAAATTACTGAAGGGATCCAGTAGATTAACTGCCAGTAAACTGCCGTACAGCAGAGTAATAACGGTCAGCAGCAGAAGGCCGTAGCGCAGCAGGGTATGTGGCTTTTTATAGCGAAATCGGACCCGCCTGGGTTTTTTCCAGCGCTCGGACAGACGAATGATAATGTCTTGTAAAGTACCCAGTGGACAGACAGTCGAGCAAAACACCCTGCCGAACAGTAAGGTCAGGAGGAGCACGACGATAAAGCCGGCGGCGGCCAGGCCGGCAGCGGTGATGAACTGAAGCAGAGAAGGAACGAATTGCAGGTAGAGCGCAGCGTCGCCGACCGCCGGCGGAATGAGATGATTGGCATCGAGAAACAGCGCCGTTATCAGACAGAAAAATACGAGTGCAATAACCACCCGTATTTTCTTTAAATGCGTTTGTTTCATGAGAACTGAAATCCGCCGGATTACAGTTTTATCCTCTTAATCGAGAGATTTTCCAGGTCCTTTCTACCCACGCCCATTTCATGGGCAATGCGGATGTAGTCCACGTTATCCGGTTCGATTCCGAACAGTTTCGCCGCGGCCGCATCGGCGGTCACCATATTGGTGGCCAGCAATTGCGCTCTCATCGGTACGACATCGCCCACGGAAACGCCGCGCGGCCCGTTACGTTTCAATACATTATAGGCGTCCACCACAATTAAATTCGGTTTGCAGTAGGTGGCGAAATCGGCGATGCACTGATGCAGATTATGACGGTGCCAGTAGCCACGGTCCCAGATCGTACCCATCAGGTTTTTCATGGAAACCGTCAGGGTGGCGCTCTCGTGTTGTTTCAGAATGGGCGCATTGATGAATACATCCGCCGTCAGGATCAATTCGTGCTCTTTGGCTTCCTTGAGCCGCCGGCCGTTGGGTACGGCCACGGTGTGATAATAGCTTTCGCTGTTGCCGGGAGCGATTTTCCCGCCGGCTTCCTTTACGGCTTTCTCGATACCACTGTTACGATAGCTTTTTTCCCAATTATCGCAAGTGTAATCGAAGACATACACCTCCTTGGCGCCGGCATTCAGGCAGTGTTCGACAATCCGTTTCACCAATTGGGGATTGGTATTGGCGGCCCGTTCCGGCGGCACATCCCAGGCCATATTGGGCTTGACGACCACTGTCTGGCCTTTTTTCACGAAAGTCTGCATCCCACCCAGAGCCTGAATGCCCTGGTCGAACAGAGCTTCCGGTTCACCGTCCTTGACGGCGACCAGATCGTAACCAGAGGAAGCGAATTCGGCGGCGAAGAGGCGGGTGGAAGCATTCAGCGAAAGGCCGGCGCCTGCCAGCGCGCCGAGCGAGGCTTGCAAGAATTCTCTGCGTTTCATAGGACCATCACCTCGAGAGTGATTGATTGGTCGACGGACGCCTGCGCCAAGGCAACCATAATGTAACCGTTCAGACCCCCCACCCCAACCCTCCCCCACAAGGGGGGAGGGAGTTATTGCAAAACAGCTACTTAGCGTATTCCCCCTCCCCTTGTGGGAGGGGGTTAGGGGGAGGGGGGTGAACGCTTACACCATAATTACAGTATAACGCCCTACTCTTCCTCGCGGCGCTTTTTGGCGCGTGGATGGGCGGCGTCGTATACCTTGGCCAGGTACTGGAAATCGAGATGGGTATAGATCTGGGTGGTGCCGATATCGGCATGCCCCAGCAGTTCCTGCACGGCGCGCAGATCGCTGCTGGATTCCAGCAGATGGCTGGCAAAGGAATGCCGCAGCAGATGGGGATGCAGATGGGCGCCGGCGCCGTAACGCAGACCCCAGCGCGCCAGCCGTTGCTGTACCGCGCGGGGTGTCAGGGCATGGCCCAGGCGGCTGACGAATACCGTGGTCGCTTCCGGCCTGGCCAGGGTTCCCCGCTGTTGCAGCCACTGCTGCAGCGCCTCGCGGGCCTGCCGACCGACCGGCAGCAGACGGGTTTTATTCCCCTTACCGGTCACGCGCACGCTGGCGTCGTCCAGATCCAGTTCATGCAGCTTGAGCGAGACCAGTTCGGCCAGCCGCAAACCGCTGGAATAGAACAACTCCCACATTGCCCGGTCGCGTACCTCCAGCACGCCGTCCGGATTCTGATCCAGCAAGTGGGTCAACCGATCGACATCCAGCACCTGCGGCAGCCGCTGGGGACTGCGTGGGGCGCGCACCAGTTGCGCCGGATTATGGGACAACTGTCCTCGCCGCAGCAGATAGTTGAAGAACCCCCGCAGGGTGGCCAACAGACGCTGCAAGCTGCGCCCGGACAGTCCGGCCCGATGCCGGCCGGCCACCAGGGCGCGAATGTGTTGGGCGGTGACTTCTTCCCAGGCGGCAATCCCCTGGGAGATGAAAAACGCCTGGCAGACCTCCAGGTCACGGCGGTAATTGGCGACGGTCAGGGTGGCCAGCCGCCTTTCCAGCGCCAGATGATCCAGGTAGCGTTTCAGCCAGGCGGCCTGGTCAGGCGACATTCACTCGCCCTTCTCCGCCGGCGACCCGGCGCCCGCCTGCCGGCGCACGGGGGGCGAAGCAGGCAGATGGGTTTGCAGTGCATGGCTGATCAGTTCACCCATGCAGCTTAAAAACAGCGTACCCATGCCCGGATGAAAGCGGTCTTCGGCTTGGCTGCCCAGAGCCAGCAAACCCTGCCAGCGCTCGCCCCGCAACGGCACCAGCGCGGCCGAGGCCACCTGCGGCGCCAACTCGCCGAACAGCGCCTGGGCCTGCTGCCGGGTAAGGCGGCCGCATAACGGCTGGCCCGCGCTCAACAGCGGCTCGAACAAGGTCCGCACCGCGGGGGAAAGCATGATTTCCCGCGTCCGGTCCGTCTGTTGCACCCCGGCGGTAAAACCTAACAACGTATACTCGGTCTTGAATTCGGCCCGCAGCACGGCTTCGATTCCTTTGAGCATCTCCGCCAGATCCCTGGCCTCGATCAATACCAGGGTCAGGCGTTGCAGGCGGCCGATCAGGTCGCCGTTGTCCCGGGCCACTTCCACCCACTCATCCAGCGTGTGGCGTAATTGGGCGTTTTTTTCCCGTAATACCCGTACCTGGTGTTCCAGCAACGACACCGCCGGCTGGCAGGGATGAGGGATGAGCAGTATCTCCACCAGTTCTGGATGGCGATTGAAAAATTCCGGATGGGCGCTGAGATATCCGACGATGGCCTGTTCCGCCTCGTTCGGGGTTGGGAGCGGCTGTCGGTCGCTCACGGCTCGATCCAGCCTTCGAACACCCGGGTCGCGGGGCCGGTCATGGTGACGCCGGCGGACTCGTCCGGCCACTGGATGCGCAGGCTGCCGCCCGGCAGATCGACCTGGACGGTGGCAGCCAGCAATCCCTGCAACCGACCGACGACCATCGCCGCGCAGGCGCCGCTGCCGCAGGCCAGCGTTTCACCGACGCCCCGCTCGAACACCCGCAGCCGGATATGGTCACGGCTTACCACCTCCATGAAACCGACATTGACCCGGCGGGGGAAGCGGGGATGGCGCTCCAGTAACGGCCCCAGTGTGGCGACCGGCGCCCGGTCCACGGCGTCCACCTGCAATACCGCGTGCGGATTGCCCAGCGAGACGGCGCCGATCTCGATCTCCTGAGCGCCTACGGCAAGGGAATAACGGCTGGCCCGGCCGGGCGCCTCGAAGGGAATATCCGCCGGCTCCAGCCGGGGTACGCCCATCGCCACGCTCACCTGGCCGTCGGCTTCAAGCTGGAGTTCGATCGGGCCGGCGGCGGTCTCCACCCGGATCCGGTCCCTTTGGGTCAGGCCGTGCTCCCGCACGAACCGGGCGAAACAGCGGGCGCCATTGCCGCACTGTTCCACTTCGCCACCGTCGGCATTGAAGATCCGGTAGCGAAACTCCGCTTCCGGCCCCGTGGCAGCCTCAACCAGCAATACCTGATCGCAACCGATACCACGATGGCGGTCGGCAATGGCGCGGATCCGGTCTGGAGTCAACTGCACCCGCTGGGCGATCGCGTCGAACACCACGAAGTCGTTTCCCAGACCGTGCATTTTGGTAAAACGCAGCTTCATGACGACAGTGTAGCCCTCCGACAGGGGTTTGCAATAAGCATCGGTCTACTCGTTCGCATTCCCCACCCAACTGACTTTATACAAATCCAGCCGGCGGTCACGGAAATTACGCACGCTGCCATGGGTGCGCAGTTCCTTGAGATTATCCAGATCCAGGTCGGCGATCAGGGTCATCTCGGTATTGGGCGTGGCTTCGGCGGCGACGGCATCGTGGGGAAAGGCGAAATCCGACGGCGTAAAGATAGCCCCCTGGGAATACTGAATATCCATATTCTCGACATTGGGCAGGTTGCCGACACTGCCGGATATCACCACATAGCATTCGTTCTCGATCGCCCGCGCCTGGGCGCAGCGGCGGACCCGAAGATAACCGTTCTTGGTGTCGGTCCAGAAGGGGACGAACAGAATTTGCATGCCCCGTTCCGCCAGCAACCGCGGCAACTCCGGAAATTCCACGTCGTAGCAGACCAGCACTCCGACCTTGCCGATATCGAGATCGAAGACTTTCAGCTCGTCACCGCCTTTCAGCCCCCAGTAATCGTGCTCGTCGGGGGTAATATGCAGTTTGTACTGCTTATCCGAACCGCCGTCGCGGCGGCAGACATAAGACACATTGTACAGGGCGTTGTCGCGGTACTCCGGCATACTGCCGGCAATGATATTGATATTATAGGCCAGCGCCAGCCTGACCATTTCCTGGCGAACCGGTTCGGTGTATTCGGACAGCCGGCGCACCGCCTCGGCGGGATTGCCCTGATTGAACTGGGCCATCAGCGGCGCATTGAAGAATTCCGGGAACAGAATGACATCGCCCTTGAAGCCGGCCACGGCGTCCACGAAGAATTCCACCTGTTGCAGCACTTCCTGCAAGCTGCCGAGCGGCCGCATCTGCCACTGCACCGCCCCCACCCGGACGACCGCTTTGCGTCCGCCGATCAGCGACTCTTTTTCCTCGTAATAGATATTCAGCCATTCCAACAGGGTGGCGTAAGCCTGGGATTCGGTGTCGTCGGGCAGATAGCCGGTGAGGATGCGGCGCACATGAAAGCCGTTGGCCAGTTGAAAGGTCAGAATCGGGTCCAGCACTTCCTTGGCCTTGACCAGTTCCACGTACTGCTGGGGCGACATTTCCTGGGAATATTTCCAATAACCGGGGATACGGCCGCCGACCACCATAGCGCGCAGATTCAGCTTTTCGCACAATTCCTTGCGGGCATCGTAAAGCCGCCGGCCCAGGCGCAGATTGCGATACTCGGGATGGACGAACAGATCCATGCCATAGAGCGTATCGCCGCTGGGATCATGGGTGGTGAGATAGCCGCTACCGGTGATCTGTTCATAGGTATGCCGGTCGCCATAGCGCGAATAGTCTACAATCAGGCTCATCGCGGCGGCGATCACCCGGCCGTTATCCTCGATGCAGATCTGCCCTTCCGGGAAACGGGCGATCTGGGAAGCAAATTGTTCCCGGGTCCAGGCGCCCTGCATGGTGGGATAGACCAGATCCATGATCTGACGGATATCCTCGTAGTCGGACAGGCGCAGATTGCGTAATGTCAACCGGTGTTCGATGGGGAGTTCGGTTTTCGAATCAGTCATATCATCGCCTTGGTGCCAGCCAGTAGGGGCGGTTCGCGAACCGCCCCTACTCATAATCATCGCCTTGGCGCCAGTAGGGGTGGTTCGCGAACCGCCCCTACTCATAATCATCGCCTTGGTGCCAGTAGGGGCGGTTCGCGAACCGCCCCTACATTTATGCCGGTAACGGTCAATCGTGGTCAATGGGATCAGCACAGCCGCAGGTAATCCCGGTAGATACAGCGGTCCATGATCACCCGTATCCCGGCGGCTTCGGCCCGCCGGGCGGCGGTTTCATCGATGACGCCGTCCTGCAACCAGAGCGCCGGCAACCGCAGAGCGATACACTCATCGACGATTCCGGCCACATGCTCAGGCGAACGGAACACGTCCACCAGATCGATGGCTTCGGGCGCCGACCGTAAATCGGGATAGGCTTGTTCTCCCAGCACCCTGTCTATGATAGGATTGATCGGGATGATACGGTAACCAAAATTTTGCAAAGCGCCGGCTACCCCATAGCTGGGGCGGCCGGGTGAGTCGGAGAGACCGACGACGGCGATGGTCTTGACCCGCTCGAGCAGGGCGCGAATCTCGTCAAGTGATGGATTGGTAAACGGCGTGTTCATAAGAGAATATTCACCAACTATATATTATGGAATCCTGACGGGTGCTGCCTCTCGATCAGGCGTTCTCCAGGGTTTTCTTCGGATCGATCCTTATGACCCTTCCTTTCAGGTTTAGTGCCCTTATTATAGGCGCCCTACAACTCCAATTTGCTTTGGTGGCATGGATTTTTCCTTTACCTGACCCTAGAGCGGTTGCTTGCAATCGCTTGAAACAGTGTTGTCTTATCCACCATTGCTGTACTAAAGCCGATCCGATTGAGCAGATGGCTGAACCTAAAATAGAAAGTGGCTATTAATGCATCGAATAAAATTTTGACTTATTGGAAATTATGGTTTAAATTTTTATTGTAATTCACTGCTTTGGTCAGATTGACAACGTGCCAAACCCAATCAAACATGGTTAACTATCCCAAACCCATCCTTCCGGTAAATCCCATATTGTCATGGGCATCTTTCGGCAATGACCGCGTTAAAACAATCCCTTCGGTGTTAGAAGCAGGCACTCATTGTTTCCTGACCAGCGGCCGCATGTCAATTGCCATGGCGCTTAAACTGATAGGTATCCGTTCCGGCGATAAAGTTCTGGTGCCCGCCTACCATTGCAGTTCCATGGTGGAACCGATCCTGTGGGCGGGCGCCGATTGTATGTTTTATCGCCTTCATCCGGAGGCTTCGGCCGACCTGGATGATATCAAGCGCAAGCTCGACAGTAAAACTCGGGTATTAATGGTTACTCATTATTTCGGCTTTCCGCAACAGAGTCGCTTGCTACGCGAATTCTGTGACAGCCATCAGTTGTTGCTGCTCGAGGATTGTGCGCACGCTTTCTTCGGCCGACAGGATGGTCTTCCTCTGGGTAGTTATGGTGATTATGCGATTGCCAGTGCAATGAAATTTTTCCCAGTATTCGATGGTGGCTGCCTGATTTCCAGCCGGCATTCACTGGATCAGATACGACTAGAACCCGCCAGCGCCGTCTTTCAATTGAAAGCGGTTATGGATAGCCTGGAGCGGGCATTCGCCCATAGGTCATCGCGACTGGCACGATTTTTTTTCAAATTGCCGCTTCACTTGAAACGACAGATCTGGAGTAATATCAAAGCCCATTCCCAAGGTGGAATTACGGTAACTTCCTATACGCCGCCGGCCTCGGAAGGAGGCTTCGGCTTCGATACTGCCTGGCTCGATAAAGCCATGTCTCTTTATTCGAAATGGGTTATGCAGGGGACATCGCAAAAGCGCATTATTGAACAGCGGCGCAAGAATTTCCTACGGTTGCTCGATGCGCTGGGTACATTACCTCATTGCCGTCCTTTGCACACCGCTCTTCCAGACACTGTCGTACCTTATGTCTTTCCCCTCTGGGTGGAAAAGCCGGAAATTGTTTTTCCGGAATTGAAAAGAAAGCGGGTCCCGATTCTGCGCTGGGATTTTCTGGCAGACAGGATAGATGCCACCCTCTGTCCAGTCAGTTCAGATATGGCTTTAAAATTATTTCAGTTTCCCTGTCATCAAGAGCTGAAGCCAGAGGAGCTTGAATGGATGATTACCCAGATCAGAGATACTCTGCTGCAACAGTAACATTGTCCTGATAACGTGACAGGCCACGAGCTTACCACAAATCGAATAGTCAATGCACCCATTAATGAAACACAAATTATCATGAGCTGGCAGCTTCTTCCTGCGCGGGATTTCAGCCGCTATCGTCACACCTGGGATCGTTTGAATGCGACAGGACCCAACAGCGCCCTGTTACATCCTGATTTTATCGAACCCCTGCTACAGATTCTCGCCCAGGGTGACGAGCGCCTGGCAATCTATGGTGATGTTACGGATCCTCAGGTCATGGCGTTGCTGACTCGGCGCCGTTTCGGTATCTGGGAAACCTTCCAACCCTCCCAGTTGCCGCTGGGACCTTGGCTAAATCAGGCCACATTGCCGCTGGAGCAACTGTTACAG
Source organism: uncultured Pseudomonadota bacterium (assembly GCA_903844665.1). Taxonomy (GTDB): domain Bacteria; phylum Pseudomonadota; class Gammaproteobacteria; order Competibacterales; family Competibacteraceae; genus CAIMUS01. The sequence goes on from CAIMUS010000149.1 coordinate 10,155, forward strand.
CAGCTAAGCCGGGCATTACCCGGTCCTGTTTTAAGCTTGAGCATCACCCAGCAGGATCCCGACTTTTATCCCCGTCCGGAGCATAGTGCATGTCTGAACACGCTGGATTATATTGTGACCGCCAGGATAAGTGTTAACGACCGCTTTGAAGATTACTGGTCGCAGCGTGGCAAAAATCTGCGGCAGAACCTGAATCGCCAGCGCAATCGCCTACAGCGTGAGCAGGTAAGCGTACGCCTGGAAAGCATTACCGACCCAGCGGAAGTAGCCGCGGCTATCCACTCCTATGGCGAGCTGGAAAGCATCGGCTGGAAAGCCGAAGAAGGCACCGCTATTCATTCCGATAATGCCCAGGGCCTGTTTTACACCTTACTATTGGAAAACTTCTGCCGCCGTGGCATGGGACGGATTTACCAGTACTGGTACGAGGATAAACTGGTAGCCAGCGATCTTTGCATTCAACAGGACGGCGTGCTGATCATTCTCAAGACGACTTACGATGAAACCCTCACCACCTCATCACCGGCGATGCTGATGCGGCGCGATTATTTTGAAGCCATTTTTAACGAAGGCGCTATCCATACTATCGAGTTCTATGGTCCGGTGATGGAATGGCACCGTCGCCTGTCTGAAGATATGCGAGCGCTTTATCACATTAATTTTCATCGCTGGCCGGTGCTGGAAAAGATACGCCGGTACTGCCAAAAGTTCTGGAAGCCCTCCCGTGATAAACAGGCTTGAATCAATACCGTCTACCGACCAGGGGATGAATATGACAGGCGTATGCGGCTGGCTGCGGACTGGCATTGACAGCGCCCAGGCATTAACAGTAATGGCCGGAATGGTTCAGGGCCTGCAACCTGCCCTGGGGAACGCTGTGCAGGTGTGCAAACCCGGCGCCGGCTGCGCCACTCACGGGCAGTTGGCGGTTTTGCCCGACGGTCTGGTGGCGGCGCTGGCGGGCGAGCCGTACTGGTCCGATCAGGAGTTTACCCGGCTCGCCGCCGAACAGAGCCCTGCTCATGCACTGGCCGCGGCGTATCGCCGTCATGGCGCCGGCTTGCTGGAACATCTGCATGGCGCCTTTACCCTGGTGGTGCTCGACCCCGCCGCCGGGCGGCTGCTCGCCGCCATCGACCGCATCGGCCAGCAACCCCTCTACTACGCCACGCCGGCGGCGGGAATCGTGTTCGGCTCCACCGCCGACAGTGTCCGTGCCCATCCCGAAGTCGATAGCCGCCTGTCTGAACAGGGGATTTTTAATTACTTCTATTTTCACATGCTTCCCAGTCCCGGCTGTATCTACTCGGCCCAGCACAAGCTGCCGGGAGGACATTATCTGGATTATCAGGCCGGCAGGCTGCAAATGGTCAGGTACTGGCAGCCTGTTTTTACCGAAACGTCGAGTGCTTCTGTAGAAGCCTTGGGGGAGGAGATGCGGGCAACGATCCTGGAGGCGGTGCGGCGCTCGAGTCCCACCGCCCCCGTTGGCGCTTTTTTGAGCGGTGGCCTGGACAGTTCCACGGTGGCGGGCATGTTGACCCGAATCCATCCTGGACAGGTCAGGACTTATTCCATCGGCTTCGCCGTGCCGGGCTACGATGAAATGGCTTATGCCCGCCTGGCCTCATCCCACTTCGGGACGGAACAACACGAATACTATCTGACTCCGGATGATGCCGTGGCGATGATTCCCGCTATCGCCCGGAATTACGATGAACCCTTCGGCAATTCTTCCGCCCTGCCGGTTTACGCCTGCGCCAGGCTGGCCAGGAAAGACGGTCTGCCCCGGTTACTGGCCGGGGATGGAGGGGACGAATTGTTTGCCGGTAATGAACGCTATGCCGAGCAACACCTGTTCGAACTCTATCAGCGCGTTCCCGGTTTGCTGCGGCGGCACGTGATCGAAGCCTGTCTGCGGGGCATTCCCAGCCTGCAAAGGCTGGCCCTGATGCGCAAGGCGCTTAGCTATGTGCAGAAGGCCAATACGCCACTGCCTGACCGGTTGGAAGCCTATAACTTCTTACACCGCCACGCTGCCCGGGATATTTTCCCGGCGGAATTCCTGCAGGCGGTCGATAGCGCTTACCCGCTGACGCTGCTGCGGGAAATCTATGCCGCGCCGGTCGGCGCCTCCGCCCTGAACCGGATGCTCTATCTGGATTGGCATCGCACCTTGCACGACAACGATCTGGCCAAGGTAAACCGGATGTGCCAACTGGCCGGTATCGACGTGGTCTACCCGCTGCTGGACGATGGAGTGGTGGCGTTTTCCTGCAAGCTGCCGTCGCGGTTGAAACTCAAGGGGCGGCGCCTGCGCTGGTTCTATAAACAGGCGATGCGCAATTTCCTGCCCCTCGAGATTATCCACAAAACCAAGCATGGGTTCGGCCTGCCGTTCGGCATCTGGATGCGGTCCCATCGACCCTTGCAGGAGCTGGCCTACGACAGCCTGAAGCGGCTCGAAGGACGGCATTACTTTCAGGCCGCGTTCATCGAGCGTGCCCTGGCGATGCACCGCGATGGGCATGCCGCGTATTATGGGGAATTGATCTGGATTCTGATGATGCTGAGCCTTTGGTTGGAGCAGCATCAGGTTTAAAACAGCCTGAGCTGGCGAGCCAATCCCGACGAGGAAACCACCGCCTGGAGAGCCGTATGCGGGAGAACCGCACGTACGGTTCGAAGGACAGGGAGTACATCAGTCCTCCCCGACCCTATCGGGCAAAGTATTAAGACCACGTCTCACCAAGGTTAAGTTGAATTGTTGAATCGTATCTCTAAAATTGAATCCGCTTGCTTGTAATGCGCAGTCAACGTAAATTAAGCCGCATCACCCCTGAGATCCAAGGAAAGTCGATGTCGTCGCCTAGCTTTCACTATCGTTTTGCCGTCATTCTGATGCTGCTTGGCAGCACTCTGCTGTTGGCCCCGGCGGTTCAGGCGGGTCCCTACTCGGCCCTGGTCGTCGATACCAGCTCGGGCAAAGTGTTGTTCGAGCAAAACGCCGATGCCCAGCGATATCCCGCCTCACTCACCAAGATGATGACCTTGTATATGACGTTCACTACCCTCAAGCAGGGCAGGCTCAGTCTCAGGCAAAGTCTGTGGGTTTCGCCGGAGGCCGCTTCCAAGCCGCCGTCGAAGCTGGGGCTACATGCAGGAGACAGCCTTACCGTCGAGGAAGCGATTCTCGGCCTGGTAACCTGCTCGGCCAACGACGCCGCTACGGCGCTGGGGGAGTCGCTGGGCGGCACGGAAGAAAATTTTGCCCGGCAGATGACCGCGCAGGCCCATGCGCTGGGCATGTCCCAGACCTATTTTCGGAATGCTTCCGGTCTCCCGGATCCCTTCCAGGTGACCACGGCCTGGGATATGTTCAGGCTGGCGCTGGCGTTGCAGAGAAATTTTCCTGAATATTATTCGTATTTTTCCACCGATAACTTCTATTTCCGCAACCGGATGTATCCCAATCATAACCACCTGCTTGCCAGCTATGCCGGCGCCGATGGGCTTAAAACCGGTTATATCCGTAATTCCGGCTACAATCTGGTGGCTTCCGCGCAGCGTAATGGCGCCCGCCTGATCGGTGTGGTGTTCGGCGGCGAAACCGCGAGTAGCCGCGACACGCACATGCGCGATATCCTGGATATGGGGTTTGCGCAGATGGGTTCCGGTGGCGCTGTATGGCAAACAGCCTCTCGCTCTTATCCATCGTCGTCCGGCACGACCACCCTGTACTCGCAACCGGGTTCTTATTCCATTTCCAGGGCCGCTTCTCCAGGCGTTGTGACCTACTACGGCGATCGGTTCGATTCTGCCTATCCCACGACCCGGAGTTCGGAGGCAACGGCCAGGCCGGCGTCGACGGATTTGGCGGCGGTAGCAGACACCCGCCCTAAAGTGACCTACTCCGGCCCCCCGACCGTGACCGTAGCCCAGGTTTCCCCGACAGACAGCGGAACTCCGACCAGTGGATCGATCCAACCGTTCCAGCGCTATTCCAGCGGCTCCGTGGTTAAAGGAAATACCCAGGTCGGCGACTCTTACCCGGCCGCCAGCGCCCCCGCTGCGGCACAGGACTCGGCCGGCGCCCGCCGTGAAACAGCGTTCTGGCCGGCTGGTACTGTTCCCGGTACCCGGAGCACGCCCGTCTATAGCGGAACCAGCCCGGCTTCCGGCACTCGGAGTGCGCCTCTCTATACCTATACTGGGACCAGTCCGACTTCCGGTACCCGAACCGCACCCGTCTACACCTATACTGGGGACAACGATCGGTTTAAAGATAACCCCGCTTACGGGGCAGTTGCCGTAGATCAGGAAGCCTCCCGCGATCGCGCCGAATCGGCGCCGTTGCCCACGACCGCCCCGGCGACACGGGCCACCGCCGTTCCAACCTGGAGAAGCGGCAATAGTGTGAGCATGGAGGGACCGGGCCGTTACACCCCGGCGGCACGCGCTGGCGCTGGCGCGCCCTTGCCGCCGCCGACATTGATCGCCCAGTCCAGGCCCGCACCCGCCTTGTTACAGGGAGGCGATGACGAGGTACCGGACGCCTCTTCCAAACCCGTCCCGGCCTCACCCTCCAGGGTCACCTCCATCCCGGCAACCAGCGCCACGCTCCAGGGGAATGACGCCAGGCTACCGGACGCGACCTCCAGACCGATTCCGGCCTTACCTCCCAAAGCCGGCACCGCCACTACGACGGGCAAGGGAGAAAGCAGCGGCTCCGTGAACCTGATCGGGCGTCCCATGTATGAAGAGGTGACTACGGAGAGCAGCGTCTCCCAGCCCGAGTTATTCCCCAAATCCGTCCCGACCCAGAAAAAGCCCGCCGTTGCCGGGAAAACGACCACGGGGGTTGCTCAGGAAGAACAGCCGGCCCCGCTGTCCAGTGATGCGGATGAGGAGCAGGCGCCGGCTCAGACCTCCAGGTCGGTAGCCGCCAACAAAAAGCCTGCTGCGGCTGAGAAGACGTCTCCCGCCGTTAAAACGGCCCCATCCGGCAAGGCCGAGCCAGCGGAGGTGGCGGCAAAGAACGCGCCTTCGGACAAGAAAGCCTTGACCGCCGACAAGACGGCCAAGGCAGGCAGGCCGGAACCGTCGAATCCTACGGCCAAGAACCTGGCCGCGGATAAGAAAGATCTGGCCGCGGATAAGAAATCCACCGCGCTCGATAAGAAACCCGCCTCCCAGGACAAAGCGTCTGAGGCCAAGAAAGCCGAGGCGGCGGCCACGACGGCCAAATCCAAGACAGCGGATAAACTGGCCCAGTCCAAAGCAGTAATCCCGGAAACCAAGGCCAAGCCGGAGGCCGTAAAAGTCGTCGCTGTCGCGCCGGCGGCGGCTGTCGCCAAGCCGGGATTATGCCAGGTACAGGTCGGCGCTTTTGCCAGCAAGTCTGACGCCGCGAAGCAACTCGTTCAGGCCAGTCAGGCCGCACCTGCCCTACTATCGCCGGGACGCGCCGTTGTGACGCCGGTGGAACGGGATGGCAAGACCCTGTATCGGGCCTGCTTCAAAGGGTTAAACCAGGCGGAGGCCGGCAATGCCTGCCAAACCTTAAAGCGTAAACAGATGGGATGTTTCTTGCAGCAGGGCAGTTGACCACCTATCGCTGCGGCTGGCAATCCCGTCCTAAATCGCGTCCATTTTGAGACCTGAAGTTTTTGGGAATCAAACCGGTCCTTGCGCTGTGGGAGCGGCGCCCTCGCCGCGATCAACCCAGTGGCGCCACGGGTGCGGCCAGTGATCGCGGCGAGGGCGCCGCTCCCACAGGTATTCATCCGAATTGCCTGCCTGACGTGCACCCAGCGACATTATTGTATCGATCCCGCCGATGCACCATTCTCTTCTAAGGCAAATTGTTTCAAAATAGTGGGGCAATAGAGAGTGACAAACCCAGTATGAGCATCCAGACAGGAGCATTCACGTGACAGATTGGTCGCTTAATTCCGCAGAGACTTCCCTTTCCCTAAGCGCAGCCGCGCCGAATCCAGCGGCGGACCGGACCGCCCGCAGGCAGGTGGCGACTTGGCTGCTGCTTTGCTGCGCCTTGCTGTTCGCCATGATTGTGGTGGGTGGTATTACCCGCCTTAGCCATTCCGGTCTGTCCATGGTCGAATGGCAACCCCTCGTCGGCGCCTTGCCCCCGCTCGATCAGACGCAGTGGGAAGACGTGTTCCACAAATACCAGCAAACCCCGGAATATCAGCAGGTCAACCAGGGCATGAGCCTGGCCGGGTTCAAAGCGATTTTCTGGTGGGAGTATGGGCATCGCCTGCTGGGGCGCCTGATCGGGCTGGTGTTTCTGTTGCCGTTCTTGTATTTCCTGCTTCGCAAAAAGATCGACAAGGCCTGGGCGCCCAAACTGGCAGGCATTTTTCTGCTCGGTGCACTGCAAGGCCCCCTCGGCTGGTATATGGTCAAAAGCGGCCTGGTGGATGATCCCCGGGTCAGCCAGTACTGGCTCACCGCCCATCTAGGCTGGGCATTTCTGATCTATGCCGCCATATTCTGGACGGCCTTGAGCGTGCTGTATCCCAAAGCCGCCGTGGCAGCAACTGACAGGCAGCGCCCGTTGCGACGGTTTTCCTGGGTCATCACCGGCCTGATCTTCTTGATGATACTGCTCGGCGGTCTGGTCGCGGGCATCCGGGCCGGCTTTGCCTATAACACCTTTCCCTTGATGAACGGGCACTGGATCCCACCCGAGATCTTCATGCTCCAGCCGTGGTATCTGAATTTCTTTAACAATATGGCGACCGTGCAGTTCAATCACCGCTTGATTGCCTGGGTGCTCTTCCTGCTGGCGCCGCTGTTCTGGTTCAGCTCCAGGCGGTCGGCTTTGACGCCGCGCGCCCGGCTGGCGTGTAACCTGTTGCTGGCGCTGCTGCTGGCGCAGATCACTTTGGGGATTACTACGCTGGTCCACGTCGTCCCGCTGCCGCTGGCGGCGGCGCATCAGGCTGGCGCCGTGCTGTTGTTCAGTTGCGCCCTGTTAGTCAACCAGGCGCTGCTGCCGGATGCGATTGAGTAGGTTGGGCCGGCGAGGACGCCGGCGCTCCCGGATCAACCCGCGGCGCCGGTGGCCGTCTCCGCCGCCTGCTCGGCGGGGAACACCTGCAAGCGGCGTGGACGGATGCGGACAGTCTCACCGACCTGCAAGGGGTCGGCCTGGTAGCGCTCACGGGTCAGCTCCATCTGGATGCGTCCTCCCTCGAACACCAGTTCGATGCGGGTGATCGGTCCCAGCGTCCGCACATGGGCGACGGTGGCGACCAACCCCTGTTGATCGTCCCGCTTGACATCGATCTCATGAGGACGGGCATAGCCCAGTACCTCGATGGCGGTATCGCCGCCGTGTTCCAGCACGGGCTGGCGCAAACCGCCGAACTCCGCCCAACCCTGCACGGCATAACCCTGGAACCGGTTGACATTGCCCAAAAATTGATAAACGAAAGGTGTGGCCGGGTTGTCGTAGACCTCGTCCGGGCTGCCGATCTGCTCGATCCGGCCCTTGTTCATCACCACGATACGGTCGGCCACTTCCAGCGCCTCCTCCTGATCGTGGGTGACTAATACGCTGGTCACGTGCAATTCATCGTGCAGGCGTCGCAGCCAACTGCGCAATTCCTTGCGCACCTGGGTATCGAGCGCGCCGAACGGTTCGTCCAGCAGCAATACCTTGGGTTGCACCGCCAGCGCCCGCGCCAGGGCGATACGCTGGCGCTGGCCGCCGGAGAGCTGGGAAGGATACCGCTCCGCCAGCCAATCGAGCTGTACCATTTCCAACAAGGAAAATACCCGCTGGCGGATTTCTTCTTCCTTGGGCCGGATTTTACGGGACATGACCCGCAAACCGAAGGCCACGTTCTCGAACACGCTCATGTGCTGGAACAGGGCATAGTGCTGGAACACGAAACCGACGCCCCGCTCCCGCGCGTGGCGGCGGGTGGCGTCCTCGCCGTGAAACAAAATGCTGCCGCTGTCGGCAGTCTCCAGGCCGGCGATGATCCGCAGTAAAGTGGTCTTGCCGCAGCCGGAAGGACCCAGCAGCGCGACCAGTTGGCCGGCGGGAACCTCTAAATCGATCCCGGCCAGCGCGGTAAAGTTGCCAAACCGTTTCCACAAGGAGTGAATCTCTATGCTCATAACCGATTTCCCGGATGGTCGATGCGCCACTGCACGAAAGTCTTGGCCGCCAGCATCACCAGGGCCAGCAACGTCAATAGCGACGCGCAGGCGAAAGCGGCGACACCGTTGTATTCGTTGTACAGGATTTCCACATGCAGCGGCAAAGTATTGGTCAGGCCGCGAATATGGCCTGAGACCACCGATACCGCCCCGAATTCGCCCAGGCCACGGGCCGTGCACAGGATGACGCCATACAGCAGTCCCCAGCGGATATTGGGCAGAGTGACGCGCCAGAACATCTGCCAGCCGCCGGCGCCCAGCAGGATCGCTGCCTCTTCTTCATCCTTGCCCTGGGCCTGCATCAGCGGAATCAGCTCCCGGGCGACAAAGGGAAAAGTGACGAAGATCGTCGCCAGCACGATACCCGGCACGGCGAAGATAATCTTGATATCGTGTCCCGCCAGCCAGGAGCCGAACCACCCCTGTGCGCCGAACATCAACACATAGATCAGGCCGGCGATAACCGGCGAGATGGCGAACGGCAAATCGATCAGAGTAATCAGCAGACCCTTGCCGGGAAAGTCGAACCGGGCGATCGCCCAGGCGGCGGCCAGGCCGAAGATCAGGTTCAGCGGCACCGCAATCGCCGAGGCGAGCAGGGTCAAGCGGATGGCGGTGAGCGCATCCGGTTCCGTGATCGCCGCCAGATAGAACTCCACTCCCTTGCGCAAAGCCTCGGTGAATACGAGGGATACCGGCAGCCAGAGGAACAATCCCATGAAACCCAGGGCCAGGGTGAGCAGAAGGCCCCGGACCCAGGGTCCCTCTTCGGTAACGCGGCGCGGCGAATCGGCAACGATAGCAGCGGCGATAGTGGCCATTAGACGCTTCCCCTTAGCTCCCGGTGCGCCCGCCAGGCTTGGAACAGATTGATGACGAGCAGCAGAATAAAGGAAATGACCATCATCACCACGGCGATCGCCGTGGCGCCGGCATAGTCATATTGCTCCAGCCGGCCGACGATCAACACCGGGGTGATTTCCGATACCATCGGCATATTGCCGGCGATAAAGATCACCGAGCCATATTCGCCGATGGCGCGGGCGAAAGCCATGGTAAAACCGGTGATTAGCGCCGGCATGACAGCCGGCAGCAGCACCCGATAGAACGTCTGCCAGCGGCTGGCTCCCAGGCTGGCGGCGGCTTCCTCCAACTCCTGTTCCAGTTCCTGTAGCACCGGTTCGACCGTGCGCACCACGAAGGGCAGGCCGATAAATATCAGCGCCACCACTATCCCTAAGGGCGTGTAAGCCACCTTGATACCGTACGGGGCCAGCAGCGAACCCAGCCAGCCGTTCGGCGCATACAGGGAGGCTAAAGTAATGCCGGCCACCGCCGTGGGCAGAGCGAAGGGCAGATCCACCAGCGCATCGACCATACGCTTGCCGGGAAAACGATAGCGCACCAACACCCAGGCCACCACCAGGCCGAAGAAGGCATTGACCAGCGCCGCAATCAGGGAGGCGCCGAAAGTCAGCCGATAAGAAGCCAGCACCCTGGGCGTGGTCGTTGTCTCCCAGAATGCCTGCCAGCTCAAGCCGGCCGCTTTGATAAAGGTCGCGCTCAACGGAATCAGCACGATCAGACAGAGGTACGCCAGGCTGAACCCCAGCGCCGGCCCGAAGCCGGGTAAGACACCACGATGGCGCAAAGTTACCTCCTGAATTCAGAAAGGGCGTCGCCAGGACCGCCGCCGTGACAAGGCATGGCGTGCTGAATAGCCAAATCGATATCCTCTTGAAAAAATATCAAGGTTTACCATTACTCTCGGTAAGAAGCTAACAGAAAATCCGCCAGTATTTAAAGCCTTTTGGTTTGTTTTTTTATAACCTTAAGTTATTAAAATATCTGCTAATATATAAAAATATAATTAAAATTTTCCTACTTTAGGGCCAAATTGCTGATTTTGCAAATTCCATCCATTGGTTAAGATGCTTATGGCATCTGTTCGCATTGTTATCGGGCAACACTCAAGACGACCATGTACAAGCAATTCATGAGGTTTCTGATCGCCGTTCTGGCTTCGACGGGTATCAGCCTGTCGGCCTGCGCGGCGCCACCGCCGGTGACCTACTCCAGCGCCGGGATTCCAGGGACTGAGCAGGCCGTGCCCAGCCTGGCGCCCATGCTGGAAAAGGTTACCCCGGCGGTGGTGAACATTTCCACCGAAAGCCGGATCGTCACGCGCCGCAATCCCCTGCTGGACGATCCTTTCTTCCGCCGCTTCTTCGATATTCCCAATGTGCCGCGGGAGCGCCGCACCCAGAGTTTGGGCTCCGGGGTGGTGGTGGACGCCAGAAATGGTTATGTGGTCACCAACCATCATGTCGTCGAGGGCGCCGAGACCATCACGGTCACCTTGCGCGACGGTCGGCAGTTGAAAGCCAAATTCATCGGTTCCGATCCCGAAACCGATATCGCGGTCATTCAGGCGCCGGCGACCAACCTGGCGACGCTGCCGTTGGCCGATTCCGACGCCCTGCGGGTGGGGGATTACGTGGTGGCCATCGGCAATCCCTTCGGTCTGGGGCAGACGGTAACCTCCGGCATCGTCAGCGCCCTGGGGCGCAGCGGTCTGGGGATTCAGGGTTACGAGAACTTCATCCAGACCGACGCCTCCATCAACCCGGGCAACTCCGGCGGCGCCCTGGTCAATCTGCGGGGCGAACTGGTGGGCATCAACACCGCGATCATTGCCCCCAGCGGCGGCAATGTCGGCATCGGCTTCGCCATCCCCAGCAATATGGTGCGGCAGTTGCTGGAGCAACTGGTGCGCTACGGCGAGGTCAAGCGCGGTCGGCTGGGCGTCACGGTGCAGGACCTTACCCCCGAATTGTCCAAGGCCTTCGGCATAGAGCTGAATCAGGGTGCGGTGATCGCCCAGGTGTCGCCGGATTCGGCCGCGGACCGCGCCGGTTTGAAGGCCGGTGATGTGGTGACGACCATCAACGACAAGCCGATTCACAGTTCCAACGAACTGCGCAATACCATCGGTCTGTTGGCCGTCGGCGAACCGCTCACCCTGGCCGTGCTGCGCGCCGGCAAGCCCTTGACCATCAAAACGGCCGTGGGCGTCTTCACCCCCGCGGCGGTGACCGGCAAAGCCATCAATCCCCGTCTGGCGGGGGCGGTGTTCAAAGAGATCGGCCCCGGTACGCCGTTCTACGGTCAGATCGAGGGCGTACTGGTGGATAAGGTGGAGCGCGGCAGCCCGGCGGAGCGGGCCGGACTGCGCCGTAATGACGTCATCACCGGCGTCAACCGGCAGGCGGTGAATCAACCGCAGGCCTTGCAACAACTGGCCGCCAAGGGCGCTCCCTTGCTGTTGAATATCCAGCGCGGGGATACAGCCCTGCTGTTGGTGCTTGAATAGCACGGTGTCGTTGCACTTACCACCTAATCAGTTTGCTGTCAAATTTGGAAGCACAGATCGCTTGGCACTGGTTCAGTATGATTGTTGAATAACTAACTGAATATATTAAATTATTCGGATAACAAAGCGCAAACATGTGCGGAGGTTCATGATGCCAAATTGAGAATTCAAAAGCTGCCTATCTTCAGTATTTGATTAATAATCAATGAGTTGGAGGATAATCGGACTGAACCAGCGCCATCTTTCATGGGAGCAAGTATTGAGAATTCAAGGGCTACCTATATTCAGTATTTGATTAACAATCAATGAGTTGGAGGATAATCAGACTGAACCAGTACCCTCGCTAGGCAGTTCGAATCGCTCATTCTGAAGCCCGCGACGTTATCCTAGAGCGGCGAGTGCCTAATGTCGGTTGGATTCGCGTTTTCAAGACTCGGTTAACGAGCATAGAAGGACAAATATGAGCTTCGGCAATCTTGTGTTGGCGCTATCTTTCGCATTCATAGTGCACAATTACGAAGAATGGAGAGGGTACGAAAGCCTGATGCGCGCTTTTCACGGCAGACTGAACTCAAAGCTGCGTGATCGCTGGGTCTTCGGCTTTGCCTTGATCTTGCTGAGCGCCGTGGTGCTGTGCTTGGGCCTTGCCGAGTGGATTGGGGGACTGCCTCCCGTTACGATTTTTTCTCGGATTATTGTTTTCGGCCTGCTCTTCAACGCTTTCTCACATTGCTTTCTTTCCGTGAAAAGCCGGGAACTGGTTGCGGGCACTGTATCCGCGCTATTTCTTATTGTCCCGCTTTCTGCCATGGCGATCTACTCCATGCGTCGCGACCTCGGAGACAGCGCGGCGATCCTCCTCTCTTACGTCGTGGTGTCGCTCGCTACCCTGCCGATCGCGATCTACGGAAGCCTCTGGCTCGGGTATCTCTCGAAGCGGATAATTTCTGCGGCAACGCGGCCGCGAGATAGTTAGCCTTGTGGATCGTGCACCATTGTCGTCTCTGAGCGTTGTCTCTATGGCCGGAGTGGATCGCGATTATCCTTTATCGATCGTGGCGAGACTTGCGCAAGCGGACGGGTCGTTAAAATCGGCATTCGAGACGCTTGTCGAGAAGAATGGGGAGCGTACCCGTGGACGAGGAGACCGCACAAGACCCGCAGCGGTTTTACAAGCTCTTGGTCGACGAGCAAGTCACTATCCCGAGTCAAACTCCGAGCGCATTGAAGCATCTGATCCGCGAGGATACGCTCGCGCGCGGAAAGCTGGCGCTCCGGTATATTTTTCTCGGAGGCGAGGCGCTCCAGCTCTCGGTTTTACATGATTGGGTAAGGCATCATCCCTTGGATGCAATACAGATCTCACCTTTCGCTCATTTTTTTAGCTCTAAACTATTTTTTAAGTTATTGAAAAATATGATATATTATAATACCATAATACTTAAATATATATATGAACTAATGGTAAACCAATGCCTAATAATCAGTGGATGCTCATATAACATATTGATATTTAATAGATAATTTACAAGTCTTTGATTTAAATGTACTTTTACAAGTCTTTGATTTTTAATGATATTAAATCAGTTTATCATGTAAAAATGAGCGAACGGTAAGATCTGTCTGTCCTTTCGCTCATTTTTCATTACATTAAATTTTTTTAACTATTAGCTAATTTGTTAGTCGAATGATGTCAATTTTACAGCTAATAAAGTGAAAGTCAACATTGTCTTTAAATTAGTACACGGATTTTACTTGATAAAGAAAAACCGGTAGAATTGGTATTAATATAGCATTTTTCATCGAAGGGGACCATCCCATGAGCACCAGCAAAATTGAGCGGGTAGATGATATTCCTCTTATTTTTCATTGGCTTATGAAAATGAAGGTGGCGGAGTTGATTGATCGGATCTAGCCCGCCCATGGGAATTGGAAGGGCTTGAGCTATGGCCAACTGGCGGTGTTGTTTATTACCTACGTGGTGCATTCACTGAATCATCGCTTATCCGGGATGGAGGCGTGGTTAGTCAGTCATCAGCGGCTACTGGAACAACTCACCGGGTGGTCGCTGGAGCGGACCGAGGTGACCGATGATCGGTTAGGGATCCTGCTCAGTGAACTCGGGAGTGACGCGGAGCGAATCGCGACGTATCAAGCCGAGCAGTCTTGTAGGGTGGGCATAGCTCACCATTCAAATCCAGGATTCAAAGGATAAAGGTGGGCCATGCCCACCCTAGTGTGCCCGGCATGGGCCAAGACTTGCAACCTGAAACGAGGTTGCCGGAGAGAGTGACGACAACCGTAGAGAAACGCAAGGGGGAAGCCGTGAGGCCAGCCTGAAAGAAGCGTGTATCA
>CAIMUS010000150.1 GCA_903844665.1 uncultured Pseudomonadota bacterium
CTCGTCGCACAGCAGCACATGGCGGGCGTTGGCGTCGGCCTCGGAATACACGGCCACGGTGCGACCCCCCAGCCGCTTGCCGGTCCGGGCGACGCGGCAGGCGATTTCACCCCGGTTGGCAATCAGGATTTTGTCGAACATTATGGTGTTGATTCTCTTAGAGGCTGTATCAAAACTCCCTCCCCCCTTGTGGGGGAGGGTTGGGGAGAGGGGTTGAAAACGGCCCACAGAATGAACGGTTGCGGCGGCGCCCCACGCTTTACCCCCTACCCTGTCCCTCCCCCACAAGGGGGGAGGGGACGTATCTCTGTGGAAATTAGCTAGTATTATCATGGTGTTAGTTTTTATACAGGCTCTTAAAGTAGCGGGCTGCGTCAATCCTGGCGCCAGTTCGGCTGGCGCTTGTTCAGAAAAGCGCTCAAACCCTCCCGGCCTTCCGGGCTGGTGCGGATATTGGCGATGCGCCGGGCGGTTTCCTCGATCATGACGATATCGACCGAACCACGGCTCACCGTATGGATCAGTTCCTTGGCGGCGCCCATCGCTGCCGGGCCGTTGCCGGCTATGACGGCGAGCAGTTTGGCCACCGCCTCGTCCAGCGCTTCCGGGGCGACCACTTCGTGCACCAGGCCGATACGGCGGGCTTCCTGGGCATTAAACGGCTCGCCGGTGAGGAAATAGCGCCGGGCCTGGCGCTCGCCGATGGCGTCGATTACATAAGGGCTGATCACCGCCGGAATCAGGCCCAGTCTCACTTCGGTCAGGCTGAAGACTGCCGTTTCCGCCGCTACCGCGATATCGCAACAGGCCACCAGTCCCACCCCACCGCCATAGGCCGGTCCCTGCACCTTGGCGAGGGTGGGCTTGGGCAGGGTGTTCAGGGTATGCATCAGTTCCGCCAGCGCCATGGCGTCGGCCATGTTCTGCTCCCAGGAATACTCCGCCATGCGCCGCATCCAGTTGAGATCGGCGCCGGCGGAGAAACTCTTGCCCGCCGCCGCCAGCACAATGACCCGCACCTGGGGATCGGCCTGCAGTTCATGCAACTCCTGGATGAGGTCGGCGATCAGGCGGTCGTCGAAGGCATTGTGCAAAGCCGGCCGGTTCAGCGTCAGGGTGGCTGTACCCCTGGCATCGACTTCGGTAAACAGAGATTCGTCTAGCATGATGGCTTACATCCTGAAGATGCCGAACGCAGTGCGCTCGATCGGTCGATTGAGCGCGGCGGAGATACCGAGACCCAGAACCATGCGGGTATCGGCGGGATCGATCACGCCGTCGTCCCACAGTCGGGCGGTGGAATAATAGGGATGCCCCTGGACTTCGTATTGCTCGCGAACCGGTCGTTTAAAGGCCTCCTCTTCCTCCCGGCTCCAGGTTTTGCCCTGGCGCTCCAGGCCGTCGCGCTTGACCTGGGCCAGCACGCCGGCGGCCTGGTCGCCGCCCATCACCGAGATGCGGGCGTTGGGCCACATCCACAGGAATCGCGGCGAGTAGGCCCGGCCGCACATGCCATAGTTGCCGGCGCCGAAACTGCCGCCGATGATGACCGTAAACTTGGGCACGCTGGCGCAGGCCACCGCCGTCACCATCTTGGCCCCGTCCTTGGCGATACCGCCGCTTTCGTATTTACGGCCCACCATAAAGCCGGTGATATTCTGTAAAAATACCAGCGGAATGCCGCGCTGGCAGCACAGTTCCACGAAGTGAGCGCCTTTCAGGGCGGATTCCGAAAACAGCACGCCGTTATTGGCCAGAATGCCGACCGGATAGCCGAAGATCCGGGCAAAGCCGCAGACCAGGGTGGCGCCGTAAAGCTGCTTGAACTCGGCGAATTCGCTGCCGTCCACCAGCCGGGCGATCACCTCGCGGATATCGAAGGGCTTGCGGGGGTCGGCGGGAATGACGCCGTGCAGCTCGGCGGGATCGTACAGCGGCGCTTCCGCCGGGCGCAGTTCCAGGTTGGGACGCTTGACCCGGTTCAAATTGCCGACGATCCGCCGGGCGACGCCCAGAGCATGGGCGTCATGCAGGGCGTAATGATCGGTCACCCCCGAGGTGCGGGAATGGACCTCGGCGCCGCCCAACTCTTCGGCGGTCACCACCTCTCCGGTGGCGGCCTTGACCAGCGGCGGCCCCGCCAGAAAGATCGTGCCCTGATTGCGGACGATAACGCTCTCGTCGGCCATGGCCGGCACATAGGCGCCGCCGGCGGTACAGGAACCCATCACCACGGCCACCTGGGGAATACCGACGGCCGACATCGTCGCCTGGTTGAAGAAGATACGGCCGAAGTGGTCGCGGTCCGGGAACACCTCGTCCTGATTGGGCAGATTGGCGCCGCCCGAATCCACCAGATAGATGCAGGGCAGCTGATTCTGCGCCGCGATTTCCTGGGCGCGCAGGTGCTTCTTCACCGTCAGCGGGTAATAGGTACCGCCCTTGACGGTGGCGTCGTTGACCACCAGCAGGCATTCCTGGCCATGCACCCGACCGATGCCGGTGATGATGCCGGCGCTGGGAATCTCATTATCGTACAGATCCCAGGCGGCCAGTTGCGACAGTTCCAGAAATGGCGAACCGACATCCAGCAAAGCGCGGATACGGTCCCGCGGCAGCAGCTTGCCGCGATCGGTATGGCGCTTGCAGGCGATGGGACCGCCACCCTGCTTGATCAGCGCCACCTTCTCGCGCAGATCCGCCACCATCTCGCCCATCAATCCGGCATTGCGGCGGAAGTCATCGGCACGGGTATTGAGTTTGCTTTTGATGTTATTCATAGTTGCTCAGGCCGCCAGCGCGCGTCCGATCACGAGGCGTTGCACATCGCTCGTGCCCTCGTAGATCTGACACACCCGGACGTCGCGGTAAATGCGCTCGACAGCGTAATCTTTGAGATAGCCATAGCCGCCGTGAATTTGAATCGCGGCGGAACAGACCTGTTCGGCGGATTCCGAGGCGAACAGCTTGCCCATGCAGGCTTCTTGCAGGCAGGGCCGGCCGGCGTCCTTGAGGCTGGCGGCATGCAGCACCAGTTGGCGGGCGGCTTCGATCTTGGTCGCCATATCCGCCAGCCGGAAGTTGACCGCCTGATGCCCGATAAGTGGTTTGCCGAAGCTCTCCCGTTCCTTGGCATAGGCCAAAGCCGCCTCGAAAGCGGCCCGCGCCATCCCTACGCACTGGGCAGCGATGCCGATACGGCCGCTCTCCAGATTGGCCAGGGCGATTTTATAGCCCTCACCTTCCTCCCCCAGACGGTGGTCCAGTGGCAGGCGCAGCTCGTCGAACACGATCTGGGCGGTGTCGGAGGCATGCTGACCCATCTTCTCCTCGACCCGCGCCACCACGTAACCGGGCGTGGAGGTCGGTACGATAAAGGCGCTGATGCCTTTCTTGCCGGCGGCTGGGTCGGTCACGGCGAAGACGATGGCGATGTCGGCGTGCTTGCCGGAAGTGATGAACTGCTTGGCGCCGTTCAGCACATACTCCGAACCTTCGCGCCGCGCCCGGGTGCGGATCGCGGCGGCGTCGGAGCCGGCGTGCGGCTCGGTCAGGCAGAAAGCCCCCAGATACTGGCCGCGGGCCAGCGGCGCCAGAAAGCGCTCTTTCTGCTCAACCGTGCCGAACTGGAGAATCGGGCCGCATACCACCGAATTGGTGACGCTGATGACGGTGGAACAGGCGCCGTCGCCGGCGGCAATCTCTTCCAGGGCCAGGGCGAAGGAGACGTAATCGGAGCCGGAACCGCCCCATTGCTCCGGCACGATCATGCCGAACAGACCGAGCTCCGCCATTTCCCGCATCGTCTGCGCCGGGAAAATGGAGTGGCGGTCCCACTCGGCGGCAAAAGGCGCCAGGCGATTGCGGGCGAAATCGCTCATGGCGTCACGAATCATTTCCTGTTCTTTGGTAAGGATCATAAGGTTGTCTCAAAGCTGGGTGTCACTGCCTATATTCATCGGTCCCCTCCCCCTCCAGGGGGGAGGGAACGAATCATTTGCCGGAAAGGAGATAAGCCATCCCCCTACAGCCGTTCCACCGCCACCGCCGTCGCCTCGCCGCCGCCGATACACAGGCAGGCGATACCGCGTTTCAGATCGTATTTCCGCAGCGCATTCAGCAGGGTGACGATGATCCGCGCGCCGGAGGCGCCGATGGGATGACCCAGCGCCACCGCGCCGCCGTGAATATTGACGTTATCGTGCGACAATCCCAGTTCCTGCAAAGCCACCATGGCCACGCAGGCGAACGCCTCGTTGATTTCATACAGATCGACATCCTTGGTGTTCCAGCCGATTTTCTCCAGCAGCTTGCGGATAGCGAAGATTGGCGCCGTGGTGAACAGGGGAGGCTCCTGGGCGATGCCGGCATGACCGACGATTCTGGCCAGCGGCTGGACGCCGCGCCGTTCCGCCTCGGACAGCGGCATCAGCACCAGCGCGGCGCCGCCGTCGGAAATGGCGCTGGCGTTGCCGGCGGTGATCGTGCCGTTGTTGCGAAACGCCGCCTTGTAGGTCGGAATCTTCTCGACCTGCTTCTTGAAAGGCGCCTCGTCGGTGGCCACCAGCACTTCCCCTTTGCGACTCTTGACCCCGACCGGCACGATCTCGGCGGCGAAGGTGCCGTCCTCGGAGGCCTTTCTGGCGCGGGTCAGGGAGGCGGTGGCATAGGCATCCTGGGCCTCGCGGGTAAAGCCGAACTGCTCCACGCAGTCTTCGGCGAACTCACCCATCAGCCTGCCTCTTTCATAGGCGTCTTCCAGACCGTCGAAGTACATGTGGTCCAGCACCCGGCCATGACCGACCCGGTAGCCGGCGCGGCCTTTTTCCAGCATATAGGGGGCGTTGGTCATGCTCTCCATGCCGCCCGCCACCATGATGTCGGCGTTGCCCAGGGCGATGAGATCGTGGGCCAGGATGGTGGCTTTCATCGCCGAACCGCAGACCTTGCTGATCGTGGTACAGGGCGCCGTAATCGGAATGCCCGCGCCCAGGCTGGCCTGACGGGCCGGCGCCTGTCCCAGGCCGGCGGGCAGCACGCAGCCCATGAAGACTTCTTCGACGTCTCCGGGTTCGATGCCGGCCCGCTCCACTGCGGCGCGGATGGCGGCGCTGCCGAGTTGGGTGGCCGGCACGCCGGTGAACGCCCCCTGAAAATCACCCATCGGAGTGCGCACGGCGCTGGCAATGACAATCGGGTTCTGACTCATGGCTTGCTCTCCTCCAAATGTGTTGGCGTCTGGATCAGGCGGTTTCCGCAAACAGTTCCCGGCCGATCAACATTCGGCGGATTTCCGAGGTGCCGGCGCCGATCTCGTAAAGCTTGGCGTCGCGCAGCAACCGGCCGGTAGGATAGTCGTTGATATAACCGTTGCCGCCCAGGCACTGGATCGCCTCCAGGGCCATCCAGGTGGCTTTCTCGGCGGCGTAGAGAATGGCGCCGGCGGCGTCCTTGCGGGTGGTCTCGCCCCGATCGCAGGCGGCGCCCAGGGCATAGACATAGGCTTTGCAGGCGTTCATGGTGGTGTACATATCGGCGATCTTGCCCTGCATTAATTGAAACTCGCCGATCGGGGTGCCGAACTGTTTGCGCTCGTGGATATAGGGCACGACCACATCCATGCAGGCCTGCATGATCCCCAGCGGGCCAGCGGACAATACGGCACGCTCATAGTCCAGGCCGCTCATCAGAATCTTAACGCCTTCGTTCAACTTGCCGAGGATATTTTCCGCCGGCGCCTCGCAGTCCTGGAACACCAGCTCGCCGGTATTGGAGCCGCGCATCCCCAGCTTGTCCAGCTTCTGCGCCACGGAAAAACCCTTGAATCCCTTCTCGATCAGAAACGCGGTGATGCCGCGCGGGCCGGCGTTGGGATCGGTCTTGGCGTAGACCACCAGCACATCGGCGTCGGGACCGTTGGTGATCCACATCTTGTTACCGTTCAGGATATAGCGGTCGCCCTGCCGGTCGGCGCGCAGCCGCATGCTCACCACATCGGAACCGGCGCCCGGCTCGCTCATCGCCAGCGCGCCGACATGCTCGCCGCTGATCAGTTTGGGCAGGTAGTTTTGCTTCTGCGCCTCAGTGCCGTTGCGCCGGATCTGATTGACGCAGAGATTGGAGTGGGCGCCATAGGACAGGCCCACCGAGGCGGAGGCGCGGCTGATTTCCTCCATGGCGACGATATGGGCCAGATAACCCATGCCGGTACCGCCGTATTCCTCTTCCACGGTGATGCCCAGCAGTCCCATATCGCCGAACTTACCCCAGAGATCCATGGGAAACTCGTCGCTTTTGTCGATCGCGGCCGCGCGGGGGGCGATTTCCTTCGCCGCGAAGCCCTGTACCGAGTGCCGCAGGGTATCGATAGTATCGCCCAGGGCGAAATTCAACGAAGGTAACTGAATCATGGGAGCTCCTGGATAGCGGATGGGGAAAGCGAGGGCAACGCTTTCGGCCTGAATAGATATAGCAGTAACGTACCTTACGTTTACGTAAACGTCAATATACCGGTCCGGCATTGTAGGTCGGGTTAGACGCGCCCTCCACCGAGCCGGCCAATAGCAGGGACGTTACGGGCGCGTCGTAACCCGACATCGGGGCTACAGAAACATGACCAGTTATGCCGGCGACAACGGCAGCTATCCCTGCTGTTCCAGCTTGGGGAGTTCCCGCCGGTCCAGCAGCGGCTTGGACCGGCTTTCCCAGGGATATTCCAGTTCCGTCAGGCGTTTCTGGCATTCCGTCTCGGCGGTGTCGATCTCATGCAGGATCGCCTCGATATCCCGTTGCTGTTGCCTGAGGATGGCGCGCCGCTCCCCAAGTATCTTGACGAACCGGCACAGTTGTTTCTCTTCACCGTGGGTGCTGTCGAACAATTCGAACAGTTCCCGGGTCTCACTGAGACTGAACCCCAACCGTTTGCCGCGCAGGATCAGCTTCAGGCGGGTACGGTCACGATAGGTATAGATCCGCTTGCGGCCATCGCGCCGGGGATTCAGCAGTCCCTGATCCTCATAGAAGCGGATGGCGCGGGTGGTCAGATTGAATTCTCTGGCAAGATCGGTAATGGTATACGTGGCGGCTTGCTGAGTTCTTGTCATACGCGGCATCGGCTGCTCGTGAGGAAAGCATAGTTATAAACTATATCACGCTTACGTAAACGTAAAATCCCCCTTGAGGAACCTCAACAGTAGTTTCATCCTCACAACGTTGGGTTTCGTTCCTCAACCCAATCTACGAGCCAGGCGGGTTCAAGCGGTAGCCCGGATGCAGGCCGAAGGCCGTTTCCGGCAATGCCTCTAAGCCGCCGCCCCGAACTCCAGCCTGAAATCCGCCTGGTTGAGATATTCCGCTTCGACCTCCAGATCGGCGCGAGTCAAAGGATGCTCCTCCAGCCAACCCGGCGGAAACCGCAGCTCAAGCTGCTGCCCATCGACCCGCAATTGCAAAGGCGGCAAAGGCTGTCGGCTGCGGCTGCGATGCAGCACCACCGCGAGCCGTAACAGGACGCACAACCGTCGGGCCGGCGATATCATATCTCTGGGTAGTTCGGTGAAGATTTTATTGGGAAACTTGCGCCGCTGTCCCCGGATCAGGGCCGCCAGCAAGGTCTGCTCGCTGTTGGAGAAACCCGGCAGGTCGGCATGCTGCACGACATAAGCGCCGTGCTTGTGATGCTGGTTGTGGCTGATAAGCAGCCCGATTTCATGCAGGCGGGCGGCCCACTCCAGGGCATAGGCGAAATCCTCGTTTTCCAGGCCCCAGTCGGTCCGGGCCTGGGTCAGCAGCTCCAATGCGGTCGCCTTGACCAATTCGGCCTGGCCGCTGTCCAGATCGTGACGCTTGCTGAGGGCGGCGATGGTGCGGTGGCGCACGTCTTCATGGCGGATACGCCCGACCAGGTCGTAGATCAGACCTTCCCGCAGGGCGCCGTCGGCAACCTGTAACTGTTCTATTCCCAGACTGTCGCAGAGTCCGTACAGCACCACGAAGCCGCCGGTAAACACTCTGGCGCGCGCCGGATGCAGATTCCAGCGCTCGGCGATGGCATTTACCTTCCCCGCCGCAAGCAGCGCGCTCCGCAGCTTCTGTAAAGCGGGCAGAGTGATTTCATCCCGGCTCCAGCCCTCGGCAACGACCACGTCGCGAATCGCCTTGATCGAGCCGGAAGCGCCGATGGCGTGCCGCCAACCCAGTTCCCGGTAGCGCAGCGTGATCGGCTCCATCTTCAACCGTACCGCCAGCTCCGCCGCCCGTAGATCGGCTTCCCGAATCCGGCTGTCCGGAAAGTACCGTTGTGTCATGCTGACGCAGCCCATGCCCAGGCTTTCCAGATACAAGGGATCGAAACGCTCGCCGATGATCAGCTCGGTGCTGCCGCCGCCGATGTCCACCACCAGCCGCCGGCCCTCCAGTCTGGCGATGCTGTGGGATACTCCCAGGTAGATCAACCGCGCCTCTTCCATTCCGCTCACCACTTCCACCGGATGGCCCAGCACCGCCTCGGCTTTGGCCAGAAATTCGGCGCTGTTACGGGCCTGCCGCAGGGTATTGGTGCCGACGATCCGCACGCGCGCCACATCGCGCAGCCGCTGGCCGAAGCGGGCCAGGCATTCCAGCGCCCGACTTTGCGCCTCCTCGGCCAGCCGCTGCCGGCTGTCCAGGCCGGCGGCCAACTGCACCATGTCCCGCAATCGGTCGAGCATGAGCAGATGACCGTCTTCCGTCAGCCGGGCGACGATCATGTGAAAACTGTTGGAACCCAGATCGATAGCAGCAATGGTGTCGGACACGGCGATGATTTCCCAGGCAGTGAATCCCGCGTATTGTGGAATTTTTGCCGGATTTTGACTATGCCCGCTTCAATCTTCTTTCAGGCTGCGTAATTGCGCGGGAGTCAGCAGCCAGCGGAGGCTGCCGGCGCCGGGAGCTACCGCGCCGGAGAACTCGAGCAGGGCCACGCCGCCTTTTTTCAGATCCAACAACAGGCGGGGCTCGCCGGTCAGCAGCAGGCCCGCGAGCCGGCTTAAATGCGGCGCATGCCCCACCAGCGCCAGCGTACCCGCCTCGGAAGATTCGCGCAGCCAGTGCAGCAGCGGCTCGAAGTCGCTGTCGGGCGCCAGGTCCTCGCGCTCGACCAGCGGAATATCGCCGAAGGCGCGGGCGACGATCTCGGCCGTTTCCCGCGCCCGTTGCAGTGGGCTGCAGGCGAGGATAGTGATAGCTTCCAGTTGGGTCCGCAGCCGGTTGGCGCCTTTGCGCATGCGCTTGCGGCCGGGCTCGGTCAGGGGACGCCCGGCGTCGGCGCCGCCAAGCTCGGCGAAAGCCTCCGCATCCTCGGCGGCGGCATGACGAATCAGGAGTAATTGCATAAAAATTCCTCGCAAAATGCTTAATCGTACTTAAGCCAGGTCCATCTTAACCCGGATTGTTGACAAAACAGGCGCGCCATTGTTTGTAGGAGCGAGCTTGCTCGCGAAAGGATGCACGGTGGCAACCGGTCGAATTCGCGAGCAAGCTCGCTCCTACCGAACAACACCTTATTTTGGGTTATACTGTGCCACCTTACGCGCCCCGTAGCACCTTTCCGCCTGAGCAAGCACGATACCGTAATGGATAAGACCTACGATCCCAAAGCCATCGAGCAACGCTGGTACGACTGCTGGGAGCAGCGCGGTTATTTCGCGCCTTCCGGTCAGGGCGAACCCTATTGCATCATGATCCCGCCGCCCAATGTCACCGGCACCTTGCATATGGGACATGCCTTCCAGGACACTATCATGGACGCTTTGATCCGCTATTACCGCATGCGCGGCGCCGACACCTTGTGGCAGGCCGGTACCGACCATGCCGGTATCGCCACTCAGATGGTGGTGGAGCGACGGCTGGCCGCCGGGCGCAAGACCCGCCACGACCTGGGCCGGGACGCCTTTATCGCCCAGGTGTGGGAATGGAAAGCCCAATCCGGCGGCACTATCACCCGGCAGTTGCGGCGCATGGGCGCTTCGCTGGACTGGTCCAGGGAACGCTTTACCATGGACCCCGGCCTGTCCGCGGCCGTGCAGGAAGTCTTTATCCGCCTCTATGAAGAAGGTCTGATCTACCGGGGCCAGCGGCTGGTGAACTGGGACCCCGTACTGCGCACCGCCGTGTCCGATCTGGAGGTCATCAGCGACGAGGAAAACGGTTTCCTCTGGCATATCCGCTATCCCCTGGCGGACGGCGGCGGCGATCTGGTGGTCGCCACCACCCGTCCGGAAACGATGCTGGGCGATACGGCCGTGGCCGTGCATCCCGACGATGAGCGCTACCGGCGTCTGATCGGCCTGGAGGTGATCCTGCCGCTGGCCGGGCGGCGGATTCCGATTATCGCCGACGACTATGTCGATCCCCAGTTCGGCACGGGTTGCCTGAAGATCACCCCAGGTCATGACTTCAACGACTACATGGTCGGCCAGCGTCACCAACTGCCCCTGCTCAATATCTTCACCCCCGACGCCAGGCTGAACGACACCGTTCCCGAGCGTTACCGGGGATTGGACCGCTACGAAGCCCGCAAGCGCGTCGTCGCCGATCTGGAAGAAGCGGGCCTGCTGGAATCGGTGCAGCCGCACAAATCGATGATTCCGCGTGGCGACCGCAGCGGCACGGTCATCGAGCCCCTGCTCACCGATCAGTGGTTTGTTCGGACCGCGCCGCTGGCCGGACCGGCCATCGCCGCGGTAAAAACCGGACGGATCAAATTCATCCCGGAAAACTGGGATAAGACCTACTATGAATGGCTGAACCACATCGAGGACTGGTGCATCAGCCGGCAGATCTGGTGGGGACACCGCATTCCCGCCTGGTACGATCCCGAGGGTAAGGTCTATGTCGGGCGCAGCGAAGCGGACATCCGGACGCGCCACCGCCTGGCGCCCGAGGTGGCGCTGCGGCAGGACGAGGATGTGCTGGACACCTGGTTCTCTTCGGCGCTCTGGCCGTTCTCCACCCTGGGCTGGCCGGAACAAACGCAGGAACTGAACACCTTCTATCCCACCAGCGTGCTGGTGACCGGCTTCGACATTATTTTCTTCTGGGTGGCCCGGATGATTATGATGGGCCTGAAATTCAGGCACGATGTGCCGTTCAGGACGGTTTACATCCATGGGCTGGTGCGGGACGCCGACGGCCAGAAGATGTCCAAATCCAAGGGCAATGTGCTGGACCCGCTCGATATTATCGATGGGATTGCACTCGAAGATCTGGTGGCCAAGCGCACCACCGGTCTGATGCAGCCGCAACTGGCGCCCAAAATCGAAAAAGCCACCCGCCGCCAGTTTCCCGAGGGCATTCGTCCCCACGGCGCCGATGCGCTGCGCTTTACTTTCGCCGCCCTGGCCACGACCGGACGCGATATCGTCTTCGACCTGGGGCGGGTGGAAGGCTATCGCAACTTCTGCAACAAGCTGTGGAACGCCGCCCGCTATGTGCTGTTGAATACCGAGGGTCAGGACACCGGCCTGGCCGGCGGCGAGGTCGAAGCGAGCTTGGCGGACCGCTGGATTCTGTCCCGGCTCCAGACCGCGGTGCAGGAGGTCAACACGGCGGTTCAGAACTACCGCTTCGATCAGGCCGCCCAGACCCTTTATGAATTCGTCTGGAACGAGTACTGCGACTGGTATCTGGAACTCTCCAAGCCGGTCCTGACCCAGGCGGAAAGTTCCGAGGCCGCCCGCCGGGGCGCCCGCCGCACCCTGGTGCAAGTGCTGGAAACGCTGTTGCGCCTGGCCCATCCGCTGATGCCTTTTATTACCGAGGAAATCTGGCAACGGGTGGCGCCGCTGGCCGGAGTGCGGGGCGATACCATCATGCTCCAGCCTTTTCCCCTGCCGGATAGAAGTCAACTGGATAGCGCGGCGGTCGCGGAAATCGGCTGGCTGCAACAAGTCCTGCTGGGGATCAGACGGATTCGCGCGGAAATGGATATTGCGCCGGGCAAGCGGCTGCCGGTTCTACTGCAACAAGGTTCCGCCGAGGACCGGCAACGGCTGGAGCGGAATCGCGCCGCGCTCCTCAGCCTGGGGCGGCTGGATTCGATGACCTGGCTGGAGGACAGCGCGCCGGCGCCGGAAGCGGCGATCGCGCTGGTCGGGGAGATGAAGCTGTTGATCCCCCTGGCCGGTCTGATCGATAAAGAGGCCGAAATCGCCCGCCTGAGTCGCGAACTCGACAAACTGCGACAGGAACTCGAAAGGGGCGAGGCCAAGCTTAATAATGTCGATTTCACGGGGCGCGCGCCGGCGCAGGTGGTCGAGAAAGAGCGCGCCCGGGTGGCGGAGATAAAAGCGGCTGTCACCCGCCTGGACGAGCAGTTACAACGGATGCAACGGCTGTAACTCATCACTACCCACCTGATAACTCCAAAATTGAAGGAGAGTATTGTGGACAAACAGAATCCTGAAAGCACCAAATCCCAGGTGCTGGCCGATAAAACCAGGCAAAGCGTGGGGCGCCTGGCCAAGGCTTACAACCCCCGTACCTGGAAGGAAAAAGGCTTGCTGTGGACGGCGGGCCTGCTGCTGTTGACCTACGCCATCGTCGTAGTGGTGCTGGGGGTGATCTGGTCCTTCACGCCGGGCTTTTTCGATGTGCGCGGGAATGCCCTGGAAAAGGCGCAGCACAATGAGGCCAAGCTGGTGCCCGGTTATGTGACCACCGCCACCGCCATCCGCATCGCCGAAACCCTGCTGCATAAGCCGGGTGGCTATTTGAGCAACGATAAAACCCCGCCTGGCATCTATCTGGACAATATGCCCAACTGGGAATTCGGGGTCTTGACGGAACTGCGTGATACGGTGCGCGCCCTGCGCAACGACTTCAGCCGTTCCCAAACCCAGTCGGTGGAAGATAAAGACCTGGCGGTAGCCGATCCGCAGTTCAATTATGACTCCAACTCCTGGATGCTGCCTTCGACAGAGGGAGAATACGAAAAGGGAGTCAGCGCGTTGTATCGTTATCTGGAGCGGTTGTCGGACGAAAAGGATTATGACGGTCAGTTTTTCACCCGCGCCGACAACCTGGCGATTTACCTGGAACTGGTCAGAAAACGGCTGGGCAGTTTTACTCAGCGGTTGGCGGCCAGCGTCGGTCAGGTGCGCCTGAATACCGATCTGTCTGGCGATGCCAGCGCCCGCCAGTCCACCCCAACCCCCGGGCAGCAATGGGTGCAGACGCCCTGGCTGCAGATCGACGATATATTCTATGAATCCCGCGGCTATACCTGGGCGCTGCTCCACATGTTGAAAGCCATAGCCATCGATTTTGAGCCGGTATTAAGTAAAAAGAATGCTCAAGTGTCGCTGGATCAGGTCATCCGGGACTTGGAAGCCGCCAGCGCCCGGATGTGGAGCCCGGTCGTGTTGAGCGGTACCGGCTTCAGCCTGCTGGCCAACCATTCCCTGGTGATGGCTTCCTATATCGCCAGCGCCAACGCGGCGATCAGCGATCTGGTTATTATCTTAAAGCAAGGTTAGCCCGTGGGGCCGGCTTCCTGCCGGCCCATCCAGTTGCAGCCGGCTGGAAGCCGGCTCCACCCGGAAGAAGCGAACGATGGCGGATTTCAAGACCCATGCCATGGGCGCCGCGCTGGTCAGCGGGGTGCTGGCCACCGGTCTGTTCATGACCGGCGAGGTGGTCAGATCGGCTGTCGTCGGCTATTTTGCACTGGGATTCATCGGCGGCTTGCTGCCGGATATCGACTCCAGCCACTCGATTCCGGTGCGGATAGCCTTTCATATCCTGGCCGTGGTGGCCGGTTTCCTGATGCTGTTCGCGGTGGGCCAACGCTATTCTCTGGCAGAGTTGGTTATCCTGTGGCTGGCTTGCTATATCCTGATCCGCCATGGCTTGTTTACTCTTTTTAACCGCTTCACCGTGCATCGGGGGTTGATTCACTCGGTCCCCGCCGCCGCACTGTTCGGCCTGGTGACTGTCCTGCTGGCTTACCGCGGCTTCGGCGCGTCGGCCTTACAGGCGTGGCTGTGCGGCAGTTTTCTGTTCGCCGGCTGCCTGGTGCATCTGCTGCTGGATGAGCTTTACAGCGTGAATCTGCAGGGCATGAGACTGAAAAACTCTTTCGGCACCGCCTTCAGCTTTGGCAGTCCGCATAACCGCCTGGGCGCCCTGCTGTTGTATCTGGCTGTCATCGGGCTGTTTTACCTCAGTCCTTCAGCCAAAACCTTTGTCGCCTTCCTGCTGGACCACGACGTCCAGCGCCGCGTGTTCAACCGGCTGCTGCCCGGTCATGACTGGTTTGCTGGATTTTTAACATTTTGTAACATAGTATCTGTTAGGCTATCGTGAGGCATGGACGGGCCGGGCGTTACAGTTACAAAAAAGTTCTTGGTATTCCCATGACTTTGGTTATATCTTATAGGATAAAGTTACATCAGATGACAAAGCTGGTCTGCTGACCTCTTCCACGACTCAAAAGGCAGGTGTTGAAATGAAGAAATGGCTCATGTTGGCGTTGTTTCCGCTGCTGCTGGCGCAGCAGGAAGTTGGTGCGACTCCGATTAATACCCTCGAAATTTTTCCTAATACTGTTAATGATACTAGACCACCACCTAACGGCGGGACAATATTGCCTTTTACCTCTTTTACCTTGCAGATGAATAATAGTAGGGATGTTATAGATTTAACTGCTGTATTTGACAGCTCTGTGTCTCTAGTTGCAGCAGCCAATGCCCAACCTCCCACATCAGTATTAAATAATAGTTTGATCCAATTACTTATCTCTAATAATCTAAACAGTTCTGGATGGAAAGATTATTTAGATATTTTGACTGTTGGCGTCAGTTCCAGCATTCCTGGCTGTCCGTCAAGTTTATGTGTTTCCTCTCCCACCCTCGGTCCTTTTTTAAGGGACCTCATCGTTAATACAACCCTCAATGAGATAAAGGCAAAGTTTGTGTTAAAAGCTGAAAATAGTGCCACTTTCAATGCAGTATCTGCATGGTTCGATACCGATTATTGGACCACTCCTCCACCCGGTAATAATGCTCCTTATGCCTGTATGCGAGAACGAGCCAGTTTTAACTCCGCTGTTTGTAGTAATGCAAGTACTTTACGATTTCCTTTTCAGCCTGTTTCGTCAGTGCCAGTGGCCAATTCATCGATGCTGTTGATGGTCGGCTTGGCGGCGCTGATGGTCCCGTTGCGTCGCCGAACCAGGCAATTCTAATAATCCGCTTCAAATTCAGAGACATAAAGTGGGGGGAATCTTATGCCACCCACTTTATGCACCCTCAGCAGTTGTTCTAAAGCGGCAGTGCTTTATTCTTAACTGCCAGGCGGTATTTTTTGATCGAGTGCGGGCGGGCGGAGAATCATTAAACACCGGCGGCAGTGAGCACCAGCTTTACCACCCCCCACACCACCAGGATAAACAGCAGGGTCAGCAGCAAGCCGGCAACGATAAAGTGAGCCGGCTTGCCCTGCCTGAAATCCAGCTCCCGGTTCTTATCACTTTGCACCCCGAGGAAAGCGGCTAGAACACTCCTGATCGCCTGCCGGAAAGAAGGGGTTTCATCTGTCATCATTCGGCCTCTTGCTTAAGTCATTGCATTAACGTCGTTCGTAGGAGTAGGGGCGGTTCGCGAACCGCCCCTACTCGCGAATCCAGCCGCGTTGCTGCCCGTATGCTCTTCGCGAGCAAGCATGTAGGGGCGGTTCGCGAACCGCCCCTACATGCTGCGTAACTCCTACATGCTGCGTAACTCCTAATTTTAATTCTACTTAAACAGCCCTTCTATCGGGAGCAGTTTTCCTCTAAACTGGGAAAAATAAAAACTTTGGCTGCCTGGCAGTGAGGAAGATCGATGCACAAGACGCTATGCGTCCACGTAGCCGCCTTTACCCATCCTGGCCTGATCCGTCCACATAATGAAGACTGTGTCGCCGTCGGCGCTTGGCTGGGACAGGGCGCCATGGAGCAATCTGCGCAGTTCACCCTTCAGGTGGAAGAGCCTCTGCTCTGCTTGGTGGCGGACGGACTGGGTGGTCATGCAGCGGGTGAAGTGGCAAGCCGTTATGCCGCCCAGCGGCTAAGCGCCGAAGCCGGCGCCCTGGGTAAGGATAAAGCGGTTGTCGCCGACTGCCTGCGCCGGATCCACACCGACATGCAGCAGGAGATGAGATCGCAGCCGAATCTGGTCGGGATGGGTACTACCGTAGCCGGGCTGATCATCGCGCCCACCGGGATTACTGCTTTCAACGTGGGAGACAGCCGGATTTACCGACAACGACAAAACCAACTGCTGCAAGTGAGTAACGACGATACCCCCGAAGCCATCTACTTTGGCGTGGCGGACACCCTTTTCAGGAGCCACATCATCACCCAATGCCTGGGGGGGCTGGAGATGCACCGGGAAATGGCGCCGCATATAGTAACGCAGGCCCTGGAAAAAGAAGAATTGTACCTGCTATGCAGCGATGGCCTGACCGATATGCTGAACCGGCATCAACTGGCGGCAAGCCTGGAGGAGAATCTGCAAGAGAGCGTTTACAACCTGTTCGAACAAGCGATTGCGGCCGGAGGCAATGACAATATTTCGATAGTACTGGTGCGGGTGGAGGCGGCGGGTTAGCGGAAGTGTTCCGAATACTCCCGACTTTCGACCGACTCCAGGATGGCGTCGACAGCCTCGATAGCCTCCGCGGTGACGGCCATGTCTGCCTGGCTGTCCAGGATATCGGGCGCCCGTTGCGCTTCGACATCTTCCTGCAAACCGGTGCTGAAGTGGCGTTTTTTATCTCCCAGAATGTCCATCCGCAAACGGATGCCATGACGCCCCAGCACTTCGCCTAACTCGCGATGGCGCGCCAGCAGATCGCTGCGAATGGTTTGATAGGCGTGTTCGCATACCCAGAGACGGTTGGAGAAGCTGAACACGTTGGTAAAAAACATCTTGGGATCATCCCGGTTGGGCTCGAACAGGATGACATCGGTATTCTCATACTGGGTATCGTAGCTGGCCATACTGACCTGCATGCGGGAGTGGATGATAGCGCGAAAGGTCTGCGACAACACCACCGGCATCCCGCCTTCCATCAGCCTGGTATGTTTCGATACTCCCGTCAGCGCCGCAAGATTGGCATCGAATGGCACCAGCGGATTGAGGCAGAATAACAAATCCACCCCTTCGCTCAATGCCACCGAAGCATGCATCGTTTTGATCAGCGCTCCATCCACATAATAGCGGTCGTCTATTTTTACCGGCGGATACAGGCCAGGTAAGGCGGCGCTTGCCTGAACCGCTTTGGAAATAGGGACATGATCATAACCCTTGGAACCGAATACCACGGATTCTCCCGTATCCAGGTCTACCGCCACGATATACAGTTTCTGCTTTAGCTTGCGAAAATCATTGGTGCGCCCGGCAACATTGAAAATCTGCGCGATATATTCATGGATCGCCTCATTATCGAATACACCCGCCGGCAGAGCCTGACCGAGGCTGGTGAGTGATTCCAGTAATCCCAGATCGAAGGGATTCCTGATAAACTGCCAGATCGAATCCAGAAATAAACCGGGAATAGATTTCAGCCGTTTCCAATATTCCCCAAATGCCGGCATCAAAAACATTTGTGGATTGAATGGATGCTCGCTGGGATCGTTTTTGATAAAAACGCGACACATATGCGCTGTGGTAAACTGGTTGACCAGCGGGCATGCGACAACGGCGCCTGCACTGACGCCGACATAGACATAAAGATTGTTAAAATCGATGCCCTCCATGGCCTCATCCAGCGCCCGTAACGCTCCGATCTCATAAATCATGCCCAAGGGACCACCCCCAGCCATCGCCAATCCTATCCGCGACCCCGTAGCTTTGTTGTGATCTTCAGGCTGGGTTCTTAGCATCTTATCTTCCTCCGCTCAAGCAAACATCAGTGGCGATAAAGCCGACGAAGACATATAACCATAGCTGACGCCAACCCACAACTACCGCCGCAGCTACCAGGAATCGCTGGGGTATCGTCCAGTACGGCGGAGTTAACGGCAACTCACCCGGCCCTTATAAGCAGCGTTCCCGAGGTTCAGGCAGACCTCGTGCTTCCAACCCGGTCAGGGCTTGGTCAGTTTCTTAACGCTTTCGTTCAGGGCCTCCACCCGCCTGGTGAGATCTTCGATATCCTTACTGGTGGGAACACCCAGGCGGTTCAGGATACGAGCCACCTGATCTTCGAGCACCTCTTCCAATCGCTCCAAGGTATCGACGGCCTTCTCCTTGACCTCTTCGACTTTATCCTTGACGTCTTCGACGGTATCATCGGCCATCTTCCTGGTATGTTCTTGCAGCCGTTCACCCTCTTTTACCAATCCCTCGAATAGCTTGCCACCTTCGTCCTCGATCTTGGCGAATGCGCCCAGACCGGCCAGCCAGATCAGGCGGGTGAGTTCCATGACGCTTTCGACAACTGGTTTTTCACCCTGGATTTTCAGCTTTTTGACCATGAGTGGATCTCCTGTATGAGAAATCTTTAAGGGAAGCCTGCTGGTTTTTCATCCCGAACAATAATTAACTCAAAATTCTTTTCGAGCTATTCACGATTACATCAAGCTACTGCACGGTAGCTTGACCCGTGCGCTTTCACCGGGTTCGAGGTAAATTCCCCCGATATTTCAATAATATAACTATCTTAATTAGAATAAACATACTAACTGGTCAGGCTCGGGGAAAAGAGCATCCCCGGCTATGAAAATTGGCTCCCCTGTCGGGTTACGGTGCGCCCCCAAGTTTCTGCTATCTCCAGGCTGGGTGGAAGGGCGCACCTAACCCGACCTACGGGGATTTTCACGGTAACAGGTATTCAGCGGGCCTCCAAAACCTGGATGGCGGCCTCCATGGCGACGGCGTCGAGGCGCTTATCCCAGGGTTCCATCATGGTAAGCAACAACAGCTTTTCGAATTCCTGATTGAATCGCTCGACGATAGCCTCCGGGTCCTTCACCAGTTTCTGATCCGTGATCAGGCCGAAGTGGGCACGGTCGTTGTAGCTTAGGATGCTTACGCCCATACCGACCTGTCCTGCCTGGGGGACCCAGAACATCATTTCGGTGATTTGGCAGCCGCAAAAATACAGTGGATGCTGGGGACCGGGCACATTGGTCATCACCGCCGTCGCTTTTTTGCTCAGCAGTCGCATGGCCTGGGCCTGCGTGACTTTGGGACCCAGGCCCATGATCTCCAGCAGCCCGAAGGTCAGAATAGCCTGATAGGACCCCTTCAGTTCCTCCATCCGCCGGTGCACCTCGTAAAGACGCTCCAGGGGATTCTCGATGCCGATGGGCAGCGTCAATAACACCATTCCAAAGACATTCCCCAGATTTTTGGCCTGCTCCAGGGGACGGAGGTTGACCGGCACCGCCGCGCGGATCTCCATCCGGCTGTCCAGGGTATCACCCTGATCTACCATATAAGACCGTAGCGCGCCCGCGACCGAGGCAAGCAGGACATCGTTAATGGTACAGCCCAGGGCTTTGCCGACGAGATGGACTTCGTGTAGCGGCAGAGGTTCGGCCCAGGCGACGCATTTGGTCACCCCCAGCTTGCCGCGGAAACGGGTCTGGGGATCATCCGGCAACAGCAGTAACCTGGCGGCTTCGGCGGCAAACTCCAGGCCCTGGCGGGCGTAACCCGACACCAAATCGATACCCTGGCGGGCGTAGTCTACCGTCTCCGCCGGATGGAGCACTATATCCACGCCTTCTTCCAGCAGATCTCTGCCCGCCTTGACGGCGTGACCGACGGCTTCGCCGACCGGATGGAACAGATGCCCGAAAATATCGCCCAGGGTTTCATCCCCTTCGTGTGAGGTCTTTTTACGGGCCGGGGGACGGGTTTTGGCCGCCGCTCGATCAGGGGCTGTATCGGTCATGGATAACACAACATGAATCAGGGCGACCCCATCGGCATAACAATGATGCCAGCGCAAGACGAGCGTACTGCCGCCGCGATAATCCTCCACCAGATGGATATCCCACATGGGCTTGGTCGGATCCATGGGGGTACTCACCAGATTGCTGACGAATTCCTTCAACTCTTCCTTGCCGCGTGCCCCTGGCAACCCGACCCGCCGGATGTGGCTGCTGAGTTCGAAGTGAGCATCGGTTTTCCAATAGGCGCCGGTAGAGTGATAGACGGGCCGTTGTTTGAAACGCTTATAAATCAGCATACGGGTCTCTATATGCTGCTTCAGGCGTTCCAAGTCCAGCCGGTCCGCCAAGCTTATCACGGCAACGATCGACATGTGGTTGTAGGGACGATCCATCCGTAACCAGGCGTTGTCCACGCTGGACATAGATTCACGATCGGAGTTGCTGGGCATGCTGGAACTACTCTCTCTGCTGATTTTTATAATCAGTATAGGAGCGTAGTCCTGTCCGGGCAATGGCCAGGTTGACGGGCGCACTATCGTCAAGCTTGCACAATCGACGAAAATGCACTAAAAATAACTGCCCTACACAAAATAACTGCCCCACACCGGTGGGAAACTGCAACGATCTGCTGAGAGAGTGATTATGTCCGACTTAGAAGCCCGCTTTAAAACCGCCTCTGACGAAAGTGTCAAACTGAGCAAGGCCCCTGACAACGCCACCAAGCTGAAGATGTATGCGCTGTTCAAGCAAGGTTCCGAAGGCGATGTGCAAGGCGTCCGCCCGGGATTTACCGATCTCATCGCGCGCGCCAAGTACGATGCCTGGGCCGGTCGAAAGGGCATTTCTAAAGAGGAGGCTATGCAGCAGTATATCGACCTGGTCGAGTCGCTCAAACAGGAACTCGGCTACGCCGGTTAGCCGAGCATGAACCCTGCCCCTCTCCATCCCGGCAACGGCGGAGAGGGGTAAGTTCCGCGTCGGCTATCAGCGCGCTTCCGTCCGCTACGGCAGGTTATTCCTGAAGGCGCGCATACAACTTAAGTCTCCCGCCATGGCCGGTTGTTCGAAGCCATCCGCCGCCGTGCCGCCTTCCTCGAAGAGAGGACTGCGAACAGGGTTGGGAATCGTATTCTGGTTGCTGGCCACGGCGACCCAGGCTCAAGTCTATAAATGGACGGATGCGGCGGGTCAGGTTCATTACGGCGACCGGCCTCCCGCCCAGTTTCCCACCGAACAGATAGAAGTCGCCGCGCCGCCGGCGGACTCCGCCGCGACCGGGCTGCGACCCGGCGAGCAAAAGTTGTTGCAGGAGGTAACAACAGAAGAACGGCGCCTGACGCGACAACGCCAGACTCAGGCCCGCGAGGAGACGCGCCATCGGCAGGCGGAGACGGCACGCCGGCGAACGCGCTGCGAAAGCTATAGACGCCGTCTGCAACGCCTCGAGGACAAACTGGTGACGGGTTATCGGGCGGGGGAGTCCGACAGGCTGCACGAGCTGCGTGACGACTATCAGACGAAAATCAGGGAATCCTGCGATTAGATTGGAGTTTCGCCCTCCATCATTTATTGCAAAATACATCCCCCGACATCACTCCCATCGCCCGGACCGGCAACTTTTTACTATTTTGCTTGCCCTATGTGAGGCTTGCCGCCTGAATCATTGCATGAGCGACAGCCTCGATCGAGATTATTGTTAATTAAGGATTTGCTTATCGTTTTGTAATAAAATGTGACATTTTCTGATGTATCT
Source organism: uncultured Pseudomonadota bacterium (assembly GCA_903844665.1). Lineage (GTDB taxonomy): Bacteria > Pseudomonadota > Gammaproteobacteria > Competibacterales > Competibacteraceae > CAIMUS01. The sequence goes on from CAIMUS010000150.1 coordinate 21,681, forward strand.
GTCATGATTGTCAGGTACAATTTTTTGGTAGTGTAAATTTCCCAGTGATGAGAACATGTGAGCACTACATGTAGTGTTATCTTTGCTATTACTACACAAAATAGTGTATCAACTTGTCTCCATCACTGGAAAATTTACAGCAAGCAATTTTTTTATACCGTAATATCTCATTCTGGCTTTGCTGGCGGCAATCGCTGCCCATGGCCAACTTGGAACTGGTCGATCCCAGTCCTGAACGAGGAGAAAACCGTATGAGTTTAATGATATTTGCCGGAGGTTGCCGTTACACTACGGCAGATGGCAAGGCGAAGACAAGGCAATGTAAAGAGTGTTTTTCCCGCGGCGTCTGTGAACTGGAACCGCAGGCGCGGGTGCTGGCTGAAACCCTGTCCAGCCAATGGGTGGACACCACAGAATCACTGCCGCCCGGGGGAGCCGCCATACTCTACCTGGAATACCCCTCTGAATTGCGCACAGGGACGGTGCACGTCGGTTATTTCGATGGCGATGACGGTAGCTACATAGAGCAGGCCAGCGGTGCATCTCTGCCGGAAAAGGCTGTGGTCGCCTGGATGCCGCTGCCTGAAGTCCCTGCGGCCATCTATAAAAATCGTCGGTTCGTGCGGCGGCGGTCGAACCACCTTGCCGCCGCCAAGGCGGTCGACTAGCACCTTGTAGACTACTGAAAACGTGTTCAGATGTCCGGAAATAGTTTTGGCAAACTGTTCACGGTAACCAGTTTCGGGGAAAGCCATGGTCCAGCCATCGGCGGCATCGTCGATGGCTGCCCGCCGGGCATGGCGCTGTCGGAAGACGATATCCAGATCCAGTTGGAGCGTCGCCGCCCCGGTAAAAGCCGTCATACCACCCAGCGCCGCGAGCCCGATACCGTCAGGATTCTTTCCGGAATGTTCGAGGGTAAAACCACCGGCGCGCCGATCGGACTGCTGATTGAAAACACGGACCAGCGTTCCAAGGATTACCACGAGATTATGGACCGGTTTCGGCCCGGCCATGCCGACTATACCTATCACCACAAATACGGTTGCCGCGACTATCGCGGTGGTGGCCGCTCTTCGGCCCGCGAGACGGCGGTCCGGGTGGCGGCCGGCGCCATCGCCAGAAAGTATCTCAAGGAGCGCTATGGGGTGGAGATTCGCGGCTATCTGGCCCAACTGGGGCCGATCCGCCCGGATAAGCTGATCTGGGAAGCAGTGGACAACAACCCTTTTTTCTGTCCCGATCCCGATAAAGTGGCGGAATTGGAGACCTTTATGGATGCGCTCCGCAAATCCGGCGATTCCATCGGCGCCCGGGTCACCGTGGTCGCCAGCGGGGCGCCGGTCGGCTGGGGCGAGCCGGTATTCGACCGGCTGGACGCCGATCTGGCCCATGCCTTGATGAGCATCAACGCCGTCAAGGGGGTCGAAATCGGCGCCGGCTTTGCCTGTATCGAGCAGCGCGGCGCCGAGCATCGCGATGAAATCACCCCGCCAGGTTTTCTCAGCAATAATGCCGGCGGCATCCTGGGCGGGATCTCCACCGGCCAGGATATCGTCGCCAGCATTGCGCTCAAACCCACCTCCAGCATTCGCCTGCCGGGAAGAACGGTGAACCTGCACGGCGAGCCGGTCGAGGTCATCACCAAGGGGCGCCACGATCCTTGCGTCGGCATTCGCGCCACCCCTATCGCCGAAGCGATGGTGGCTCTGGTGTTGATGGATCATGCCCTCCGCCACCGGGCCCAGAATCTGGATGTGACCGGCATAGTTCCCTCGATTCCCGGGGCGATCGGCTAAGGTCTCTACGGTTTATTCCTCCCTGTGAGCTGCCAGGGCAACTGCCCGGGCAGCGGGAAAATGGCTCTGCTGATCACACCGTGCCCTCTGTCAGTCTGTATCTGCGCCTGTCCGGCTTTTACCTGTGTTATTTCGCCATCCTGGGCGTGTTTCTGCCCTATTGGAGTTTATACCTCCAGTCCCTGGGATTGAGGCCGGCCGATATCGGCGCCCTGACGGCCATTACCCTGGGGACCAAGGTAGTGGCGCCGAATCTATGGGGCTGGCTCGCCGATCATACCGGCCGCTCGATGCGGATCGTGCGCCTGGCCTGTCTGGCGGCGCTGGTGTTTTTTGCCGGCGTCTATCCGGCAGGCAATTCATTTGCCGGTCTGGCGCTGGTCATCACCCTGTTCAGCTTTTTCTGGAACGCCGCGCTGCCGCAGTTCGAAAGCACCACCCTGAATCATCTGGGGACCCAGGTGCACCGTTACAGCGGCATTCGATTATGGGGTTCGGTGGGTTTCATCGTCTCCGCCCTGTTGACCGGCGTGCTGGTACAGCGGTGGGGTATCGGCAGCGTGCCCGGCCTGTTGCTGCTGCTGTTCGGCGCGCTCTGGCTGAACAGCCTGACCGTGCCGGAACAACCGCAACGCGATACCCGGCCCCAGCAACAACCGCTCAGCGGGGTTATCCGCCAGCCTGCGGTAATCGCTCTGTTGCTGGTGTGCTTTTTAAACCAGTTCAGCCACGGTCCCTACTACGCTTTTTTCTCCATTTATCTGCAAGAACTGGGCTATTCCCGCCCCCTGATCGGCGCACTGTGGGGTTTGGGAGTGGTCACCGAGATTGGCATATTCCTGCTGATGCCCCGGCTGCTGCCGGCGTTGGGAGCGCGGGTGCTGCTGCTGATCGCCATGGCTTTGACCAGCCTGCGCTGGTGGCTGCTGGGCCGGTATGCCGGACAGTTAGATTTGCTGTTATTTTCCCAGACTTTGCATGCCTTCAGCTTCGGGGTCTATCATGCGACGGCTATCCATCTGATCCATCAGTTCTTCAGCGGGCGCCATCAGGGCCAGGGGCAGGCGCTTTACAGCAGTTCGAGCTTTGGCGCCGGAGGGGCGCTGGGCAGCCTCGCCGCCGGGTATTTATGGTCTTCCTGGGGACCCGAAGCCACCTATCTGCTGGCCGCCGGCGTCAGCGCCCTGGGCTTTGTCGTGGCCTGGCGGGGTCTGCGCTGGTAGCGCGCTGTCTTGGGAAATTATAGATTGGAAGCATTCCCGATTAACCTTTCACTGGAGTAAAAACCATGGGCAAGATAGAGATCATTCAGGCCGATATTACCCGCTTGCAGGTGGATGCCATCGTCAACGCGGCGAACAGTTCTTTATTGGGCGGTGGCGGCGTGGACGGCGCCATCCATCGGGCGGCGGGTCCCGAACTGCTGGTGGAATGTCGTGGCCTGGGTGGATGTGAAACCGGCGAAGCTAAAATTACCGGCGGTTACCGGTTACCGGCGCGCTTCGTGATCCATGCGGTGGGTCCCGTCTGGCGCGGCGGTCGGCAGGGCGAAGCGGCGCTGCTGGCTTCCTGTTATCGCCGCAGTCTGCAACTCGCCGCCGAACATGGCGCGCCCAGTGTCGCGTTTCCCGCCATCAGTTGTGGTATTTTCGGCTATCCGGTGGACCAGGCCGCCCGGATAGCCATCCGCGAGGTGCAGACTTTTCTGGCCGAAGATAATCGCATCGAGATAGTTTACCTGACCTGTTTCGGCGACGAGATTGACTCGGCCTATCGCACGGCCTTGCAGGAGTTTACAGCGAACCCGCCAGCCACCTAAAGGTCGATAAGCACGACCGGTTTGGACAGCATAACGCTGGGGACAGGCCGTTTGATTTCCGCTGTGGTCGCCGCCGGCGACGAGGGTCGAGGCGCCTGCAGCCAGTCACCCAGGGCGGCTTCAAGCCGGTAGGCCAGGGCCGGATCGCCGGGTACGGTGACAGTGAAACCCGCTTCCAGCGTTGCCAGCCGCCTATCCCCGCCGGGGAGCGTCCTGACGCCCAGAGCCGGCAGCGCCAGCAGGGCGGTCAGCACGGCCGTGAGCGCGATGGGTAGCAAAACAATGGGTAAAGTCTCTTTTACGGCCGGTTGCATGACGTTCACCTCGGAGCAGGTTGTACAACTGTACTGTTGTTGTACAAGAATTTAGCCTAAATTGAGGAAATGTCAAGCGGTAATGGATAAAGTTTGTATAATATTTTTTTGCGGCGCGCTGACTGCAATGCCTGGTCAGGGCGTGCTGGGTTTCCCGGCTCGATGGCGCCGGTACTCGATGATGCCCGGCATAATCGAGAGAATAATGATCGCCATGATGACCACGGTAAAGTTCTGTCTGACGACCGGCAGATTACCGAAGAAATAACCGCCATAGATAAATAGGCTCGTCCAGCACAGACCACCGAGCACATCGAAACCGAAGAACCGCAGGTATCTCATTCGCCCGGCGCCGGCCACGAAGGGGGTGAAGGTACGAACGATAGGGACAAACCGGGCAAGGATGATCGCCTTGACGCCGTGCTTCTCGAAAAAGCGCTGGGTTTTCTCCAGGTATTCCTTTTTCAGGAAACGGGGATGTTCCGCCCGCAGCGCCTTTTCGCCCAGGAACCGGCCGAACGCATAGTTGACGTTATCGCCCACGATGGCCGCCGTCGCCAGCAGGGCAAACAGCAGATGCACGTTCATTTTCCCGATTGCCGCCAGGGACCCGGCGGCGAACAACAGGGAGTCGCCCGGCAGGAAGGGGGTGATCACCAAACCGGTTTCACAGAAAATAATGGCGAACAGGATGGCGTAGATCCAAGCGCCATACTGGCTGACGATTTCCGCCAGATGCTTGTCGAGATGCAAAAACAGATCGATGAAATCGGGCATGATGCAGGCAATGTCGTGATGAAGGCGGGAGGATTCTAGTTGATTTCCTCCCGCCGTAGCCAGCAACTTTTGCTATAGTCTCGCTAATGGTTATCCAGACATTCGTTGCCACTGGCGCCTTGGGAGCGCCGCACCCTATTGCAACCGAACTTAATGTTCCGGCGCCGGTTCGGCTTCCGGGTCGGGTGCCGGCTCCATGGCGGGGCCTGCATTCTCATCCCCACCGGGCGGTTCCGGAGCGACTTCGCTGTCAGGCTCGATCGGTGACTCCGCCTCCTCACCCGGTGGAACCTCTTCGGGTGGTTCCTCCTGTACAGCGGCAGGTTCCTCCTCTTCCTGCTCTTCCGCCTGAGCCGGCTTGAGCAGATCCTCCATCTGTCGGCTCAGGGCGTCGTATTTGTAAGCCGAAATCGCGAAGACCCAGGGAGATAACCGTACTTTCAACCGGTTCGCCTCATCCCGAACCGCGGCCGGATTGGTTTCAGCCGGCTTGCCGATGGGGGCGGGTGTGACCTGGGCGCCGGCTGCCGGCTCGGCGAAACGCCTGGCCTGTGCCTCATCGAGGCCGACATCGAAGCGTACATAATGCCTGCCGTTCGTCTCGAACGCTTTGGCGGTGATCTTAAGACCGTCGAAGGTGCGATAGTCGGCGGTAATGACTTTATCCTCCGCCGGCTGCAGCGTGCCCGCCGGGGCCACATCTTCCAGCCACAGGCCCGCCAGCCCGTTACCTAGCGCATTGGCCACGGTATCGGACTTCAGGCTGCGCTTTGGCGGAATGCCTGGCACGCTGAAGTTTGCCTGGCCGCGCGCCTGTTTTTCCACCGTGAGCGTTTCTCCCCCCGGCTGATGGATAGTGACCGCCTGGATCCGGCTGGCCGGTATGTCCAGCACCACCCGCTCCAACCAATCCTTGACATCGCCCGGGAACGTCAACGTGCTGTTGATCAGAAAGCTCTGGGAACTGCCGGGGCGGCGTACATAGGTGCCACCGCCACTCCCGGCGGTTTTACCGATGATCCAGTCGACCGGTCCGGACGGCATATCGATGACCACCTGGGCGCCGGTGGCGTTGGCAGCCTCGATATCCTGCACCCCCAGGCGGTCGTAATACTCGGGAAGAGTGGTTTTCTCCTCCACCAACCTGGCATTGGCCAGCAGCAGCAGGGTCTCCCTGATCTTGCCCGTATTGGCTGGGTAATTCCCTTTATTGCCGATCACCCAACCCTGTTCGGTCCGCTTGAGATCCACCACGGTCTGGTTGCCGGCTTTGCTGAGCCTTAGCCCGGTCACCTGGTTGATATTCTGCTGCAATTCCGGCGCCAACGCCTGCCCGGTGAGGATCAGGGGCTCCGGGGACCGGTTAACCCAAAGCACGGCTGCCACGGCAGCCAGCGCCAGCACCACTACAACGATAAGAAGTTTAACTCGCATTGCGACGTTCCTGCCAATTGCCGACGGCGTGCCCGCAGCCATACGGCGATGAGAGCGAATAGAGATAGAACCGACGGTATTAAACCAATATTGATCACCTTCAGGAAGGCGCCCAGGTCCACGATAGTCTCATTTTAACTTCGGGCAATTCATGGCGCCTGTAGGAGCGGGCTTGCTCGCGAAGGGAACGGTTGGCGGCAAACTCGGTGTTCGCGAGCAAGCTCGCTCCTATCAGGTCAGCGGACGACTGATTACGCCCCTTTTAATGGTGCCCAAAATCCAGTACGCTCCAATCGGTTTATGTTCCTGGTCCAGGCGACGGTACTGGTTCAGTATGATTATCCTCCAACTCATTGATTGTTAATCAAATACTGAAGATAGGCAGCCCTTGAATTCTCAATACTTGCTCCCATGAAAGATGGCGCTGGTTCAGTCCGATTATCCTCCAACTCATTGATTGTTAATCAAATACTGAAGATAGGCAGCTTTTGAATTCTCAATTTGGCATCATGAACCTCCGCACATGTTTGCGCTTTATTATCCGAATAATTTAATATATTC